>CAZBIO010000028.1:0-41337 GCA_964491965.1 uncultured Cellulomonas sp.
CCAGCGACGCGAGCGCGACGACGCGCTCACCCCGCTCGAGCTGCACCACCTCGCCCACCGGCACCCCGCCGGACAGCGACGGCGCGCCCTCGGTGGGCGGCAACCCGGGCAGGTCGAGCACCGACAGCCGCACCATCCGGCCGGCGGAGGTGACGGCCCCGACGTCCGCGCGCGCCGTCGTCGCGACCGCGCCGGCGAGGGCGTCGTGCCGGTGGCGGCCGCCCACGCGCGCCGGAGCCTCGTCGGTCGCCGTGCGCGCCCGCAGGCCGGTCGCCGACAGCAGCGCCCAGCACGGCGAGTCCGCGATCTCCAGCGGCGCGGCGGCCGCCTTCTTCGTCGTCGTCCCGTTCGTCGCGGCGGCGCCCACCGCCGCGCCCCCCGCGGACTCCAGCAGGATGGTGCGGCGCGGCGTGCCGTACGCCTGCGCCACCTCGGACATCTCGTCGGACACCGCGGTGCGCAGCAGGTGCTCGTCGGCCAGCAGCGCCTCCAGCGCGGCGATGTCGGCGAGCAGCTCGGCCTGCTCGCGCTCCAGCTCGATCCGGGAGAACCGGGTCAGGCGCCGCAGCCGCAGCTCGAGGATGTAGTCCGCCTGCGCCTCCGACAGGTCGAACACGCCCATCAGCCGGGTCCGGGCCGCGTCGGCGTCGTCCGACGAGCGGATCACCTGGATCACCTCGTCGATGTCGAGGATCGCGACGAGCAGGCCCTCGACGAGGTGCAGCCGCTCGCGGCGGCGCGCCAGGCGGTACGCCGACCGGCGCCGCACCACCGTGATGCGGTGGTTGACCCACACCTCGATCAGCTCGCGCAGCCCCAGCGTGCGCGGGTGGCCGTCCACCAGGGCCACGTTGTTGATGGCGAACCCGTCCTCCAGCGGCGTCAGCCGGTACAGCTGCTCGAGCACCGCCTCCGGGTCGAATCCCGCCTTGACCTCGACGACGATCCGCAGGCCGTGCGTGCCGTCGGTGAGGTCCACCGCGTCGGAGATCCCCGAGATCTTCTTCGCCTTGACGCCCTCGGAGATCTTCTCGATCACCTTCTCCGGGCCGACGCCGAACGGCAGCTCCGTGACGACGATGCCCTTGCGCTTGGCGGTGACGTTCTCGATCCGGGCGGTCGCCCGCGTGCGGAACTGGCCCCGCCCGGTGCGGTAGGCCTCGCGCACGCCCTCGAGCCCGACGATCTTGCCGCCGCCCGGCAGGTCCGGCCCGGGGACGAACCGCATGAGGTCGTCCAGCGTCGCGTCGGGGTGCATGACGAGGTGGCGGGCCGCCGCGACCACCTCGACGAGGTTGTGCGGCGCCATGTTGGTCGCCATGCCCACCGCGATGCCCGTCGCGCCGTTGACCAGCAGGTTCGGGATGGCAGACGGCAGCACCTCGGGCTGCTGGAGCTTGTTGTCGTAGTTCGGCACGAAGTCGACGACGTCCTCGTCGACCCCCTGCGTCATCGCCAGCGCCGCGGGCGCCAGGCGCGCCTCGGTGTACCGGGGCGCGGCCGGGCCGGCGTCGAGCGAGCCGAAGTTGCCGTGGCCGTCGACCAGCGGCAGGCGCAGCGAGAACGGCTGTGCGAGGCGGACCATCGCGTCGTAGATCGCGGCGTCGCCGTGCGGGTGCAGCTTGCCCATGACGTCGCCGACGACGCGCGCGCTCTTGACGTACGCCCGGTCGGGGCGCAGTCCCATCTCGCCCATCTGGAAGAGGATCCGGCGCTGCACCGGCTTGAGGCCGTCGCGCGCGTCCGGCAGCGCCCGGGCGTAGATGACGGAGTACGCGTACTCGAGGAACGAGCCCTCCATCTCGGCCGCGACGTCGATGTCGACGATCTTCTCGACGAGGTCGTCGGGCGGCAGGCTCGGTGTGGGGCGACGCGCCATGCGGGCGGGACTCCTGGCTGGGACGTGGGGGCGGATGACCCGACCATTCTCGCCCGCGCCGCCCACACGCCCCCGCACCGACCCGCTGGCCCTCCCTGGACCACCCCCTTCGCAGCGTCCGAGGAACTGGGGCCTCTACCCCACAGTTCCTCGGACGTTGGGTTGGGGGAGGGGCGGCCCTAGCCTGGTCGCATGGCCGAGGCGGAGGGCAGTGTCGCCCCCGGGATCGCCGCGCCCGAGGCCGCCGCGCCCTACCCGGCCGCCTGGGAGGCGGACGTGGTGCTGCTCGACGGCACGACGACTCGCATCCGGCCCATTCGCCCCGCCGACGCCGACGCCCTCCAGGCGTTCCACATGGCCCAGTCGGAGCGCTCGACGTACTTCCGGTTCTTCCACCCGCTGGAACGCCTGCCGGCGCGGGTGCTCGAGCGGCTGGTCGCCGTGGACCACCGGGACCGGGTCGCCCTGGTCGCCGTCAGCGGGCCCGACGAGCGCATCATCGGCGTCGCCCGCTACGACCGCATCGACGCCGACGCCGCCGAGGTCGCCTTCAACGTCGCCGACGCGCACCAGGGCAAGGGCCTGGGCTCCGTGCTGCTGGAGCACCTCGCCGCCGCGGCGCGTGAGCGTGGCGTCCGGCGGTTCGCCGCCGAGGTGCTGCCCAGCAACGGCCGCATGCTCGCGGTGTTCCGCGACGCGGGGTACGAGCTGCACCAGCGCAGCGGCGAGGGCGTGGTCCAGGTGGCCTTCGACATCGACCCGACCGACCGGTCCGTCGAGGTGATGGCCGCCCGCGAGCACACCGCGGAAGCCCGCTCGATGCGGGCGCTGTTCGAGGCGTCGTCCGTGCTCGTCGTCGGCCCGGGAGAGGGAGGCCCGGGAGAGGGAGGCCCGGGCGAGGGCGGCCCGGGAGAGGGCTGTCCGGGGGACGCCCGGCGGCCGCTGCACGCGGCGAGGGCGGCGCGCGTGTGCCGCGGGCTCTCGGCCGAGGCGATCGCCGGACGGGTCGCCGTCCACACGGTGGGCGTGTCCGGGGCGCCGGAGCCCGGGGCGGCGCGCTGGGCGTCGCTGGCGCAGGTGCCGCGGCCCGTCGACGTCGCCGTGCTCGCCACCGACGCCGACCGGGCCGTCGCGCTCGTCGGCCAGCTCGCCGCGCTCGGCGTGCGCACCGTGGTGGTCCTCTCGGGTGGCTTCGCCGAGGAGGGCCCGGAGGGGCTGGAGCGGCAGCGGGCGCTCCTGCGCGCCGCGCACGGCTCGGGCATGCGGCTCGTCGGACCGTCGTCGTACGGCGTCGTGGCCACCGGGCCGGATCGCCTGCTCGACCTCTCGCTGGCGGAGGACCTGCCACGACCCGGTGGCGTCGGCCTGTTCTGCCAGTCGGCGCCGTTCGCGGTCGCGCTGCTGCCCGCGCTGGCACGGCGGGGGCTCGGGCTGTCGCAGTTCCTGTCCTCCGGCCACCGCGCGGACGTCTCCGGCAACGACGTCATGCAGTTCTGGGGGGACGACGAACGCACCGTCGCCGTGGGCCTGCACCTGGAGTCAATCGGGAACCCCCGCAAGTTCTCCCGCGTGGCGCGCCGGCTCGCCGCGCGCAAGCCGGTCGTCGTCGTCACGGCGGCCCGGTCCGGCCAGGTGGTGCCGCCGGGGCATGCCGTGCGCACGACGAAGGCGCCGGGGCGCGCGTTCGGCGAGAAGCTGCGGCAGTCCGGCGTGATCCACGTCGAGAACACGCACCAGATGGCCGACGTGCTCCAGCTGGTCGCCTGCCAGCCGCTCCCCGCGGGCGCCCGCACCGGGGTCCTGGCGTCGTCCTCGTCGGTCGCGGCCCTGGTCGCCGCGCTCGCGGCGGGCCGGGGGCTGCTCGCCGAGCGGGTCGAGCTGGTGGCGGAGGACGCCTCGCCGGACCGGGTCCGCGAGGGGGTCGCGGCCCTCTACGCGTCCGGCGTCCAGGCCGTGATCGCCGTGCGGATCCCGGTGGTGGGCGCCCTGGACCGGCCGATGGCCCAGGAGGTGGCGCTGGCCGCCGCGGCCAGCGGGATCCCGACGGTCGCGGTGATGACCGGCCTGCACGGCCTCACCCCCGACCTCACGGCGCCCGACGCCACCGGGACGCCCCGCACCGTCCCGGCGTACGCGACGCCCGCCGACGCGTCGGTGGCGCTCGGGCACGTCGCCGCCTACGCCCGCTGGCGCGCGGCGGACCGCGGCCGGCCGCTCCACCCGTCCGGCCTGGACCTGCGAACGGCGCGCCGCCTGGTCGCCGGCTGGCTGACGGGGGCCGACCCGGTCGAGCTGGGCCCCGAGCGCACCGCCGAGCTCCTCGCCGCCGCCGGGATCGCCGTGGTGCCGGCGGCAGGCGTGCACGACGAGGAGGAGGCGCTGGCCGCGGCGCTCCGGCTCGGCTTCCCGGTGGCGCTGAAGACCACCGCGCCCGCGCTGCGCCACCGCGCCGACCTCGGCGGGGTGCGGCTGGACCTGCCCGACGAGGCCGCGCTGCGGGCGGCGGTCGCGCAGGTGCTCGAGGCCGCGGCGGGTCAGGTGGTCGACGGCCCGCCGCTCGAGGTGCAGCCGATGGTGGAGCGCGGCGTCGCGTGCGTGGTCCGCTCCACCGAGGACCCGCTCTTCGGCCCGGTGGTCTCGTTCGGGCTCGGCGGCGACGCGACCGACCTGCTGGACGACGTCGCGCACGGCGTGCCGCCGCTGACGGACGTCGACGTGGCGGCGCTGGTGCGCGAGCCGCGCTCGTCGGCGCGGCTGTTCGGCTACCGGGGGCTGCCGGCCGCCGACGGCGCGGCGCTCGAGGACGTCGTCGGGCGCGTCGCGGCGCTCGCCGACGGCCTGCCGGAGCTGCGGTCGCTCGAGCTCAACCCCGTCCTCGCCGCGCCCGGCGGGGCGTTCGTGCTCCGGGCGCGGGCCCAGCTGGCGCCCGCGGACCGCGCGGCCGCCACGCGGCGCCTCGCGAGGTCGTGACGCGCCGTGCCGGATGGGAGGATGGCCCGGTGGCACTGATCCGTGACCTGCACCGCGACCTCGATCGCGCCGGGTACTACCCGCAGCTCGTCGCCGACGTGCTCGACGTGGCGCTGGCGGGCGAGCCGGTGGTCGCACACCTGGTGTACCCGGAGACCACGTTCGACGCGGCCGAGGTCCGCCGCCACGTCACCGTGCTGGTGCTGACGCCGTCGCGCCTGGTCGTCGCCCACGTCGACGACAACCCCGCCGACCTGGACCACCCGGCCCCGAGCGCGGCCGCGACCACGGAGGCGGTCCCGCTGCGGGAGCTCCGCTCGGTGGCCCTGACCCACGTGCTGCAGGACCCGCAGCGCCACCGGCAGGGGGAGGCGCCCGCGGAGGTGACCCTCGCGCTCGGCTGGGGCGCGGTCAGCCGGGTCGACCTCGAGCCCGCCACCTGCGGCGACCCCGAGTGCGAGGCCGACCACGGGCTCACCGGCACCCTGACGCCCGACGACGTGGTGGTGCGCGTCAGCGCCGCGGCCGAGGGCAAGGACGCGGTGCGGGCCGCGGTGGCCTTCGCGCGCCAGCTCTCGGCGGCGACCGCCGCGCGATGACTGAGGCCGCATCCGTCGCGCAACTCGTCCTGCCCGGCCGGTCGGGCCGCTGGGTGGGCCGGGTGCTGCCGGCCGTCGCCGGTGCCGTCGGGGCCGACCTGCCGGGGGCCGACGAGGCCCGCACGGGGCTGGGCCTGCCCCGTGCCGACCGCGTCGTCGTGGTGCTCATCGACGGGCTGGGCCACCGCAACCTGTCCGAGCGAGCGGGCCACGCGCCGTTCCTCCGCTCGCTGCTCGACGGCGCGGAGCCGCTGACCACCACGTTCCCGTCGACCACCGCCACGGCGATGGGCAGCTTCGGCACGGGCCTGGCGCCCGGCGAGACGGGCCTGCTCGGCTACACGGTGCGCGAGCCGGCGACCGGCGCCCTCGCGAACATGGTCCAGTGGACGGGCCTGCCGGACCCGGAGACGTGGCAGCCGGCGCCGAGTGTCCCCGCCCGCCTGGTCGACGCGGGGGTGTCCGTCACGAGCGTCGGCCCGGCGAGGTTCGCCGGCTCGGGCCTGACGAGGGCGGCGCTGCGCGGCGCGACCTACCGCGGTGCCGACCGGCCCGACGACCGCGTCGCGGCGGCGATCGACGCGCTGCGCCGCCCCGGCGTCGTCTACCTGTACTGGGGCGAGGTAGACAGCACGGGCCACCACCACGGCTGGGGCTCCTGGCAGTGGGGCGACGAGCTGGCGGCGATCGACGCGCACCTGGCGTCGCTGGCACGGCGGCTGCCGCGCGGCACGGTGCTCGCCGTCACCGCCGACCACGGCATGGTGGACCGCGACCCCACGCAGCGGTGGGACGTCGCGACCGACGCGGCGCTGTCGCGCGACGTCGCGGTGGTGGCGGGGGAGCCGCGCGCGCTCCACGTCCACCTGGTGCCGGGTTCCGACCCGGCGGAGGTTGCGAGTCGCTGGCGCGAGCGCCTCGGCGACGCCGCGCTCGTCGTCACGCACGACGAGGCGCTGGCGGACGGCTGGTTCGGTCCGGTGCGTGAGGCGGTGGCGCCGGTGGTCGGCGACCTCGTCGTCGCGATGCGGGGGCGGGCCACCGTCGTGGACTCGCGGACCCAGACGCCGGCCTCGCTGGAGCTCGTCGGGGTCCACGGGTCGCTGACGGCGGCGGAGATGCAGGTGCCGTGGCTGGTGCGGCAGTGAACGAGAGGCGTTGAGGGTGGCCGAGCTGGTGTTCTTCTCGGGGACGATGGACAGCGGGAAGTCGACGCTGGCCCTCCAGACGCACCACAACCACGAGGCGCGCGGCCTGGACGGGCTGCTCTACACGCGGCAGGACCGCGCCGGCGAGTCGGTGATCAGCTCCCGCCTCGGCCTGACGCACCCGGCCGTCGAGGTGACCGACCGGACGGACTTCCTCGCCGAGCTCACCGCCCGCCGCGCCGCGGGGCACGCCGTCGACTACGTGGTGGCCGACGAGGCGCAGTTCTACTCGGCCGAGCAGGTGGAGCAGCTGGCCCGCGTGGTCGACGAGATGGGGATCGACGTGTTCGCGTTCGGCATCACCACGGACTTCCGCACTCGGCTGTTCCCGGGGTCGGCGCGGCTGATCGAGCTGGCCGACCGCGTCGAGGTGCTCCAGGTGACGTCGCTGTGCTGGTGCGGCGCGCGCGCCACGCACAACGCCCGCACCGTGAACGGCGTCATGGTGGTGGAGGGCGAGCAGGTGGTGGTGGGCGGCACCGACGCGGGCGCGGCGGTCACGTACGAGGTGCTGTGCCGGCGTCACCACATGGCACGGATGACATCGGTGCACACGCACCTGCTGTAGGGCTCACCCCGGGTAGGGCTACTCCGGCTTGGCGCCGAAGACGATCTCGTCCCAGCTGGGCACCTTGGCCCGGCCGCGGCGCGTCGGGCGCGGGCGCTCGTCGGTGTGTGGCTCGGCGGCGGGCGGCTGCGCCGCGTGGTGCTGCGCCGCGTGGTGCTGGGCGGGGACCTCCGCCACGCTGCCGAGGTCGAGCGTGCCCTCGACCGGCGCGTCGGCGGCGTCGTCCCCGCCCGTGCTGGGTTCCGGCACCGCGACCGGCGCCGGGTAGACCCGCGCCTGACCCGCCGGGTGCGCGTCGGCGGGGTGAGCCCCCGGGACGTCGAACGGGCCCAGGTCGAACGCCACCTGCGGGCCGAAGCCCTCGAAGTCGTCGTCGGCGTCCAGCTCCACCGGCTGGCGGTGCCCGCGGCGCGCCGAGAGGTCGTCGAGCAGCGTCGCGGTGCGGTCGGGCTCCGGCGCCGGCTCCGCGCCCAGCGGGGGCACCGGAGCGGTGGGCAGGTCGAAGACCACGTCGCGCACGGCGGCCAGGTGCCGCCGCGCCACGGGCTCGTCGAGCTCGGTCTCCGACAGCCAGCGCGCCTCGTCCTCGACGGCCGTCAGCGCGTGCGACGAGGTGTCGAACGCCCAGCGGGCCTCGCGCGGCTCGCCGCCGACCTCGAAGCGGGCGAGGACGCTCCACGGGCCGGAACCCTCGCGGGCGGCGTCCCAGGCGAGCGACGCGACGTCGACGCCGCGGCTGGCGAGGCGGTCGGTGACGAGGTCGCCGAGGGTGGGCGCGCCCTGCTCGTGACGCACGCTCGTGTCGCGCGCCAGCTCGGCGACGTACTCGCGCTCCGCCAGCACGGGGCCCTCGTAGCGGCGCACCGACTCGACGGGCAGCCCCGCCGAGTCCGCGACCTCCTGGGCCGTCGCGCCGGCGCGGATGCGCGCCTGGATCTCGCGGGGGGACAGCACGCTCGCCTGCTCGGCGCGCAGCTGCTCCAGCTGGGGACGGTCCCGGCGCACGGCGGCGCGCAGGGGTTCGTCGATCCGCAGCCGGTGCTGCTGCCCGTCGGGGGCGGTCAGCACCAGGTGCTCACCGTCGTCGTCCAGGCCCACCAGCTCGAGCTCGGCCATGCTGCCTCCCTTTCGCCGGTTCAGGTTCTCACCCGAACGGCGCACATGCGCGCAGGGGAGCCGGTGTGGCGCGGGGTGCGGCGCCCCCGGGCGCCACCCGGACGTCCCGCGGGCCACCTGCCATGGCGCGGCAGGATGGGCGCGTGACGGTGGACGGCGTGGACGTGTCAGAACTGGTCGCGGTGGCCGAGCAGGTCGCCCGGGAGGCCGGGAAGCTGGTGCACGACGGCCGGCCCGGACGGGTGACGGTCGCGGCGACCAAGTCCAGCCCGCAGGACGTGGTCACGGCGATGGACCTCGCCTCGGAGGACCTCATCCGGCGGCGACTGGCGGAGCTCCGGCCCGACGACGGGGTGCTCGGCGAGGAGGGCGGATACCGGCCCGGGGCCAGCGGCATCACGTGGGTGGTCGACCCGATCGACGGCACCGTCAACTACCTCTACGGCCTGCCGGCCTATGCGGTCTCGATCGCCGCGGTCACGGGCCCGGCCGGCGAGGTGCCGCAACCGCGCACCTGGACGGCGCTCGCCGGCTGCGTGCACGGGCCTGCGGTCGACGAGACGTACACGGCCGCCCGCGGCGCCGGCGCGTGGGCCGACGGGGCGCCGCTGACGATCGGCGACGGCCCGGCGGACCTCTCGCTCAGCCTGGTCGGCACCGGCTTCGGCTACCGGGCCGAGCGGCGCCGCGCGCAGGCGCGCGTGCTGGCGACGCTGTTGCCGCGGGTGCGCGACATCCGGCGCGTCGGGTCGGCGGCCCTCGACCTGTGCTGGGTGGCGACCGGCCGGCTCGACCTCCACTACGAGCGGGGTCTCAACCCGTGGGACATGGCCGCCGGCGCGCTGGTGGTCACCGAGGCGGGCGGGGTCGTGCGCGGCCTGCACGGCGAGCCGGGGGACGAACAGATGGCCGTGACGGGACCCGCGCGGCTGGTGGAGCAGATGGTGGAGCTGCTGGCCGCGGTGGGCGCCGACACCGACGACTGAGGGCCTTCGGACGCGCCACGTGAGCCGGCGTTCGCACTGGTCCGCCTGATGGTGCACAATCCCTCCGCGCACAGTGCCGGGAGCGGGAACAAAACGCGGTCCCCGGCGATTGAGCACCCGTACAACACAGCCCAGACATGGATTGCGAGCCAGCATGGCGACCGACTACGACGCTCCCCGCAAGCTCGAGGAGGACCTCACCGAGGACTCCCTCCAGGAGCTCCAGGCGCGCCGCTCGGACAAGAACTCGGGTGTGGTCGACGAGGACGAGACGGAGGCCGCCGAGGGTTTCGAGCTGCCCGGAGCGGACCTTTCCGGCGAGGAGCTCTCGGTCCGAGTCCTGCCCCGGCAGGCCGACGAGTTCACCTGTTCCCGGTGCTTCCTGGTGCACCACCGCAGCCAGCTCGCCTACGAGCGTGATGGCCAGCCCGTCTGCACGGAGTGCGCTGCCTGAACCACCCGTTCACGGCCGGCCCCCATCTCGGGGTGCCGGCCGTTTCTCATGCCCGCCGGGGGCCGTCGGCGGCCCGCAGCGCGGCCGCCAGCTCGTCGGGCCGGCGCGTGGAGACGATCCAGTAGGGCGTCGGGTCCCCGGGGTCGGTCAGCTCCACCCGCACCGCCCGGCGCACCCAGCCGCGCAGGCAGACGTACGCGCGGCCGTCGAGCCCCGGCCCCAGCTCGGCGCGCAGCTCGGCGCCGGCCAGCGGGCGGGCCTCGCCGAGCAGCCCGAGCGGCACGTGCGCACGCCCGGCGCGCAGCTCGCCACCGGCCACCTCCACCCGTGGGGTCACCGCCGCCGTCCCGACGAGGGCACCGGCGAGGGCCAGCACGCCGACGACGGCCGCCAGCAGCTGGTCGATCGGCAGGAGGACCAGCCCGACACTGGCCGCGAGTCCCACGACGACGACCCAGCCGACGGGACCGGGCCACAGCCGCTCGCGGAACGCCGCCCCCTGCTCGTCGGTCACGGGCGCCAGCATCCCATGTGCCGGGCGGCGGGCCGGGGACGCCGCGGGACGAGGGCGACCGCGGGCCCGCGGTCGTGTCGACCGGGCGGGGCGCGAGGTAGGGTCGGCCACCGTGACCGAGCCGAGCATCGAGGTCCTGCTCCTGCGCCTCGACCCGGAGCTGGCCGTCCCGTCGTACGCGCACCCGGGCGACGCCGGCGCCGACCTGGTCACCCGGGTCGACGTCACGGTCCCGCCCCAGGGACGCGTCACGGTGCCCACGGGCGTCGCGATCGCCCTTCCCGACGGCTACGCCGCCTTCGTCCACCCGCGGTCCGGGCTCGCCGCCCGGCACGGGCTGACGATCGTCAACGCGCCCGGCACCGTCGACGCCGGCTACCGCGGCGAGATCTCGGTGACGCTCCTCAACACCGACACCGGGCAGCCGGTCGTGCTGCACCGGGGTGACCGGATCGCGCAGCTCGTCGTGCAGCGCGTGGAGCGCGCGCGCTTCGTCGAGGTGGAGCGCCTGCCCGGCTCGCACCGTGGCGACGGCGGATTCGGGTCGAGCGGCGGCTGGACCACACACGGCTCGCAGACGAGCGAGACTTGAGACTGTGGGCGCGCACCGCGTGCGCCCAGGAGGAGTGAGCACAGTGGCCTTGTTCCGGCGCGCCGCGAGGTCGCAGCCCGACGACGCGGCGATCGGCACCCCGCAGGAGGACGTCCCGCCGGTGGCGGACGACGAGCCCGCGGCACCGGCCCGCTCGTCCGGCCCCTACGACGCGGACGACCCGATCCCCGACGGCCCCCGCGTCGACCTGGGCGCCGTCCGGGTCCCCGGTGTCGACGGCATGCAGCTGCGCATGGAGGTCGACCAGAAGTCGGGCGTGATCACCGGCGTCTCCGTGTCGCTGGAGGGCTCCGTCATCCAGCTCCAGGCGTTCGCCGCGCCGCGCACCGAGGGCATCTGGGACGAGATCCGCGAGGAGATCGCCGCCTCGATCACGGCGCAGGGCGGGACGGTCGACGACCTGCCCGGGCCGTTCGGCCGCGAGCTGCTCGCCCGGATGCCGGTCCGCACGCCCGAGGGCCGCACCGGTCACCGGCCGGCGCGCTTCGTCGGCGCCGACGGCCCGCGCTGGTTCCTCCGGGGAGTCATCACCGGCAAGGCGGCGGTGGAGCCCGCGGCGGCCGCGGCGCTCGAGGGCGTGTTCGCGCAGACCGTCGTGGTGCGCGGCGGGGAGGCGCGCCCGCCGCGGGACCTGCTGCCGCTGCGGCTGCCCGGCCAAGCCCACCCGGGCGCCCCCGCGCTCGACGAGCGGTCCGAGCCGGAGTTTGACCCGAACACCCGCGGCCCCGAGATCACCGAGATCCACTGATGGGGTTCAAGGACCGGCTGCACCGCGTCCTCGCGTCACGGGCGGAGATCGAGGCCGACGAGGAGCGCGCCGTCGCGGCGCGCGTGGCGGGCTGCACGCCGGTGGCGCAGGTGCCGGCGCGCTCGCGGGCGACGGTCGTCGGCGTGCTGCGGTCCGTGACGCTGCGGCCTCGCGAGGGCGTCCCCGCGCTCGAGGCCGAGCTCTACGACGGGAGCGGCGCGCTCGACCTCGTCTGGCTCGGCCGGCGCGAGATCCACGGCGTCGAGCCGGGGCGCCGACTGCGCGCCGAGGGGTTGGTCTGCCTCGTCGACGGGCGGCGCACCGTGTTCAACCCCCGCTACGAGCTCACGCCGCGTCCCGGTGAGTGACCGGTGAGTGACACGGCGCAGGGCGCCGGCGTGCCCGACGAGCCCACGGGCGGGCGCGGCCTGCGCGCGCTGACCGGCGAGGGGTTCTCGGCCGGCGACGCGCTGGGCGGCGTCCGCGGCGTCGTCGAGTCGGTGGCGCCGGGTCTGCTGTTCGTCGTCGTGTACCTGGTGGCGGGCCAGCGGATGATGCCCGCGCTGGTCTCCTCGCTCGGCGCCGCGGTGCTGGCGGTCGTCGTGCGGCTGGTGCAGCGCACGCCGGTGACGCAGGCGTTCTCGGGTCTCCTCGGCGTGGTGGTCGGCGTCGTGTGGGCCCTGATGTCCGGCCGCGCCGAGAACTACTTCCTCTACGGCCTGTGGGTGAACGTCGCGTACGCGGTCGGCACGCTCGCGACGGTCCTGGCCGGGTTCCCGCTCGTCGGGCTCGTCGTCGGGCTGTTCGACAAGCAGGGGCCGCTGAGCGGCGGGCCTTGGTCCCAGGTGGTCTCGTGGCGCACGGATCGCCGGCTGCGGAGGCGGTACGCGCTGGCGACCTGGCCGTGGGTGGCGATGTTCGTGCTGCGCCTCGTCGTGCAGGTGCCGCTCTACCGCAACGCCGAGGTGGCGTGGCTCGGGACGGCCAAGCTGGCGATGGGCCTGCCGCTGACCGCGCTCGTGCTGTGGATCAGCTGGCGGCTGGTCCGTCCGTCAGCAGCTGCTGGAGCTCCGGCTCGTTCGCATCCCGCCCCGTGACGAACAGCAGCTCGTCGCCGGCCTCGAGCGTGTCGTCGGGGCTGGGGGCGATCGGGCGCTTGTCGCGCACGATGCAGGCCAGCACCGTGTCCCGGGGCCAGACGATCTGACCGACGAGCACCCCCACCAGCGGTGACGCCGAGGGGAGCGTCATCTCGAGGATGTCCGCGCGCGACTGGTGGAACGTGAAGATCCGCACCAGGTCGCCGACGGCGACGGCCTCCTCGACCATCGCCGTCATGATGCGCGGCGTCGACACGGCGACGTCCACGCCCCATGCCTCGCCGAACATCCACTCGTTCTTCGGGTTGTTGATGCGCGCGACGGTGCGCGGCACGCCGAACTCGGTCTTCGCCAGGAGGGACACGACGAGGTTCGCCTTGTCGTCGCCGGTGGCGGCGACCATGACGTCGCACTCGTCCGCCTTGACGTCGCGCAGCGTGGGCAGCTCGCACGCGTCGGCGAGCAGCCACTCGGCCTCCGGCACCTGCGCCACGCGCATCGCGGTGGGCTGGCGGTCGATCAGCGTCACCTCGTGCTCGTGGGCGAGCAGCTCGCGCGCGATGGAGCGGCCGACGGAGCCCGCCCCCGCGATGATCACCCTCACTGGGCCACCTCCGGGCGCGCGGTGAGCACGCGTTCGACCTCGGGCAGGTCGACCGCCCGAACCAGCACGTAGACCAGGTCGTTCTCCTGCAGCACGGTGTCGGCGTCCGGGAGGATCCCGTCGCCGTACCGGGTCAGGTACGCCACCCGGGCACCGGAGGCGTGCTCGAGCTGGCGCAGCGGATGGCCCACCCAGTCCTGGTGCACGTCCACCTGCGCGATGGTGATCTGGCCGGAGGCGTCGCGGAACTCGTCGGTGGCCCCCATGGGCAGCAGCCGGCGCAGCACCTGATCGGTGGTCCACCGTACGGTGGCGACCGTGGGGATGCCCAGGCGCTGGTAGATCTCGGCGCGGTGGGGGTCGTAGATCCGGGCGACGACGTTCTGGACGCCGTAGGTCTCGCGCACCACGCGGGCGGCGACGATGTTCGAGTTGTCGCCGTCGGCCACCGCCGCGAACGCGTACGCGTCCTCGATCCCGGCCTGCTGGAGCGTGTCCCGGTCGAAACCGAGGCCGGTGACCTTCTTGCCCTCGAACGACGCGTCGAGGCGGCGGAAGGCGTCCGCGTTCTGGTCGATGACCGCTACCGAGTGGCCGTTGCCCTCGAGCGTCATGGCCAGCGTCGCCCCGACGCGGCCGCAGCCCATGATGACGAAGTGCACGGTGCGTCACGCTATACCGTGCGTCCGGCCCACGCCGTCCACTCCCGGCGGTGCGCCCGCCCGGCCGCGACCGCCTACGATCGGGCCTCGTGTCCGACGTCGCCAACGCCGCCAAGCGCCTGCTGCTCGGCCGGCCGATGCGCAGCGAGCGGCTGGGTCACACGCTCCTGCCCAAGCGCATCGCGCTGCCGGTCTTCGCCTCCGACGCACTCTCCTCGGTGGCGTACGCCCCGGACGAGGTGCTGCTGACGCTGTCGATCGCCGGCGTCGCGGCGGTGGCGATCTCGCCGTGGGTGGGGCTCGCGGTCGTCGTCGTCCTCGTCACCGTGGTGGCGTCCTACCGGCAGAACGTGCACGCCTACCCCTCGGGCGGCGGTGACTACGAGGTGGCGACCGTCAACCTCGGTCCGACCGCCGGCGTCACGGTCGCCAGTGCCCTGCTGGTCGACTACGTGCTGACGGTCGCGGTGTCCATCTCGTCGGGCGCGCAGTATGCGGCGACGGCCATCCCCGCACTGCGCGGGCACGAGGCGGAGTTCGCCATCGGGCTCGTGGTGGTCCTGACGCTGATGAACCTGCGGGGCGTGCGCGAGTCCGGGACGGCGTTTGCCATCCCCACCTATCTGTTCATGGTGGCGATCGGCGCCCTGGCGTTCGTCGGGGCCGTCAGGTACTTCACGGGCAGCCTGCCGCAGGCGGAGAGCGCCGGGTTCGACGTGCTGCCGGAGGCCGGCTTCGAGACGGGCGTGACCGGCCTGGGCGGCGCCTTCCTGGTGCTGCGGGCCTTCGCGTCCGGATCCGCCGCGCTGACCGGAGTCGAGGCGATCAGCAACGGCGTGCCGTCGTTCCGCAAGCCGAAGTCACGCAACGCGGCGATCACGCTCGCGCTCCTGGGCACCGTCTCGGTGACCATGATCATGTCGATCCTCCTGCTCGCGCGCGTGACCGGCGTCCGGTACGTCGACGACCCCGGCACCCAGCTGCTCGTCGACGGCGCCCCCGTCGGCGAGGCCTACGAGCAGCACCCGGTCATCAGCCAGCTGGCCGCCTCGGTGTTCGGCGGCCAGGGCGTCCTGTTCACGCTCATCGCGGTGGTGACCGGCGTCATCTTGGTTCTCGCGGCCAACACGGCGTTCAACGGGTTCCCCGTGCTCGGGTCGATCCTCGCCCGCGACGGCTACCTGCCGCGCCAGTTGCACACGCGCGGCGACCGGCTCGCCTACTCGAACGGCATCGTCACGCTGGCGGCCGGCGCGATCGTGCTGATCTGGGCGTTCAACGCCGAGGTCACGCACCTGATCCAGCTGTACATCGTCGGCGTGTTCGTGTCCTTCACGCTGAGCCAGCTCGGGATGACACGGCACTGGACGCGCGAGCTGGCCACCGAGCCGAACGCGGCACGCCGGGCCCAGATGAAGCGGTCGCGCGCCATCAACGCGTTCGGCTTCTTCCTGACGGCGGTGGTGCTCGTCGTCGTCCTCGCCACCAAGTTCGTCCGCGGCGCCTGGATCGCCATCCTCGCGATGGCGGTGGTGTTCGTGCTGATGAAGGCGATCCACCGGCACTACACCAACGTGCGCCGGGAGCTGGCCCTCGGGCCGGACGCCGCCGAGGCGCGCGCGCTGCCCAGCCGGGTGCACGCGATCGTCCTCGTCTCGCACGTGCACCGGCCGACGATGCGCGCCCTGGCCTACGCCCGCGCGTTCCGGCCGGAGCAGCTCGAGGCGGTGACCGTGGGCGTGGACGCCGAGGACGTCACCGAGCTGCGCCGGCAGTGGGACGCGCTCGACCTGCCGGTGCCGCTCCGGGTGCTCGACTCGCCGTTCCGGGAGATCACCCGGCCGGTCATCTCCTACGTGCGCTCCATCCATCGCGACAGCCCGCGGGACCTCGTGGTGGTCTACATCCCCGAGTACGTCGTCGGGCACTGGTGGGAGCAGCTGCTGCACAACCAGAGCGCGCTGCGCCTCAAGGCACGCCTGCTGTTCACGCCGGGCGTGGTGGTCGCGTCGGTGCCGTGGCAGCTCGCGTCCTCCGCCGGCCAGACCGGCCTGGAGGAGTACGCGCCGGGGACGATCCCGCGTGCCTACTGACGACCTCGTCGACCTCGTCGTCGGGCCGGTCGCCCATGGCGGGCACTGCGTGGCGCGGCTCGACGGCCGGGTGGTGTTCGTCCGGCACACCCTGCCCGGCGAGCGGGTGCGCGCGCGGCTGACCGACGCGGGGGAGGGCCGGTCGTTCTGGCGTGCCGACGCCGTCGAGGTGGTCGAGGCGTCGCCGGACCGCGTGCCCTCGCCGTGGCCCGCCGCCGGCCCGGGAGGAGTCGGCGGCGGCGAGCTCTCGCACGTCGCGCTGCCGGCGCAGCGGGCGTGGAAGCGCGCGGTCCTCGAGGAGCAGCTGCGCCGCCTGGCGCACGACGATCGCCCGGTGGAGGTCGTCGGTGCGCCGGGGGACGACGAGCGCGGCGGCCTGGCGTGGCGCACCCGGATCGAGCTCGTGGCCGACGAGGCCGGGCGGGCCGGGATGTACCGGCACCGCAGCCACGACGTGGTGCCGCTCGTCGACATGCCCCTGGCCTCCGAGGCGGTGGCCGCGCTGCGGCTGTTCGACCGGCGCTGGCCCGCGGGCGGCCGCATCGAGGCCGTGGTGCCCGCCGGCGCCGCCGGCGGAGTGGTGCTCGTCGGGGGCCGGCCGTTTGACCTGTCCCGCGGCCGCCCGGACCCGCGGGAGAACGCGCGCTCCACCGTCCGCGAGGAGGTGACCACGCCGGCGGGCCACTGGACGTACCGCGTGTCGGCGGCCGGGTTCTGGCAGGTGCACCGCGAGGCGCCCGCCGTCCTGGTCGACGCCGTGCTCGGTGCCGCCGGCGACCTGGACGGCGCGCGCGTGCTCGACCTGTACTCCGGTGCGGGCCTGTTCACGCTGCCCCTCGCCGACGCGGTCGGCGAGGGCGGCTCCGTGCTGGCGGTCGAGGGTGATGACAGGGCGGTCCGCGACGCGCGGCGCCTGGTGCACGACCGGCCCCAGGTGACGCTCCACGCGGGCGACGTGGGACGCGTGCTCGCGGCGGGCGCGGGCCCGGCGGACGTCGTCGTGCTCGACCCACCGCGGACGGGCGCGGGCCGGCGCGTGGTCGCGGAGGTGGCGCAGCGCGGCCCGGAGCGGGTGGTGTACGTGGCGTGCGACCCGGCCGCGCTCGCGCGGGACGTCGCGTTCTTCGCCGACGCGGGCTACCGGCTCGATGCGGTGCGCGGGCACGACCTGTTCCCGATGACGCACCACGTCGAGGCGGTCGCGCTGTTGACGCGCTGAGCGGCCGGTTCGCGCCTACCGTGGGACCTGCGGCGGGTTGGCGCCGCCGCAGAGAGGAGCAGGAGATGAGCGCGACGCACGACGAGCTCGTCGAACGGCTGGTGCGGGCGAAGAAGACCGTCACCGAGGAGCTGGCGAAGCAGGGCACACCCGACTACGACCACCGCAGCTACGAGCGCGCGGTCGAGGCCGAACGCAAGGCGACCGAGGCGCTGGAGGCCGAGAACGCCTGACGGTCACGGGACCGGCGCCAGGGCGTCGCTCTGATATCTTGACATCGAGATAACGCCCCGACTAAGGAGCCGCAGTGAGCAGCGTGGATTCGTTCGGTTCGAAGGGAACGCTCCAGGTCGGCGGCAACGCCTACCAGGTGTTCCGCCTCGCCGCGGTGCCCGGTCTGGAGCGACTGCCGTACAGCCTCAAGGTCCTCGCGGAGAACCTGCTGCGCACCGAGGACGGCGCGAACATCACGGCCGACCACGTGCGCGCGCTGGCGGAGTGGGACCCCCGCAAGGAGCCCGACACCGAGATCCAGTTCACGCCGGGCCGCGTGATCATGCAGGACTTCACCGGTGTGCCGTGCGTGGTCGACCTGGCGGTGATGCGCGAGGCCGTCGCGGGCCTCGGCGGCGACCCCGCGCGGATCAACCCGCTCGCCCCGGCCGAGCTGGTGATCGACCACTCGGTGCAGATCGACGTTGCGGGCCGCCCGGACGCGTTCGAGCGCAACGTCGACTTCGAGTACCAGCGCAACCGGGAGCGGTACCAGTTCCTGCGGTGGGGTCAGACGGCGTTCGACGACATCAAGGTGGTGCCGCCGGGCACGGGGATCGTGCACCCGGTGAACATCGAGTACCTGGCGCGCGTGGTGATGACGCGCGAGGTGGACGGGGTCGTCCAGGCGTACCCGGACACGTGCGTCGGCACCGACTCGCACACGACGATGGTCAACGGCCTCGGCGTGCTGGGCTGGGGCGTCGGCGGAATCGAGGCCGAGGCGGCGATGCTGGGCCAGCCGGTCTCGATGCTCATCCCCAAGGTCGTCGGCTTCCGGCTGTCCGGCGAGATCCCCGCGGGCGTCACCGCGACGGACGTGGTGCTGACCATCACGCAGATGCTGCGGTCCCACGGCGTCGTCGGGAAGTTCGTCGAGTTCTACGGCGACGGCGTGGCGGCGGTGCCGCTGGCCAACCGGGCGACGATCGGCAACATGAGCCCCGAGTTCGGCTCCACCGCCGCGATCTTCCCGGTCGACGACGTGACGCTGGACTACCTGCGGCTCACCGGCCGCAGCGAGGAGCAGGTCGCGCTCGTCGAGACGTACGCCAAGGAGCAGGGCCTCTGGCACGACCCCTCGCGCGCCCCGATGTACTCCGAGTACCTCGAGCTGGACCTGTCGAGCGTCGTCCCCTCGATCGCCGGGCCCAAGCGGCCGCAGGACCGCATCGAGCTGACGCGCGCCAAGCAGCAGTTCCAGCGTGACCTCGCGACCTACGCGCCGGAGGTGGGCAACGGGGTGGACGAGGCGTCGCAGGAGTCGTTCCCCGCGTCCGACGCGCCGGCGATGGGCAGCCACATCCTCCCGACGTACCCGGTCACCGACTCGCGCGGCACGGAGTTCTCGCTGTTCCACGGGGCGGTGGCGATCGCCTCGATCACGTCGTGCACCAACACGTCCAACCCGTCGGTGATGCTCGCCGCCGGGCTGCTGGCCAAGAAGGCCGTCGAGAAGGGGCTGGAGGCCAAGCCCTGGGTCAAGACCTCGATGGCCCCCGGGTCGCAGGTGGTGACCAACTACTACGAGAAGGCCGGCCTGTGGCCCTACCTCGAGAAGCTGGGGTTCCACCTGGTCGGGTACGGCTGTGGCACGTGCATCGGCAACTCCGGCCCGCTCGACGAGAAGGTCTCCGAGGTGGTGACCACCAACGACCTCGCGGTCGCGTCGGTGCTGTCCGGCAACCGGAACTTCGAGGGCCGCATCAACCCCGACGTCAAGATGAACGACCTGGCCAGCCCGCCGCTGGTGATCGCGTACGCGCTGGCCGGGACCATGGACTTCGACTTCGAGACCGAGCCGCTCGGCTACGGCGAGGGCGGGTGGCCGGTGTTCCTGCGGGACATCTGGCCCAGCCCGGAGGAGGTCCAGGAGACGATCGACGCCTCGATCGACCGGCACATGTTCACCGAGGACTACGCGGACGTCTTCGCCGGCGACGACCGCTGGCGCTCGCTGCCGACGCCCGAGGGTGACACGTTCGCGTGGGACGCCGAGTCCACCTACGTGCGCAAGCCCCCGTACTTCGAGGGGATGGGCGCGCGGCCCGAGCCGGTGACGGACATCGACGGCGCGCGCGTGCTCGCCAAGCTCGGCGACTCGGTCACCACGGACCACATCAGCCCGGCGGGCTCCATCAAGCCGGGCACCCCCGCCGCCCTGTACCTCGACGAGCACGGGGTGGACCGCAAGGACTACAACTCCTACGGCTCCCGCCGTGGCAACCACGAGGTGATGATCCGCGGCACGTTCGCCAACATCCGGCTGCGCAACCAGCTGGTGCCGGGCGTCGAGGGCGGGTTCACGGTCAACTTCCTCACGGGGGAGCAGGCGACGATCTACGACGCCTCCGTCGCGTACCAGGCCGCCGGCGTGCCGCTCGTCGTGCTCGGTGGCAAGGAGTACGGGTCGGGCTCGTCGCGCGACTGGGCCGCCAAGGGGACCAGCCTGCTGGGCGTCAAGGCGGTCATCGCCGAGTCGTTCGAGCGCATCCACCGGTCCAACCTCATCGGGATGGGCGTGCTGCCGCTGCAGTTCCCCGCCGGCGAGACGGCCGACTCCCTGGGGCTGGACGGCACGGAGACGTTCGCGATCACGGGGATCGCCGCGCTCAACGAGAGCGAGACGCCGCGGACCGTCCCGGTCACCGCGACGAAGCCCGACGGCTCGGTGGTGACGTTCGACGCGGTGGTGCGGATCGACACCCCCGGCGAGGCGGACTACTACCGCAACGGCGGGATCCTCCAGTACGTGCTGCGGCAGGTGGCCGGGGTCGCCTGACGCCCGAATCGTGACCTGCACGGGCGCAATCCGGCGCGCGCCTGCGACATGATCCCGGCATGGGGCGCAGGGGTGCGGTCGTCGGTCTCGTCGTCGGGAGCCTGATCCTCGGGGGGTGCGGCATGCCCGACGGCCTGCCCTTCGTGGATGTCCGGCTACGGCGCGGGCGTGCTCGTCACCGATCTCTCGTCGGCGACCGGCAAGAAGGACCTCGACGCCTGGGTGAACCGGAACTCCGGCGGCCTGGTGAAGCAGTCGGCGATGGAGCCGCGGCCCGACCTGTTGCTGGTGCTCCAGAACGCGATCGCGCTCGCCGCGCGCTGGGGCACGCGCTTCGAGGCGCCGATGACGCGGGACGACGACTTCACGCTGCCCTCCGGGGGATGCGGTGCCGGCGCCGACGATGCACGGCGGGGGCCGGTACGCCTACGCCGAGGTCGACGGCTGGCGCGCACTGCGGCTGCCGTACCTGCCGTGGGACGGCGGGCTGCACGCCGACGTCGTCCTGCCGCCCGAGGGCTCGCCGTCCGCCGCCGACCCGAGGACTAGGTCGACCTGCGCGACGCGCTGACGGCGATGGGCCTGGGACGCCTCCTCGACCCGGACACAGCCGGCCTCGACGGCCTGCTGGTCGACCCGCTGGGCCTCCCGTTCGTCGGCCAGGCGTGGCAGCAGGCCGTGCTGAGGGTGGACGAGGAGGGCACGCGCGCGGCGGCCGTCACCGAGATCGGCGTGGCGGGCGGGGCGGCCCCGGCGCCGGAGCCGGTGGAGTTCGTCGTCGACCGGCCGTACCTGTTCGTCGTCGGCGACGGGGAAACCGGCCTCCCGCTCTTCCTCGCCGCGGTGCTCGACCCGCGCGGCTGAGGGTTTCTCCCGATCGCGCCCGGATCCGCCGCCGAGATGATGGCGCCCACGGGTGTCGCGGGCCAGGGTGGACGCCGTGAGCCCTTCCGTGGCAACGCCCGCTCTGCGCCTCGCCGGCGTGCGCAAGGTGTACTCCACCGCCTCCCATCCCGTCGTCGCCGTTGACGGCATCGACTTCGAGGTCGGAGCCGGCGAGATCGTCGCCTTCCTCGGTCCCAACGGCGCCGGCAAAACGACGACGCTCGACATGTGCCTCGGCCTGGTCCCGCCGACCGCCGGCACCATCGAGGTGTTCGGCACGGCTCCGCAGGCGGCAGCGCGCGCCGGCAGGGTGTCGGCCGTGCTCCAGACCGGCGGGCTGCTGCGCGACCTGACCGTGGAGGAGACGGTTCGCGCGATCGCCGCCCTCCACGGCGTGCCGGAGCGCATGGCGGTGGTGATGGAGCGCGCCGGGATCGTCGAGATCGCCCGGCGCAAGGTGCAGGCGTGCTCCGGCGGCGAGCAGCAGCGGCTGCGGTTCGCGCTGGCGCTGCTGCCGGACCCGCCGTTACTGGTGCTCGACGAGCCCACCGCCGGCATGGACGTCGCGGCGCGTCGTGCGTTCTGGGAGACCATGCACGACGAGACGCGCGACGGGCGCACGGTCGTCTTCGCGACCCACTACCTCGAGGAGGCGCAGGCGTTCGCGCCGCGCACCGTGCTCATCGACCACGGCCGGATCCTCGCCGACGGTCCGACGGCGCAGCTGCGCGGGCTCGTCGGCGACCGGACCGTCGTCGCGACGCTGCCCGGCGCGGACGGCGTCGTCGAACGCCTCCGGGCCATGGCCGGCGTGCGGGACGTGCTGCGCGAGGGCGACCGGGTGACGGTGACCGGCACGGCGTCCGACGACGTGGCGCGGCTGCTGCTCACGGAGCTGGGAGGCCACGACCTGGAGATCACGGCGCCCACGCTCGAGTCGGCGTTCCTCGCGCTCACGGAGGAGGACCGGTGAACGCCACGTACCTGCGCATCGACCTGATCCGCCAGATGCGTGACGTGATGAACGTCGTGTTCTCCATCGGCCTGCCGGTGGTGATGTACCTCGTCTTCGGCTCGACGTTCGCCGCGGGCGACGACCCGGTGGGTGCCGGGAACGCGCGGTTCTACGTCCTGTGCGCCATGGCGGCCTACGGGGCGACCGTCGCGTCGACGGCCCTGACGGGGACCGCCGCGGTGGAGCTGATGCAGGGCTGGGGGCGGCAGATCGCGCTGACGCCGCTGCGGCCGGCCGGGTACGTCGCGACGAAGGTCGTCGTCGGCCTGACCGTCGCGTTCGGCGCGGTCGGCGCGGTCTTCGTGGCCGGCCTGGCGAACGGCGCGAGGGCCGAGTCGACCTGGCGCTGGGTCGCCACGTTCGCGATCGCGTGGCTCGGGTCGACGCTCTTCGCCCTGTACGGCCTGGCGGTGGCGCAGCTGTTCCGCAGCGAGAGCGCGATCGGCGTCGGCGCCGCCTCGCTGGTGCTGTTCGCGTTCCTCGGCAACCTGTTCGTGCCGCTGTCCGGCGGCATGCTGCAGTTCGCGCGGTGGACGCCCATGTACGGGTACGCCGGGCTGGTCCGGTACCCGCTGATGGAGGGCGCGACCATCCCTACGGGGCCGCCGTCGACGGTGCACGTCGACCCGTTGTGGGCGCTCGTGGTCAACTTCGCCGCCTGGGCGGTCGTCTTCGCGGCGATCTGCGTGTGGGCGGTCCGCCGCGGCCGCCGCCGCCAGTAGCCGCCCCCCAGCTGCCGCCGCCCCCAGCTGCCGCCGCCGCAGCAGCCACCGCGTGTTCCCTCCGTCTCGCTGCCCAACCCCGCCACACGTGTTACTGAAGTGACTGGTGAGGTTGAAATGACTCGTTATGGGTCGCTTGGCGCCACATCAGTCACACGTGTGGCGGGGTTGGTCGGGAGAGGGGTGCGAGGTGGCCGACGAGCTGGCCGGAGCCTCTCAGAGGATCACGGGGACCTCGCGGGCCGGGTCCCACGGGCCCGCCCACGCGAGGTCGTCGAGCAGCCGGTCGAGGACGAAGGCGGTGAAGCCCCAGACGAGCACGTCGGCGACCAGGAACGCCGGGCCGCGGTAGGTGGTGCCCGACCGGCGCAGCACCGACGTGGCGCGGTTGGCGGGCGCGATCAGGTCCGCGACGGGCACCCGGAACACGTCGACGGTCTCGGCGGGATCGGTCGCCGCGACGGCGGACGGCCGCGTCCACCAGGCCACCACCGGCGTCACGATGTTGCCGCTCGCGGTGACGGGCAGCTCCGGCAGCGTGCCGAGCACCTCGACCCCCGAGGGGTCGAGGCCTGTCTCCTCGACCGCCTCGCGCAGGGCGGCCGCCACCGGCCCGTCGTCGTCGGGGTCGATCCCGCCGCCCGGGAACGACACCTGTCCGGGGTGGTGGGTCAGCGTGGGGGAGCGGCGCGTCAGCAGCACGTCGAGGTCGTCGGGCACGGCGGCGCTGTGCCGGGACGCGGGAACGCCGTCGAGCACGCCGAACAGGAGGAGGACGGCGGACCGGCGCGCCGACCGGTCCAGGTCGCCGGGCAGGCGCCACGCGGGGCGCCGGACGACGAGGCCCGCCAGGTCGTCTCTCGGGTGGGTCACGCGCGCGCCCGCACCGCGTCGGCGAACGCCGCCAGGCCGAGGGTCACCGCAGGCCGCAGGGCGCCGAGGTGCTGGCGGGACTCGAGCCGGATCGCGTCGGCGTCGCCCGGCTCGAGGTCGGCGACCATCGCCGGCGTCTCCAGCCACAGGTCCAGGAGGGTCGGCTCCACCTCGACGTGGAACTGGAGTCCCACACCGCTGCCGGCCCGGAACGCCTGGACGGGCGTGACGGGCGTGGACGCCAGGAGCGTCGCGCCGTCGGGGAGGTCGATCGCGTCGTTGTGCCAGTGCAGCACGGTGGGGTGCGCGCCCGCGGGGGCGAGGACCGGGTCGTGGGCGAGGACGTCGACCGGCGCGAAGCCGACCTCCGTGCCGTGGCGGCGCAGCAGGCGCGCGCCGAGGGCGAGGCCGAGCAGCTGCATCCCGAGGCAGATGCCGAGGACGGGGACGTCCGCCTCGACCGCCTGCGCCAGCAGCCGGCGCTCGGCGGCGAGGCCGGGGTGGCCGCGGTCGTCGTCGGCGTCCTGGGGCCCGCCCATGACGACGACGCCGGCGAGCCGGTCGACCGGCGGCAGGGTGGGTGCGGGGTCGTCGACCACCGTGCGCGACGTGACGGGCACGCCGTCGAGGGCGCGTGAGATCAGGCCGGGGCCCTCGTGGGGGACGTGCGTCAGCAGGAGGACGCCGCGTGAGGTCACGGGGGCGAGCCTAAGCGCTCACCATCCGTCGGGGAGGGGGCGCCCCTCGTCGAACCCGGCGGCGGACTGCAGCCCGACGACGGCGCGGTCGTAGAACTCGTCGAGGTCGGTGGCGCCGACGTACGTCGCCGCCGAGCGGACGCCCGCCGTGATCTGGTCGAGCAGGTCCTCGACCCCGGGACGCCTCGGGTCGAGGTACATCCGCGAGCTGGAGATGCCCTCCTCGTAGAGCGCCTTGCGGGCGCGGTCGAACGCCGAGCCGCCGCGGGTGCGCGCCGCGACCGCCCGCGCCGACGCCATGCCGAAGCTCTCCTTGTACAGGCGGCCGTCGGGGTCGGTGTGCAGCTCGCCGGGGGAGTCGTGCGTTCCGGCGAACCAGGAGCCGATCATCACCTGCGACGCGCCGGCGGCCAGGGCGAGGGCGACGTCGCGCGGGTAGCGCACGCCGCCGTCCGCCCACACGTGCCGGCCGAGGCGGCGGGCCTCGGTGGCGCATTCGAGCACGGCGGAGAACTGCGGGCGGCCGACGGCCGTCATCATCCGGGTGGTGCACATCGCGCCCGGTCCGACGCCGACCTTGACCACGTCCGCACCGGCGTCGACGAGGTCGCGCACGCCCGCGGCGGTCACCACGTTGCCGGCGACGACGGGCACCTGCGGGTCGAGCGAGCGTACCGCGGCCAACGTCTCGAGCATCTTGCGCTGGTGGCCGTGGGCGGTGTCGACGACGAGCACGTCGACCTCCGCCTCGAGCAGGTCCGCGGTCTTGCGCTTGACGTCGCCGTTGATGCCGATCGCGGCGGCGACCCGCAGCCGGCCCCGCTCGTCGAGCGCCGGGACGTAGATCGAGGACCGCAGCGCGCCGACCTGCGTCAGCACGCCCACCAGGCGGCCGTTCGCGTCGACCACCGGCGCGAAGCGGCGGCGGGCGCGGTGCAGCTCGTCGTACGCGGCACGCAGGCCGTTGGCGCCGCTCTGCTCGACGACGGCGAGGTCGAGGGTCGTCGGCTCGTGCGCCATCACCTCGGCCACCTGCGTGTAGCGATCGACGTCGGCGCAGTCGACCTCGCTGACCACGCCGACCGGGCGGCCGCCCTCGATCACGACGGCGGCGCCGTGCGACCGCTTGCCGATGAGCGCCATCGCCTCGCCGACCGTGTCGTGCGGGGTGACGGTGACGGCGGTCTCGACCACGGGATGGGAGCGCTTGACCTTGCCGACGACCTCGGCGACGACGTCGGACGGCGTGTCCTGCGGCAGCACCGCCAGCCCACCGCGGCGCGCGACCGTCTCGGCCATCCGGCGGCCGGCGACGGCGGTCATGTTGGCGACGACGACGGGGATCGTGGTCCCGGTGCCGTCGGTGCTGGTCAGGTCGACGTCGAAGCGCGACGAGACCTCGGAGCGCGACGGGACGAGGAAGACATCGCCGTAGGTGAGGTCGGCGAGGGCTTGGTGGCCGGGAAGGAATCGCATGGGCTGTCCCCTTTCGACCCATGGTAACCGGGGTGTCCGCGCTACCGTCGGGCCATGCTCGCCGCCCTGACCGGCATCGGCCTGTCGGCCGCCGCGGGTCTCAACGCGTACATCCCGTTCCTCGTCGTCGCCCTGCTCGACCGGTTCACGGACGTCGTCAACCTGCCCGCGGGGTGGGAGTGGATGTCGAACTGGTGGGCGATCGGCATCTGCGCCGTGCTGCTGGCGGCCGAGGTGGTGCTCGACAAGGTGCCCGTGGTGGACTCCCTCAACGACACCATCCAGACCTTCGTCCGGCCGGCGGTCGGCGGGGTGATCTTCGCGGCGACCACCGCCGCCGCGGACGTCGAGGCGTCGCCGTGGGTCCGGGAGCGCCCGTGGATCTCGGTGCTCGCCGGCGTCGTCGTCGCCGGGCTGGTCCACGCGGGGAAGGCGACCACGCGGCCCGTGGCCAACGCGGCGTCCGCCGGGGTGGCCGCGCCGCTGGTCTCGACCGCGGAGGACGGCGCGTCCGTGGGGCTGTCGTTCGTCGCGATCTTCGTGCCGGTGCTCGTGCTGGTGCTGCTGGCGGGGCTGGTGTGGGGATTCGTCTGGCTGTGGCGCAAGCGGCCCAAGCGGCGGGCATCCGGGCCGGCGGTGGCGTCCGGGCCCGACGAGCCCACCGGCGGGTAGCGCGAACGGGGCCGACGGTTCGCCCGCCGCGGCGTTTCACCCGTTCGGCTGGTCACGAATCACTCGAACGGGTGGTACCCGTTCACTCGAACGAGTGTTCGATGACGGCTCTGACCTGCGGAAATGTCAGTGGTCGGTGGTTGGGTGGTGGCCATGGAGCTGCTGGCGGTGGGGACGCGGTGGGACACCGCGGGCGTACCGCTGCCCCCCGATCGTCCGCCGGCGGATCGCCCGTCGTTCGGGGCGGAGGTCGCGTGGTGCGGCGACCTTGTGGTGGACCCGGAGCGCGACTTCGTCGAAGTCGATGTCGCGGACCGTGCAGGGGAGGCGCGGTGGCTGGCCGCGATGGGCGCGCGGTACGACCGCCGCCTGGCGGACACCTACCTGCGCGGCGCTGCGGAGCTCGCAGCTCGGTGTGGCGAGCCCGGCGAGGCGCGGCGCCGTGAGTGGGGTGCACGGGCGATGGTCGCGGAGCTGGCGGTCGCGCTGCATGTTCCGGAGGTCACGCTGGCACATCGCCTGATGCGGATCACCATGCTGGCGGCGTTCCCCCGGTTCGTGGCGGCCGCCGAGGCCGGGCGCGTGTCGTCGTGGCACTGCGACGTGGTGCTCGATGTGTTCGCCGGGATCACGGACCCCGCGGCGCTTGCCGCCGCAGATGCGGCGTTGATCGATCGGGCGCTCGTGGCGACGGCGCCGCAGTTGCGCACGTCCGCGCGGCGCTGGCGGTCACGCCATCTGCCGCCCACTCCCGAGGAACGCACCGCGCACCTCGCCGATCGCCACGTGCGGGTCACTCCGGCGGACCAGGACATGGTGTGGCTGACGGCGCTGATCCCCGTGGCCGCGGGGATGGCGATCGACGAGCGGCTCTCCCAGCTGGCCGCGGTGTCGGACGGAGCAGGTGATGGGCGGACGAAGGCGCAGATCCGCGCCGACGCGCTCGTCGACCTCCTGCTGAGCCCAGGAACGGCCCCGGACCTCACGGCGTCGGCTGACGCCTCGGCGACTGACGCGGCAGAGGTGATCGCTGCGTGCGAGGACTCATCGTGCGACGACGAGGGCGGCCGGGGTCGGCCCGCGATGCCGACGTGGGTGCGGGGGATCAGGCCTGATCTCGTGCTGACGGTGCCGGTGCTGTCGCTGCTGGGGCACTCGGACGAGCCGGCCGAGCTCGAGGGTTTCGGGCCGATCGACCTCGACACCGCACGGACGCTCGCGGCGCAGGCGCCGTCCTTCGTGCGAGCCCTGACCGATCCCGAGACCGGCGCGGTGCTGTCGGTCGGCCGGGACCGGTACCGACTGCCCGCCGACCTCAAGCGCGCGGTGCAGCTTCGCGACCAGACCTGCCGGTTCCCGGGATGTCGACGGCGGGCGCGCGACTGCGACGTCGACCACTCCACCGCCTGGGCTGACGGCGGCGGCTCCGACATGTGCAATCTGGAGTGCCTCTGCCGCAAGCACCATCGCCTCAAGCACGCGATGGGCTGGACCGTCACCCACCGAGCCGGTGGCGTCCTGGACTGGACCTCGCCGACGGGTGCTCGCTACACCACCGAGCCGGGAGCGCTGTGGCCCCCGCCGCCTCCTGAGCCATGGGCATGCCAACCACCATCCGACCCGCATCCACGGGTGGCTTCCGCCTATCCGGACGAGCCGCCGTTCTGACGTGCCCGGGCTACTCCTTCACCGCACCGGTGCCCGACGACATGATGCGGCGCTGGAAGATGAAGAAGAGCACCGCCACGGGGATGGTCATCAGCGCGGCCGCCGCGAGCTTGACCGGGTACTGCGTGCCCGAGCTCAGGGCGCCGGACGCGAGCTGCGCGACGCCCTTGGTCAGCGTGAACAGGTCGGCGTCCGACGAGGCGACGATGAAGTGCGCCAGCTCGTTCCACGAGCCCTGGAACGAGAGGATCCCGATGGTCACCAGTGCGGGAACCGCCATCGGCAGGATGACGGACCACCAGAGCCGGAACGTCCCCGCTCCGTCGATGCGCGCCGCCTCCTCGATCGCCGGTGGGATCGACTCGAAGAAGTTCTTCATGATGAACACGCCGGCGGCGTCGGCGATGAGCGGGATCATCAGGCCGGAGAACGAGTTGTACATCCCGAGCTGGTTGATGACGAGGAACTTCGGGATCAGCAGCACCACGCCGGGCACCGCCATCACGGCGACCAGCAGGGCGAACACGACCCTGCGCCCGAAGAACGACAACCGCGCCAGCGCGTACCCGGCGAGCGAGTCGACGAACATCCGCCCGACCGTGACCACCACCGTCACCAGCACCGAGTTGCGGAACCACAGCGGGAAGTCCGAGCGGCGGAACAGGGTCTCGTAGGCCGCCGTGGTCCACGTCTGCGGTACGAGCGAAAGCGGGTCGCTCGCCGCCTCCGCGTTCGTCTTGAAGCTCGTCGCCACCTGGATGAGGAACGGGTAGATGTACAGGACCGCGATGACGCTGAGGACGACGTAGACGGCCACCGTCGCGGTGCGCCGCGGGTGCTCGTACCGTGCGAGGGCGGCGGCGCGGGCGGTCGTCGAGACGTGGACGCTCATCGTGCCGCCTCCGCCTCGTCACCCACGGTCACGGCCGCCAGCCCCGGTGCCACCGGCCCGCCGACCCCGGGCGGCGGCGGTGGCCCGCCCGGACCGGCCCGCCGGCGCCGAGGCACGCCGCGCTCGCGCTGGAGGAATCGCTGGAGCAGCGCGAACACGACGATGATCGCGAAGAGGATGAAGGCGATCGCCGCGCCGCGACCCCACTGGTTGCTGATGAATGCGGCGTCGTAAGAGAGGTAGGCCGGGGTCAGCGTCGTCTTGCCCGGACCGCCCTGGGTGCCGGTGTAGATCTGGTCGAACACCTGCCAGCACCCGATCAGGCCCAGCGTGACCACCGTGGTGACCGTCGGCCGCAGCATCGGCACCGTGATGAGCCGGAACCGCTGGAAGGCGGTCGCGCCGTCCACCATCGCGGCCTCGTCGACGTCGGCGGAGATGGACTGGAGCGCGGCGAGGAACAGGAGCATGAACGTGCCGGAGGTGGTGAAGACGCCCATGAGCATGAAGGCGCTCATCGCGACGCTCGGCCCGGCCAGCCACTGCCACCAGCTGATGCCGAGGAGTCCGTGCTGTGCCAGGGGCGCCGGGGCCGTGTCGACGCCGACGACCCCGAGCAGGAGGTGGATCAGGCCGCCCGGGTCGCTGAACCAGTTCGGGCCGTTCCAGCCCACCCACGAGAGCACCTCGTTGATCGCGCCGGTGGCGCTGAACAGGAAGAGCCACAGCACCGTGATCGCCACCGAGCTGGTGACCGACGGGAAGTAGTAGGCGGTGCGGAAGAAGCCCTTGCCGCGCATGAGCTTGCGGTTGACCATCACGGCGAGCACCAGCGACAGCAGCGTCTGCACGGGCACGACGAGCAGCACGTAGTAGAAGCTGTTGCGCATCGATGTGCCGAGGTCCGACGTCGCGAGCCCGGAGCCGAGCAGGATCTGGGAGTAGTTGCGGGTCCCGACGAACCCGACGTCGGACCCCAGGGGACTGCCGCGCCCGGACCAGTCGGAGAAGCTCACCCAGAGCGCCATGAACACCGGCACGGCGATGAACACCCCGATGAGCGCCACGGCGGGTGCGATGAACACCCACCCGGCGCCGTTGCGGCGGGTGACCGAACGTCGCCGGCGGCGGGGTGGGGCGGCCGTGGGCATGGCGACGGCACTCATGGTGCCTCCTGGTGGCATGCCCGGGGCCGGGCGGACCCGCCCAGCCCCCGGCGACGGGACTACGAGTTGTTCTCGTCGAGGACGGCCTGCAGGTTCGTCTGGACCGAGCTGAGGATCGCCTTCGGGTCGGCGCTCGCGAGCCCCTCGAGCTGCGAGTTGAAGTCCGAGATCACGGTGGACGCCCCTCGGGCCCGGACGACGTTCTGCGCGAAGGCTGCCGAGTCGACGAACGCGGCCTCGTCGGGCAGCGCCTCCTTGAACCCTTGCGCCGCGGACTGGACCGACGGCATGACGCCGAAGGCCTGGGCGAACTCGATCTGCCGCTCGGTGGCCGTCAGGTACTTGACGAGATCGATGGCGGAGTCGTGGTTGTCCGAGTCGGTCGGGATGCCCCAGCAGGTGGTGAACTGGAGGGTGCCCTGGCCGCCCGGTCCGGCCGGCAGCGGCACCACCGTGTACTTGACGTCGGGGTAGTCGTTCGTCATCGCGCCGACGATCCAGTTGCCCTCGATCGTCATCGCCGCCTTGTTGGTGCCGAACGCCTCGCCGCCCCACCCGGCGCCGACGGCCGACGCGAAGGCGAACGAGCCGGCGTTGATCTGGTCCTTGACGAACGTCAGGGCGGCGAGGTTCTCGGGGCTGTCCACCGTGGCGGTGGTGCCGTCGTCGCTGACCATCGTGCCCCCGGCCTGCGCGAAGAACGCCGCGACCCGGGCGTACTCGCCGGAGAACGCCAGCCCCACCCGGCCCTCGGCGGTCAGCCGCTGGGCCGCGGAGGCGAGCTGGTCCCACGTGGTCGGGATGTCGGCATCCGTCAGGCCCGCGGCGCTCCAGTCGTCGGTGTTGATGACGAGCGCGAGCGTCGAGAAGTCCTTCGGCGCGCAGTAGAGGGTCCCGTCGTACGTGAACTGGTCGACGAGGGCCGGGTAGAAGTCCGAGACCGCGTCGAGCTGGTCGCCGTACGCGAAGAGCGAGCCGTTCGCGGCGTACGCCTCGAACTGGTCCCCGCTCGTGTAGAAGAGGTCCGGCGGCTGCCCGGACGCGAACCCCTAGCTGAGCTCCTGCACCAGGTCGGACGCGACGCGAACCTCCGCCTGCGTGCCCGACTGCTCGGACCAGGCGGCCACCGCCGAGTTGACGGCGTCGGTCTCCGCGTCCCCGCTGGAGCCGATGAGGATCGTCAGCGACCCTCCTCCGCCGCCGCCCCCGCCGGTGGCCGTCCCGCCGGCGCCGGGGGACGTGGTGGTGCCTCCACCGGCGAACCCCGAACCGCACGCGGCCAGCGCGAGCAGTGCGGCGAAGGCGGCGGCGACGGTACCGAAGCGACGTGTCATGACGTGCTGTGCGCTCATGGTCCCGCTCCTTTGTCGAACGGCGACACGCACCGGCGGGTCACCGTGCTGCCTCTAGACGCTAAGTCGGGTCGGACGAGCCCGCACGGCGAGCCTGGGTCGGGGCCCCAGCGAGAGAGTCCGGGGGCGGCGACCTAGCCTGGGGGGCGGGGGGCAACAGCCCGAGCAGCTCGTCGGTCGCGAAGAGGTGGACCATGGACCTCCAGCCCTTCCTCCACACCCTGCACGCCGCCATCCACGCGCCGACGCAGGCGTGGTCGGCCGCGGACGGCCAGATCCGCGGCCTGGGCGCCGAGGGCGTCTACCACGCCGACGTTCGGGTGCTCGCCGAGGCGGTGGTGACGATCGGCGGGGCCGAGCCGGAGACCGTCGAAGCCTCACCCGTCGGCGGGAACCAGGTGCACGTGGTCGCCGCCGTGCGCGCGGTCGACGCCCCCGGCGCCGATCCGACCGCGCGCCTCGACCGCGTGACGACCGTGGGCCCCCACGAGCTGACCGAGGTGCTGCGCATCAGCTGCTCCACCGCCGAGCCGGTGGCCGGCCACGTCGTCGTGCGACTGCGCCCCGACGCCACGGGGATGGAGCTGGTCAAGGGCGGCCGGAGCGGGACCGTGCCACCGGTTCGCCTGGCGGCGGGCGGGGCGGCGTGGACGTCGCACAGTGTCGAGGTGGCGCTCGAGGCGCCCGGCGCGCAGCTGTCGGCTAAGGACGACCACCTGCTCGCGCAGTGGGACGTCGAGGCCCGCACTGGCGAACCCACGCAGGTGACCTGGAACCTGCGGCTGTCCGAGCGGGACCCGGTGGTCACCGCGCCCGCGCGCCCGCAGTCCGAGTGGTCGGTCCCGACGATCTCGTCGGCCGACTCACGCCTGGCGCCCTTCGCGGCGCAGGCCCTCGCCGACCTGGGGCTGCTGCGGATGACGGCCGCGTTCGCGCCCGACGACGTGTTCATCTGCGGTGGTGCGCCGTGGTTCTTCACGCTCTTCGGCCGGGACGCGCTGTGGGCCGCGCGGATGCTGCTGCCCCTCGGCACGGAGCTCGCCGGGACCACGCTGCGCACCCTCGCCGCGAAGCAGGGCGCCCGCACCGATCCGGAGACCGCGGAGCAGCCGGGCAAGATCCTCCACGAGGTGCGCCGGTCGCAGGTCGACTTCGACGCGGGCTTCCGGCTGCCGCCCGTGTACTACGGCACGATCGACGCCACGGCGTTGTGGGTGTGCCTGCTGCACGACGCGTGGCGCTGGGGCATGCCGGACGACGAGGTCGTGCCGCTGCTCCCGGCGTGCGAGGCCGCCCTGGCGTGGATGGCCGACTCCGGCGACGCCGACGGCGACGGCTTCATCGAGTACATCGACGAGACCGGCCGCGGCCTGGCCAACCAGGGCTGGAAGGACTCCGGCGACTCGGTGCAGTGGCGCGACGGCAGGCTGGCCACGGGCACGATCGCCCTGTCCGAGGTGCAGGGCTACGCGTACGAGGCTGCGGTGGGTGGGGCCGCCCTCCTGGACGCGTTCGGGCGCCCGGGGGCGGACCGGTGGCGGGAGTGGGCGGCCGGGCTGGCGGACCGGTTCCGGCGGTCGTTCTGGGTGCACGACGAGTCCGGCGACTACCCGGGCATCGCGCTGGACGGCGAGAAGCGCCTCGTCGACACGGTGACGAGCAACATGGGTCACCTGCTCGGCACCGGCATCCTCTCGGCCGACGAGGAGGACGTGGTCGCGGCGCGGCTGGTGCGTCCCGACATGTCCTCCGGCCGTGGGCTGCGGACGATGTCGACGCAGTCGGCCGGCTACTGGCCGCTGCGTTACCACGGCGGGACGGTGTGGCCCCACGACACCGCGATCGCCGTGACCGGCCTGGCCCGCACCGGGCACGACGAGGCCGCGGCGACGCTCGCCGACGGCCTGCTGACCGCCGCGATGGACTTCGACTGGCGGCTGCCGGAGCTGTGGTCGGGCGACTCGCTCGACGAGGCGCCGCGCAGCGTGCCGTACCCGGCGGCGTGCCGCCCCCAGGCGTGGTCCGCGGGCTGCGCGGTCGCCGTGCTGGCGGCGGAGCTGGGCCTGGCCGCCGACGTGCCCGGGGGAGTCCTGCGGGTGCACCCCGCCCGGACCGCCGCGCGCCCGCTCGACGTGCGCGGCCTGCGGCTTGCGGGCCGCCCGCTCGACGTTCACCTCCACCGCGACGACACCGTCGAGGTCCACACGGACGCGCCGGTGTCGGTCCATGTGGTGGGGGCGTCCTGACCGGTGTCATACAGTTGACGGCCGAGCATCGGCGCGGTGCCGGGCCGTCACCGGGGGAGGTGGATGTGGGTCTGCTCGACGCGATCCACTCGCCCGCGGACGTGCGGCGCCTCGCGCCGCGCCAGCTGGGCGCCCTGGCCGGCGAGATCCGCCACTTCCTTGTTGCGCAGGTCTCCCGGACCGGCGGGCACCTCGGCCCCAACCTCGGCGTGGTGGAGCTGACGATCGCGATCCACCGCGTGTTCGACTCGCCGCGGGACACGATCGTCTTCGACACCGGCCACCAGGCCTACGTCCACAAGCTGCTGACCGGGCGCACCGACTTCACGCAGCTGCGCAAGAAGGGCGGCCTCTCCGGGTACCCGAACCGCGCCGAGTCGGTGCACGACGTCCTGGAGAACTCCCACGCGTCGGCGGCCCTGAGCTGGGCGGACGGCATCGCCAAGGCGCACGAGCTGCGCGGTGAGCCGTACCGGCACGTCGTCGCGGTGGTCGGCGACGGTGCGCTGACCGGCGGCATGGCCTGGGAGGCGCTCAACAACATCGCGGCGGGTGCGGACCGCCGGCTCGTCGTCGTCGTCAACGACAACGGCCGCTCCTACGCGCCGACGATCGGCGGGCTGGCGCGGCACCTCGACGCGCTGCGCACCACGCGCAGCTACGAGAGCGTGCTGTCCTGGGGCAAGTCGACGCTGCGGCGCTCCGGCCCGCCCGGCCGGCTGGCGTACGAGGCGCTGCACGGGCTGAAGAAGGGCGTCAAGGACGTCCTGGCGCCGCAGGGGATGTTCGAGGACCTGGGGCTGAAGTACGTCGGCCCGGTCGACGGGCACGACGAGCGCGCGGTGGAGCAGGCGCTGCGGCGGGCGAAGGCCTACGGCGGGCCGGTGATCGTGCACGTCATCACCGAGAAGGGCCGCGGCTACACGCCGGCGGAGCAGGACGTCGCCGACCGGTTCCACGCGGTGGGCCAGATCCACCCCGAGACCGGGCTGCCCGTGGCGCCGTCGCGGTTCGGGTGGACGGGCGTCTTCGCCGACGAGATCGTCCGGATCGGCCACCGCCGGCCGGACGTGGTTGCGATCACGGCCGCGATGCTCCAGCCGGTGGGCCTCGCCCCGTTCGCCGAGGCGTTCCCGGAGCGCGTGTTCGACGTCGGGATCGCCGAGCAGCACGCGGCCGCGTCGGCCGCGGGGATGGCGTTCGCCGGGCTGCACCCCGTGGTCGCGGTCTACGCGACGTTCCTCAACCGGGCGTTCGACCAGGTGCTGATGGACGTCGCCCTGCACCGCGCGGGCGTGACGTTCGTGCTGGACCGCGCGGGCCTGACCGGCGACGACGGCGCGAGCCACAACGGGATGTGGGACCTGGCGATGCTCGCCAGCGTCCCTGGCCTGCGCCTGGCCGCGCCGCGCGACGAGGCCACGCTGCGGGCGGCGCTGCGGGCCGCGGTCGACGTCGACGACGCGCCGACCGTGGTGCGCTATCCCAAGGGTCCGCTGCCCGAGCCGGTGCCGGCGCTGGAGGACCGCGACGGTGTCGACGTGCTGGCCCGCCACGAGGGCGCCCTGGGCGCGCAGCGCGTGCTCGTCGTCGGTGTCGGCGCGACGGCGCCGACGGCGCTGGAGACGGGTCGCCTGCTCGCCGCGCACGGCCTGGCGGTGACCGTGGTGGACCCGCGCTGGGCGCTCCCGGTGCCGGCGGCGCTGGTCAAGTTCGTCGGCGAGCACGACCATGCGGTCTGCCTCGAGGACGGGCTGGTGGACGGGGGAGTCGGGGCGATGCTGGCCCAGCGCGCCCGCGAGCAGGGCGTCCTCGCACCGGTCCAGGCCTTCGGCATCCCGCGGGCCTTCCTCCCGCACGCGAGCCGCGACGAGCTGGTGGACCTGCTGCGGCTGCGCCCGCACGACGTCGCGGCGGACGTGCTCGCGGCCCTCGAGCCGGGCCGCTGACCAGCGGCCGCGCCGCCGCCCGCCGGCACAGGGACGATAGTCCTGAGACATCCCATGAATTTGGGCGATACCGTCATGACCAGGGAAGACGTGTACCTAGGGGAGTGACGATGGCCCAGACTGTGCCTGCGCGCGATGCGGGGGACACCCTGCCGGGCTCCTGGTTGGGTTTCGTCGGCGGGCCGTGGCTGGACGACGTCGACGTGCGCGACTTCATCCAGCGCAACTACACCCCGTACACCGGCGACGCCGAGTTCCTCGCCGGCGCGACGGAGCGCACCCGCGCGCTGTGGGCGAAGGTCGACGGGCTGATCGCGGCGGAGCGCGACGGCGAGTACCGGGTGGACCCGACGACGCCCTCGCGCATCACGTCGCACGCACCCGGTTACGTCGACCGCGAGGCCGAGCTGATCGTCGGCCTGCAGACCGACGAGCCGCTCAAGCGCGCGATCATGCCGAACGGCGGCTGGGTGGCCGTCCGGGAGGCGCTCGAGGAGCACGGCTTCGCGGCGCCGCATGGGCTCGACGAGGTGTTCACCACGTACCGGCGCACGTTCGGCGACGGCGTCGGCGACGCCTACCCGCCGGCGGTCCGGGCGGCTCGCGCGGCCGGCGTGATCACGGGGCTGCCGGACGACTTCGGCCGCGGCCAGATCATCGGTGACTACCGCCGGGTCGCGCTGTACGGCACCGACGCGCTCGTCGCCGCCAAGCGGCTCGAGCGGGACACCCTCGACATGGAGCGGTCCACCGAGGAGGTGATCCGCGACCGCGAGGAGTTGGCCGAGCAGATCCGCGCGCTCGGTGAGCTGGCGGCCATGGCCGCGTCCTACGGGTGCGACGTCACACGCCCCGCGGCCACCGCGCGCGAGGCGGTGCAGTGGCTCTACCTCGGCTTCCTCGCGGCGCTCAAGGAGCAGAACGGCGCCGCGATGTCGCTCGGCCGCACGTCGACGTTCCTCGACGTGTACCTCCAGCGCGAGCTGGTGACGGGCCGCCTGACCGAGGAGCAGGCGCAGGAGCTCGTCGACGACCTGGTGATCAAGCTGCGGATGGTGCGCTTCCTGCGCACAACCGCCTACGACGAGGAGTGCGCCGGCGAGCCGACGTGGGTCACCGAGACCATCGGCGGGATGGGCGAGGACGGCCGCCCGCTGGTGACCAAGACGTCGTTCCGCTTCCTCAACACGCTCTACACGCTCGGCGCCGGCCCGGAGCCCAACCTCACCGTGCTGTGGAGCGAGCGGCTGCCGCGCGGCTTCAAGGAGTTCTGCGCGCAGGCGACGCTCGACACGTCGGCCGTGCAGTACGAGTCCGACGAGCTGGTGCGCACCGCGTGGGGCGACGACGCGGCGATCGCGTGCGCGGTCTCCCCGATGCGCGTCGGCAAGCAGATGCAGTTCGTCGGCGGGCGCGTCAACCTCGCCAAGGCGCTGCTGTACGCGATCAACGGTGGGCGCGACGAGGTGACGGGGCGGCAGGTCGCGCCGATCAGCGCGCCGGTCGCCGGCGAGGTCCTCGACTACGACGAGGTGCTGGCCAAGCTGGACCGGACGCTCGACTGGCTCGCCGAGACGTACGTCGACGCCCTCAACTGCGTGCACTACATGCACGACAAGTACGCCTACGAGCGCCTGGCGATGGCGCTGCACGACCGCACGGTGCTGCGGACGATGTCGTGCGGAGTGGCCGGCCTCTCGGTGGTCGCGGACTCGCTGTCGGCGATCAAGCATGCGTCGGTGCACGCGCTGCGGACCACCGACGGCCTGGTCACCGAGTTCGCCGTCGTCGGCGACTACCCGTGCTTCGGCAACGACGACGACCGCGTCGATGACATCGCGGCCGACCTGCTGCGCTCCTTCATCGCGAAGGTGCGCCGCCAGCCGACGTACCGCAACGCGCTGCACACGCAGTCGGTGCTGACCCTGACCTCGAACGTCAGCAACGGCCGGATCACGGGCTCCACGCCGGACGGCCGGCGCGCGGGGGAGCCGCTGGCGCCGGGTGCCAACCCGGTGAACGGCCGGGACACGCACGGCATGCTGGCGTCGGCGCTGTCGGTGGCCAAGCTGCCGTACACCGACGCGCAGGACGGCGTCTCGCTGACCTCGTCGATGCTCCCGGGGGGCCTCGGCCGGACGCGGGAGGAGCGGCTGGCGAACCTCGTCGGGCTCCTCGACGCCTACATGCTGTCCTCCGGGTACCACCTCAACCTCAACGTCCTCGACCGGGACACCCTGCTCGACGCGATGGAGAACCCGGACAAGTACCCGCAGCTGACCATCCGGGTGTCCGGGTACGCGGTGAACTTCGTCCGGCTGACGCACGAGCAGCAGCTCGACGTGCTCTCGCGAACCTTCCACGGCGCGGTGTAGGCAGGTTCGCATGAGCACGACGAACGACGGGGCGCCCGTCGTCCCGCTCGGCACGCCGCTCGTCGGCGGCTCGACGCACCGCACCGCCGGGCAGGGCACGCAGGGCCTGGTGGACGTGGACCTGGAGCGGCCCGAGCGGCTGGCGCGCGTGCGCACCGGCGAGCTGGGGTCGGTGCACTCCTGGGAGCTGGTCACGGCGGTGGACGGCCCCGGGACGCGGATGACGCTGTTCCTCGCTGGCTGCCCGCTGCGCTGCCTGTACTGCCAGAACCCCGACACGCTCGAGATGCGGCGGGGGACCGACGTCGAGGCCGACGAGGTGCTGCGGCGCATCGGCCGGTACCGGGGCGTCTTCCGCGCGACGGGCGGCGGGCTGACGATCTCGGGCGGCGAGCCGTTGATGCAGCCGGCCTTCGTCGCGCGCGTGTTCCGCGGCGCGAAGGAGATGGGCGTCCACACGGCGATCGACACGTCGGGGTTCCTCGGCGCGGCGGCGAGCGACGCCCTGCTCGACGACACCGACCTGGTGCTGCTCGACGTCAAGAGCGGCCTGGAGCAGACGTACACCCGGGTGACCGGTGCCCAGCTGGCGCCGACCCTGGCGTTCGGCCGCCGGCTGGCGGACCGCGGCGTGGCGATGTGGATCCGGTTCGTGCTGGTGCCGGACCTGACGGATGCCTGGGACAACGTCGAGGCCGTCGCGGACTACGTGGCGACGCTGGCGACCGTGCAGCGCGTCGAGGTGCTCCCGTTCCACCAGATGGGCCGCGACAAGTGGGAGTCCCTCGGCATGCGCTACGAGCTGGCGGAGACCGAGCCGCCGAGCGTCGAGCTCGTCGAGCGCGTGCGGGGCCAGTTCCGCGCCCGCGGCCTGGAGGTGCACTGACCCAGTCGTGGGATGTTTTGTGATGGACATCACAAGGCGTCCGACCTGCGTATTCCTTGGACATGGGACCTTTGGGCAAAGTCATCCCATGACCCACTCGTAGGGTGGGTGTCGACCCAAGGAGGAGCGCAATGACCATCACGGAGCTTCCCGGCGTAGGCACCCACGACGTGGCCTGGGACGGGTTCGCGGAAGGCCCCTGGACCGAGACCATCGACGTCCGGGACTTCATCCAGCGCAACTACACGCCGTACGTGGGGGACGCGTCGTTCCTCGCCGGTCCGACCGCCAAGACGCTCCGCACGTGGGACACCCTCGAGCGCGAGTACCTGTCCGTCGAGCGCGCCCGCCGCGTGTACGACGTCGACACCCATACCCCCGCCGACGTCGACGCGTTCCCCGCCGGCTACATCAGCGCCGACGACGACGTGATCGTCGGCCTGCAGACCGACGTGCCGCTCAAGCGCGCGATGATGCCGAACGGCGGCTGGCGCATGGTCGAGACCGCGCTCGCCGAGGCCGACAAGGAGGTCGACCCGCAGGTCAAGCGGATCTTCACCCAGTACCGCAAGACGCACAACGACGCCGTCTTCGACGTCTACACCCCGCGCATCCGCGCCGCCCGCTCGTCGCACATCATCACCGGACTGCCGGACGCGTACGGGCGCGGCCGCATCATCGGCGACTACCGCCGCGTCGCGCTGTACGGGGTCGACGCGCTGATCGCCGCCAAGCAGGCGGACAAGGACTCCCTTGCCGACCGGCCCTTCAGCGAGCACTGGGCCCGCTACCGCGAGGAGCACGCGGAGCAGGTCAAGGCGCTGAAGAAGCTCAAGAAGCTCGGCGACATCTACGGCCTGGAGCTGGCCCGCCCGGCGCGGACCTTCGCCGAGGCCGTGCAGTGGACGTACATGGGCTACCTGGCGAGCGTGAAGAGCCAGGACGGCGCCGCGATGAGCATCGGCCGGCTGTCGTCGTTCTTCGACGTCTACGCCGAGCGTGACCTGGCCGCCGGCACCCTGACGGAGGAGGCGGCGCAGGAGATCATCGACGCGCTGGTCATCAAGCTCCGCATCGTCCGGTTCCTGCGCACCATCGACTACGACCAGATCTTCTCTGGGGACCCCTACTGGGCCACCTGGAGCGACGGCGGCCTCGGCGAGGACGGCCGGACGCTGGTGACCAAGACGTCGTTCCGCCTGCTCCAGACGCTGCGCAACCTCGGCCCGGCGCCCGAGCCGAACATCACGATCTTCTGGGACGAGTCGCTGCCCGAGGGCTACAAGGACTTCTGCGCCGCGATCTCGATCGAGACGTCCGCGATCCAGTACGAGTCCGACGAGCAGATCCGTTGCCACTGGGGCGACGACGCCGCGATCGCGTGCTGCGTGTCCCCGATGCGGGTCGGCAAGCAGATGCAGTTCTTCGGGGCCCGCGTCAACGCCGCCACGTCGCTGCTCTACGCGATCAACGGCGGCCGGGACGAGATGTCCGGGAAGCTCGTCGTGCCCGGCCACGAGCCGGTGGCCGGCGACGAGGCGCTGGACTTCGACGACGTCTGGGCCAAATACGACGCGATGCTCGACTGGGTGACCGCCACGTACGTCGAGGCGCTCAACATCATCCACTGGAGCCACGACAAGTACGCCTACGAGGCCGTGGAGATGGCGCTGCACGACGACGAGATCGTCCGGACCATGGGCTGCGGCATCGCGGGCCTGTCGATCGTCGCGGACAGCCTGTCGGCCATCAAGTACGCCAAGGTCTACCCGGTGCGCGACGAGACCGGCCTCGTGGTCGACTACGTCACCGAGGGCGAGTTCCCCGTCTACGGGAACGACGACGACCGCGCCGACGAGCTCGCGTCGCTGGTGGTGACGACGGTGATGGACAAGATCCGCCACCTGCCGATGTACCGCGACGCCGTCCCGACGCAGTCGGTGCTGACCATCACGTCCAACGTGGTGTACGGCAAGGCGACGGGCTCGTTCCCGTCGGGTCACCAGAAGGGCACCCCGTTCGCGCCGGGCGCCAACCCGGAGAACGGGATGGACACGCACGGCATGGTCGCCTC
>CAZBIO010000029.1:0-2604 GCA_964491965.1 uncultured Cellulomonas sp.
TAGAGGCCCCACTTCCTCGGACGCAACGCAGGGTGGATCCGTTACGTCCGAGCAAGTGAGGGGTACAGGCCCCACTTCCTCGGACGTTGCGGAAGGGGGAGCGGGGGTTGAGGGCGGTAGCGAGTCCGGTGGGTCCGACGAGGGGGGCGCGGTGCTCGTCGGGTACGGCGTCGGCGCGGGCACGACGAGCACGCGGCGGCGGGTCGGCGGAGCGGTGCCCGCTGCGGCGCCGAAGGGAGCGGCGTCGACCGGCGACGGTTCGCCGGGCTCCGCGGCGGGGCACGCGCTGGCCAAGCCGCCGGTGCGCAAGCTGGCACGTGACCTGGGCCTGGACCTCGACGTCGTCGTGGGGACGGGACCCGGGGGGATCGTCACGCGGGAGGACGTGCTCGAGCACGCCGCCCGGGCGCAGGCGCGCGAGCTGGCCACGTACCCCGGCGACGAGGCGCCGTGGCTGGCGAGCGGGACGGTGTCCGCCGACGGCCGCCGGACCCGCGTCCCCGTCCGGTCGGTCCGCAAGCGGACCGCCGAGGCGATGGTCACCAGCGCGTTCACCGCGCCGCACGTCACGGTGTTCCACACGGTCGACGTCACGCGGACCATGAAGCTCGTCGAGAAGCTGCGCGCCGACCGCGAGTTCGCCGACGTGCGCGTCACGCCGCTGCTCATCGCCGCGAAGGCGCTGCTCCTCGCGGTGCACCGGCACCCGGAGATCAACGCGTCGTGGGACGAGGCGAACCAGGAGATCGTCTACAAGCACTACGTCAACCTCGGCATCGCGGCGGCGACGCCGCGCGGGCTCGTCGTCCCGAACGTCAAGGACGCGCACCGGCTCGGGCTGCTGCCCCTGGCGCGCGGGCTGGCGGAGCTCACCGCCAAGGCCCGCGCGGGCACGACGAGCCCCGCGGACACCGCCGACGGGACGATCACCATCACCAACGTCGGGGTGTTCGGCATCGACACGGGCACGCCGATCCTCAACCCCGGCGAGGCGGCGATCCTCGCGTTCGGTGCGATCCGGCTTCAGCCGTGGGTGCACAAGGGCAAGGTCAAGCCGCGGCACGTGACGCAGCTGGCGCTCTCGTTCGACCACCGGCTGGTGGACGGCGAGCTCGGCTCGCGGGTGCTGGCCGACGTCGCCGCGGTGCTCCAGGATCCGGCGCGCGGGCTCGTCTGGGGCTGACGCCGCGGGGTGCGGCTGGCGGCGCGGCTGTCAGTCGGCGTCCGGGGCGGGGTCGTCGGGCGTCTCGTTGGGTGCGGAGTCGTCGGGCGTTTCGTCGAGCGTGGTGAGGTCATCGGGCGCTTCGGAGGGCGCGGCGAGGTCATCGGGCGCCGGCTCGTCGTCGGCACCGTCCGTGGGGACGTCCCGCCGGCGCAGCCGGTAGACGAACGCGCCGGCCGCCGCCAGCACGCCGAGGCCGGCCGCGCCACCGGCGATGCCGAGGCCGGTCGACGTGGCCATGCGGGTTGCGGCGCGTGGTTCGGGCGACGGCGTGGGTGTGGGCGCGGTCGACGGTGTCGGCGCGGCTCTGGGGGCGGTTGTCGGCACGGTTGTCGGCACGGTTGTCGGCTCGGTGGCCGACAACGTCGTGGATGAGGGTGGTGCCGACGGTGTCGGGGTGGCGGGGATTGACGGCCGAATCGGCGATGTGCTGTCGGCCGTCGTCCGTGCCTCACCCGTCCCAGATGCGGCGGCGGAATCGGCCACGGGATCGGCTGCGGGAGGCGCGGTAGCGGATGGCTCGACCCACTGCTCTTCCCACGGTTTGAACGTCAACTCGCCCGACTCGTCGCGCAGCGCATTGCAGTCGGTCGGGGGGACGAGGATCACGCTGGCCTTGAGGAAGAGCCTCGGCGAGGGCGCATCGAGACTGGTTCCGTCGAGCTGCCAACCGGACTCCAACACATTCGGCTCCCATTCGTAGCCCGGCTGCAGCTCGGCGATCCACCTGTCCCCGGTCGCCGAGTACCGGACGCCTGCCTCGTTCGGCATGGCGACCTCGCCCGCCACGGCAGCGCACCAGAGCCACTGGTCCGGCTTGACCGGCATGACGGACGGCGGGACCTGGTCGGAGCACGGAGTGGTGGTGCCCGAGCGCAGCCAAGCGAGCCCTCCGTCGGACGTGTGTACCTCGATCACCCAGTTCCACGCCCTCGTGTGGTCGAGGAGCGGTGTCTGGACGGTGACGGTCGGCAGCTCCGCCACCTGGCTGATCGACGGGGTACCCGCGTCCGCAGGCCCCCATCCGAGACCGATCCAACCGCCCGTGGCGGCGAGATCCCTGACCAGGCCATAGACGCTGTAGCACGAGACCTCGACCTCAGGCGCAGACGGGACGAGAACTTCCGGCGGCGCGGGAGTGGGTGCGACGGCGAGGCCGAGCCCGACGAGCGTGGCGCCGACTGCCCCAGCGACGAGCCTCATTGCTCGATCCCCCCGACGAGCGGGCCGCGAGCGGGTGCGGCGGTCCCGTGGGGCTCATCGTGACATCCCGCGGCTCACGCCGTGGCGATTCCGCGTTCCCGAATGGGCAGTCCGGGTGGACGGCTCGGTTCGAAGAGGCGCTCGTCGAGCGGGCCGTCATGCCGGTGGCCGGCGCGGGC
>CAZBIO010000030.1:0-4813 GCA_964491965.1 uncultured Cellulomonas sp.
ATGGATGACCAGATCACAGTACAGTCTCGAGCGATCCCCGTCGAGACCCACAGCAGCGCGCGAACTGCATCCGGTCGCGTCGACATGACGGCCACGATGAGTGGGGTGCGTCCGTCGCCGATATCCGTATTGACGTCCGCGCCGGCATCGATCGCCGCGCGCACCTGTGTGCCTGATTCGACATCACCGCGGTAATCAGTTGCTGGTTGAGCTCCACGATCCCTGCCGCTGCAGTGGGCGCCTGCAGGCAAGTGGCGAGGGTGAGAAGGACGACGACAGGGGCGATGAAGGATTTCATGCGAGCGATTCCGAGCGCGTTGCGGGACATGCTCGCTAACGCGCAAAGCGCCGGCGAAGTGGCTCACGACGAGCGGCGGCCCCACGTGTCGAACGCATTCGTCGCCGAGTATCGCTGTATCGTCGCTCAATCCCGCACGGCGGCGACCTGTGAGGCGCGGCCCGTCGGGGTGGCGCCGGATCGGCATGCCAATTACGGCGCGGCTGAAGTAGATCGAGCCGAGGCTTGCGCTTCGTTCCCTCGAGCAATCACGTAGCTGCGTATTGCTTCCACATCGTCCACGCTCAGCTCGGCGGAGAACGCCACCATGCCGCGGTCCCGGAGCTGTCCGTCGAAAACGATGTGCCTCCAGCTCGTGGCATCCGCAAGCGCCGGCGAATTGCGCAGGTCAGGCATGAATCCGCCGCTCACGGCCGCATCGCCGTGGCAGTTGGAACAATAGGGATGATAGAGAGCTTTGCCTTTCGCAATCGTGCTCGCGGTCGCGTTGTTCGGCGGCGGAACGGCGAGAACAAATTCGGGCGCTTGGGGTGGTGGAAGCGAATCCTTCCCATTCAGTGAGAACACCAGAACGCGCGGAGTGTTCACGGCCGCGTGCTTGCTCTGTGCGATTTCGCCGGCGGCGTTCGCGAATGCTCCTCCCCATCCGGTGACGACAGCGACGTATTGCTTGCCGTTCACTTGGTAGGCCATAGGGGCAGCGACGATGCCAGCTTGCGTTTGAGCGGACCACAAGCGAGTTCCAGTCCGCGCGTCGTAGGCATTGAGCTCACCTGTTGCATTTCCCTGGAATACGAGGTTACCTGCGGTGGATAGCACGCCCCCCGACCACGGCTCGTCATACTGCACCCGCCAGACTTCTTTTTGGTTGACGGGGTCCCAAGCAGTCAGATGTCCTACTGCGCGAGCCTTTGTGCCCACTTTGGTAGCCGCATCCTGCGGCAAGGAAGCAGCCAGAAAGTCGTACCCGACATTGAAAGTGAGCCGGCTCGGTTTGCGCGATTTTCCGAGCGAAAACAGCATCTCCATGTCCAGCGCAGGAATGTAGACAAGGCCTGTGTCGGGGTTGAAGGACATTGGTTGCCATGCATGCCCGCCGGCGGCTCCGGGACGCGCGATGAACGGCTTGCCCGTTTCACCGTAGCGCGCGTCAGGGTTCTCGATCGGGCGACCCGTCCACACGTCGAATCCCGTGGCCCAATTGATGGAGACGTAAGGCTTCGCGGAAATGAATTGGCCCGTCTCTCGATCGAGCACATAGAAGACACCATTCTTCGGCGCCTGCATGATCACTTGGCGAATGATTCCGTTGATGCGCAGGTCCGCCAAGATCAAATGGTTGGCGGCGTCGTAATCCCAATCGTCACCCGGCACAGTCTGGAAGTGCCAGACGTACTCTCCGTTGTCAGGTCGAAGAGCGATGACCGACGATAGAAAGAGATTGTCTCCCCCACCCGGGCTGCGCTGCGTGCGACTCCAAGGCGTGCCGTTACCTGTGCCAATGTAAAGCAGGTCGAGCTTCGGGTCGTACGCCATTGCATCCCACACGGTGCCGCCGCCGCCGAGCTCCCACCACTTGCCCGTCCAGGTCTTCGCTGCCATCTCCATCGCGCGATTCTCGAACGGCGCGGATGGGTTGCCTGGCACGGTGTAGAAGCGCCACACGAGCTTGCCGGTCTCGGCGTCATACGCCGAGACATAGCCGCGCACGCCAAATTCGCCGCCGGCATTTCCGATGATCACTTTGCCTTTGATGACGCGCGGTGCGCCCCGTGATCGCGTAACGCTGAGAGCGATCGACGGTAAGCGTTTCCCATACGGGCTTGCCTGTGGCGGCATCGAGTGCGACGAGCCGGCCATCGAGCGTCCCGACAAAGATCCGGCCCTTCCACGCTGCAACGCCGCGATTAGCTGGATCACCGCACGCGTTGATGCCCCATTCTCCGGCTACCTTTGGGTCGTACTGCCAGCGAAGAACACCTGTCTGCGCATCGAGCGCCACAACTTTGCTCCACGTCGTGGTCACGTACATGACACCATCGATCACGATCGGTGTCGATTGCTGGCTGAGATGAGCGGCATCTAGATCGTAGTGCCAGGCCAATCGCAGTTGAGAAACGTTCGAAACGGAGACCTGGCTGAGTGGACTGAAGCGCTGCTCGGCGTATGTGCGGCCGACGCTGATCCAGTTCGCACCGTCGAGCTCCGCGCTCTCCAGACGTTGCTGATCGATGGGAAGGCCGGCATAAGGCGAGACTTTAGTCGCAGTCGGCAGTGCCTCTTGTGTCTCGCTCGAAGGCGAGCGGTCGCAGCCGGAAGCGGATATCACAAGGCCAAGACAAGTTGCGAAAGCGAGTCGGCGCATCGGTATACGATCGAGATCCATGTGCCGAAAAGAAGTCCGTTCTATTTCGAGTACTCGAAAATTTCGCCGCGCGAGAGCTTACCCATACTCGCCCAAACAAGCGCAATCTTGACCATGACATTGATCGGGAGTACAACGCATCGCCGGGAGCAATAACAACGACGACGACGTCAGTCGGGATCGAAAGGACCTCGATGAACCGTCAATGGAAGAATGTGCCCGGCAGGTGGTCTCGTGCTCACCTTCTGTTCGCCGCTGCATTAGCTGGCGCCGGCGTAGTTGTAACGACTACGAGCCAAGCAGGCGAAGTCAATTACACGTATGACGTTCATGGGCGAGTGACTACGCGAGTCACGACGACCCCTGCCGGCGACGTGGTCACGGTTTCCTATGGCAACGACAGTGCAAACAATCGCACAAGCGTGACCACCACAACAGTAGACCCCATCAAGCCGACAGTTCCTACAGGCCTGACGGCAACGGTCGTCTCAGCCACGCGGATCGATCTTTCGTGGAATGCATCCACTGATGGAGGCGGATCCGGACTAGCGGGCTACAAGATCCGGCGAAATGGCACGCAGATCGCCACGACGGCGAACACCAGCTACGCGGATACCACGGTCGTCGGTAGCACGACTTATCAGTACACCGTCTCGGCGTACGACGGCTATGGCAATGAGTCCGCGCAATCGTCTGCTGTCAGTGCGTCGACGCCCGACATTACCCCGCCATCTGTGCCAACGGGTTTGACGGGCTATTCAGTCGATTCGACCTGGGTGAACCTCTCTTGGAACGCGTCGACCGATGCGGGCGGATCCGGGCTTGCCGGATACGAGGTTTATCGCGGGGGCAGCGTGGTCGGCACCAGTCCCACGAACAGCTACGCGGATCACTCGGTCGTTGCGAGCACGCAGTACACGTACACGGTAAAGGCGTACGACGGCGCGGGTAACCGTTCTGCTGCATCTTCGGGCTTCACCATCACTACCCCGAACGCGCCGGATACCACGCCCCCGTCGGTTCCGGCAGGCCTCAGTGCGTCGGCGCCTTCATCCGGAACAGTGAATCTGAGTTGGGCGGCGTCGAGCGATCCCGGTCCGAATGGCACGGGCGTCGCGGGCTATCGCGTGTACCGCGGCGGCGCATATCTCGGCACGAGCTCGGCCACGAGTTTCTCGGACAACACGACGGTCGGCAGCACCCACTACACCTACCAGGTACTTGCCTATGACGGTGCCGGAAATTCATCGGCGCTTTCAGCTGCGGTGGGTATCACGACACCGGACACGATCGCACCGTCCACACCGACGGGCTTGTCGGCATCTGCGGTCGCGTCGAACCGCGTGAATCTCAGTTGGTCCGCAGCGAGTGATACAGGCGGCTCGGGGATTGCAGGCTATAAGGTGTATCGTGGCGGCGCTTACATTGGGTCAAGCGCAACGACCTCATACAGTGACACCACAACAGTCGCGAACACCACCTATACCTACCAGGTACTGGCGTATGACGGTGCGAACAACTCTTCCGCGCTGTCGTCCTCCGTCACTGTAACGACGACGGATACGCTCGCGCCGAGCGCACCCGGCAACCCGACGTTTAGTTCCATCACCGGCAGCAGTGCAACGGCGAATTGGTCTGCCGCCAGCGACAACGTCGGTGTGACCGGATATCGATACAGTCTCAACGGCGGCAGCACTTGGACGAACGTGAGCGGCACATCCGCCGATCTCAGTGGTCTAACGCGCTCCACAACCTACACGATGCTGGTGCAGGCGAGAGATGCAGTGGGTAATTGGGGAGCCAGCAGCAGCGGCAGTTTTACGACAGCGGCTTACTACACAGATTACTTGGCGATGACATCTGCCACGGAAGGAGATGGGATCAATGGGGCAAGGACGACGGGCTACTGGCCATTATTCGGTTCCCTGACTCCCAACACCATCAGCGGTGGCAAGACAATCACCGCTTATTTCGCCAGCTACCAGCTCGCTTTTGACGGCGTCAATTGGACAGCCTCAGTGTACACGACCGTCCAGGTGACCGGCTTCAGCGGCAATCCGGGTGCGGGCTGGTTGCAGTCCATCGATGGGTTGAGCGGCGCGAGTGCGGTGTTCGGTTGCATTAACAGCACGACGTGCAGCTGGTCCTGG
>CAZBIO010000031.1:0-7705 GCA_964491965.1 uncultured Cellulomonas sp.
CGACGTCGAGGCGATGGACGCGGCCGCGCGTTCGCTCGTCGGGCGCCACGACTTCGCCGCCGTCTGCAAGCCGCGCCCGGGCGCGACGACGATCCGCACGCTCGAGGTGTTCACGTGGGAGCGGCCGGCCGCAGGGGCGGACGAGGGACTCGTCGTCGCCACCGTGCGGGCGGACGCCTTCTGCCACTCGATGGTCCGTTCGCTCGTCGGCGCCAGCCTCGCGGTGGGCGAGGGGCGGCGGCCGGTCGAGTGGCCGGCACGGGTGCTCGACGCCCGGCTGCGGGACGCCGCGGCGCCGGTGGTCCCGCCGCACGGCCTGACGCTCGAGGAGGTCCGGTACCCGGCGGACGACGAGCTCGCGGCCCGCGCCGAGCTGACGAGGGCGCGGCGCGGCGCGCACGAGGTGGACGGCTCACCCGGGCGAGGCGAGGCGGGGGAGTCGCCGGCCGACGACGAGGGCTGCTGCGGCTGAGACGACGGGCCCGGCCGCGAGTCGGCCGGCGACGGCCGCGATCCCGCCGGCGACCGCCAAGCCCCGAGCGATCGGTGGCTCAGCGCCGCTCGTCGTCGGCGCGGTAGAGCGGCTCGTCCTGGTCGGGGTCGGGAACCACGTGCACGGCGGCCTCCTCGGCGCTGGCGGCGCCGCCAGCGACCCCCGAGTCCACCGCGAACATGTCGGTGCCGCCGGCTTCCACGGCCTCGTCGTCCGCCTCCAGCCGGCCGGCGCGGTACCGCTCCCGCTCGCCGGACACGTCCTCCGGGGCGTCCCACACGTCCGGCTCCTCCTGGGCCAGCCGCTGATCGATCGTCTCCCGGTGGGACTCCTCCCACGCCGTCTCGCCGTAGTGCGTGGAGCGCGCGTGGTCGAGCGGCGAGTAGCCCTCGTCGAGCAGGTCGTCCACGCCGCGTTCGAGGAGCATGTCGTCGCGGTCCAGCTGGTCGGTGTCGCCCTCGGTCCCGAGCTCGGGATCGGGGGTGGTGCCGGGCGTCTCCTCACTCATCTGTCCACGGTGGCACCCCGCGTGCGCGTCCGCCACCGCGCGGCAGAGCGCGGGAATCACCGTGCGCGGCACCCGGTCCGACCGCGACACTGGCCGCCATGGGCCACCTCGACATCGCCGGCGTCAGCGTGACGCTGCCCGACGGCCGGCCGCTGCTGCACGAGGTGACCTTCCGCGTCGGCGAGGGCTCGCGCGTGGCGCTCGTCGGGCCCAACGGGACGGGCAAGACGACGCTGCTCCGCGTCGTCGCGGGGGACCTCGCGCCCCGGGCCGGTTCGGTCGCCGCGTCCGGTGGGCTGGGCGTCATGCGCCAGGAGATCGGCCGCATCGACGACGACCGCACGGTGGGCCAGCTTCTCGCGTCGCTCGCCCCGCCCGCGATCCGCGCCGCCGCGGCCGAGCTGGTCGCCGCCGAGGAGGGGATCATGCTCGTCGACGACGAGCCCGCGCAGCTGCGGTACGCGCAGGCGCTCGCGGACTGGGCGGACGTCGGCGGCTACGAGGCCGAGGCCGGCTGGGACGAGGTGACCGACGCGGTGCTGTCGATCCCGTACGAGCGGGCGCAGTACCGCGCGGTCCGCACGCTCTCGGGCGGCGAGCAGAAGCGGCTGGTGCTCGAGGCGCTGCTGCGCGGGCCCGACGAGGTGCTGCTGCTCGACGAGCCGGACAACGCGCTCGACGTGCCGACCAAGCGCTGGCTCGAGGACCGGCTGCTCGCCAGCGGGCGGACGGTGCTGTTCGTCAGCCACGACCGCGAGTTGCTGGATCGCGTCGCCACGCACGTGGTCACGCTGGAGCCGACCGCGCTCGGCGCGCAGGCGTGGGTGCACGGCGGAGGCTTCGGGACGTACCTGACCGCGCGCGTCGACCGGATCGCGCGCCTGGAGGAGCTGCGGCGGCGGTGGGACGAGGCGCACGCGCAGCTGCGCGAGCTCGTCGCGACGTTCCGGCAGAAGGCGTCGTACAACGCCGACATGGCCTCGCGCCTGCAGGCGGCCGTGACGCGGCTGCGCAAGTTCGAGGAGGCCGGCCCGCCGCAGGAGGTGCCGCAGGCGCAGCGCGTGAGGATGCGCCTGGCCGGCGGGCGGACGGCCAAGCGCGCCGTTGTCGCACAGCGGCTCGAGCTGACGGGGCTGATGAGGCCGTTCGACCTCGAGGTCTGGTACGGGGAGCGCATCGCGGTGCTCGGCTCCAACGGGTCCGGCAAGTCGCACTTCCTGCGCCTGCTCGCCGCGGGTGGCACCGATCCCGGTGAGCACGCGCCGGTCGACGGCACGGCGGTGGCGCCGGTGCGGCACACCGGGTCCGCGCTCCTCGGGTCGCGCGTGCGGCCGGGCTGGTTCGCCCAGAACCACCCGCACGACGAGCTGCGGGGCCGGACGCTGCTGGAGATCCTGCACCGCGGCGACGAGCACCGCTCGGGCATGGGACGAGAGCAGGCGAGCCGCGCGCTGGACCGCTACGGGCTGGTCGCGGCCACCGAGCAGGAGTACCAGACGCTCTCCGGCGGGCAGCAGGCCCGGTTCGGGATCCTGCTGCTCGAGCTGTCCGGCGCCACGCTGCTGCTGCTCGACGAGCCCACCGACAACCTCGACCTCCACTCCGCGGAGGCGCTGGAGGACGGCCTGGCGGCGTTCGAGGGGACCGTGCTCGCGGTGACGCACGACCGGTGGTTCACGCGCGGGTTCGACCGTTTCCTCGTGTTCGGGGCCGACGGCGCGGTGGTCGAGACGCCCGAGCCGGTGTGGGACGCCGCGCGCGTAGAGCGGGCGCGGTAGGGCTCGTCGTTCGCCGCGTGGCCGGCTGGTTCACCTCCACCGGCGGCAGGGAGAGGGAGACCGGCGTGTCCGCCGGACCGGTCGCGTCGGGCAGGTAGGTGAGCCGCAGCACCCCGGCGCGTGTGCGCTCCACGTGCCCGACGAGGCGGCCGGCGAGGATCACCGCGAGCCGGCGCGGGGCGGTCACGGCTCCTGCCTGTCATCACGCACGACGAGCGACGCATCGAGGGTGTCGAGCACGCGCAGGATCAGGCCGACCTCGGCCCCGGGGGTTCGGCCGGACTCGACGGCCATGAGCCACCGCCGGGAGACGTCCGCCGCCGCGGCGAGCTCGGCCTGGGTCAAGCCCCGGTCGCGGCGCAGCACCTTGATCGCCTGTCCGAGCTTGGGCAGCGACCTGGCGAGGATCAGCCGTTCGTCCACGATGTCATCGTACGGTGACACCTCTGCGGTGTCACCGTACGTGCGCACTACGCCGATGTCACAGCGCGGTGACACCGGTGCTGCGCCGTGAGCGTCCAGGGCGAGCCGCTGGGCATGTCCCTCGGGGATCGGGTGGACTTTCGGTCGTCGGGCGACCGGAAGTCCACCCGATGTTCGGCGCGGCGGCGAAGTCGGGATCAGCCCAGCGGCACGACGAGCAGCCGCGCAGCGAACGCGAGCATGACGAGCGCCACGGCGCCGTCCAGGACCCGCCAGGCGCCGGGCCGCGCGAGCAGGGGGCGCAGCCGCGCGGCGCCGAAGCCCAGTCCGCTGAACCACAGGACGCTCGCGCCCGCCGCGCCGAGCGCGAACCACCAGCGCGCCGCCCCGTGCTGGGCCGCGAGCGATCCGAGCAGCAGCACGGTGTCCAGGTAGACGTGCGGGTTGAGGAACGTCAGCGCGAGTGTCGTGGCCAGCACCGCACGCAGCGACGCCGGGGCGGTGGTCGCCGGATCGAGGCGGCCGGGGCGCAGGGCTCGTCGGGCCGCCCCTACGCCCAACCACAGCAGCAGGGCCGCGCCGGCGTAGCGCGCCACGGCGAGGGCGCCGGGGTGGCCGCCGACGAGCGCACCGAGCCCGGCCGTGCCCGCGCTGATGAGCACGGCGTCCGCCGCGGCGCACACCGCGACCACCCACCCGATGTGCTCGCCGCGCAGTCCCTGGCGGAGCACAAACGCGTTCTGCGCGCCGATGACGACGATGAGCGAGAGCCCGGCGAGCAGCCCCTGGACGACGACCACGGTTCGGCACCGTAGGCGGCGGCGATCGTGCAGTCCAGTTCATGATTGTGCAGTACCTGTAGCGTGGCTTCATGAGGCTTGACCCGGACCAGCTCGCCGCCCTGGCGGCGGTCGTCGAGGGCGGCACCTTCGACGCGGCGGCCCGCGCGCTCCACCTGACGCCCTCGGCGGTCAGCCAGCGGGTGCGCGCGCTGGAGCAGCAGGCGGGACAGGTGCTGGTGCTGCGGACCCGGCCGTGCCGCGCGACCGAGGCGGGAGCGGTGCTGGTGCGGCTGGCCGGCCAGCTGGCGCTCCTCGACGCCGACGCGACGGTCGCCCTCGGTGGCAGCGGTGGGCCGGTGCGCGTCGGCGTCGCGGTCAACGCGGACTCGCTGGCGACGTGGTTCCCCGCGGCGCTGGCGGGGCTTCCCGACGGCGTGGTGATGGACCTCCACCGCGAGGACCAGGACCGGACGGCGCAGCTGCTGCGGGACGGCGTGGTGATGGCGGCGGTGACGTCCGACGCGACGCCGGTCCAGGGCTGCCGCTCACGGCCGCTCGGCGCGATGCGGTACCGCGCCATGGCGTCGCCGGCCTTCGTCGGGCGGTGGTTCGACGAGGGCGTGAGGGGGAGGGGTGAGCCCACGCGGTGGACCCGTGCCCCGGTGGTCGCCTTCAACGCCGAGGACCGGCTGCAGCACCGCTTCGTCGCGTCGCTGCTCGGTGCGCCCGCCGAGCTCGGGCCCGTGCACCACGTGCCGTCGCACCCCGCGTACGTCTCCGTGATCGCCGCCGGGATGGGCTGGGGGATGGTGTCCGAGCACGAGGCCGACGCGTTCGCGCGGGACGGCGCGTTGGTCGACCTGGCGCCGGGCCGGCGGCTGGACGTCGCGCTGCACTGGCAGCGGTGGTCGGTGCGCGCCACCGTGCTCGACGACCTCACCGACCGGGTGCTCGCCGCGGCGGCCGCGGGCCTGCGGCCGGTGCCCTCGTCGGGCCCACCCACGCTTTGACCGTATGGCGAACGCGCCGGTACTCTGGGCTCTCGTTGTGCGTCCGCAGTCGTGCACCGGTGACTTCTCACCACCGCGAGCCGACAGTGACACCGGCGCCCCACTCGCCGGCCGACGCCTCGACAGCACACCAGGGAGCGTGCGCACCGCGCGCGACCCCCGGTACCGACATTTCGACAGAAGGCTCACAACCGTGCGCACGTACACCCCGAAGCCCGGTGACGCCGAGCGGAACTGGTACGTCATCGACGCTACCGACGTCGTTCTCGGCCGCCTGGCCAGCCACGTTGCCACGCTCCTGCGCGGCAAGCACAAGCCGACCTTCGCGCCCCACGTCGACAACGGCGACTTCGTCATCGTCGTCAACGCCGCCAAGGTCGCATTGACCGGCACCAAGCGCGACACCAAGCTCGCGTACCGCCACTCCGGCTACCCGGGCGGCCTCAAGGCCATCCCGTACTCGGTGATGCTCGAGAAGTTCCCCGAGCGCGTCATCGAGAAGGCCGTGCGCGGCATGATCCCCAAGACGACGCTCGGCCGAGCGCAGCTGAGCAAGCTCAAGGTCTACGCAGGCCCCGAGCACCCGCACGCTGCGCAGCAGCCGAAGCCCTACGAGCTCACCCAGGTGGCGCAGCAGGCGTGACGGCCGCTGCGCAGACGAAGCGAGGAACCACAGTGGCAGAGACCACGGTCGACGAGGAGTTCGCCGCCGAGGGCGGCGAGACGCCCACCAGCTACACCACCGAGACCGCGCCGGTCACCGGCCGCGGCCAGTCCCTCACCGCGCCGGGCCGCGCCCTGGGCCGCCGCAAGGAGGCCGTCGCGCGCGTCCGGCTGGTGCCGGGCTCCGGGCAGTGGACCATCAACGGCCGCACGCTCGAGGACTACTTCCCCAACAAGCTGCACCAGCAGCTGGTCAACTCGCCGTTCAAGGTGGTGGACGTCGAGGGTCGCTTCGACGTCGTCGCCCGGATCAGCGGCGGTGGCGTCACGGGCCAGGCCGGCGCGCTGCGCCTGGGCATCGCCCGCGCGCTCAACGCGATCGACGCGGAGCACAACCGCCCCGCGCTGAAGAAGGCGGGCTTCCTCACGCGCGACGCGCGCGTGGTCGAGCGCAAGAAGGCCGGCCTCAAGAAGGCGCGCAAGGCCCCGCAGTACTCGAAGCGCTGACCCAGCCGCTTCCGGACGGCCCCGTGGACATCGGTCCGCGGGGCCGTTCTTCGTCCGGCGCACGCGCGTGGTGGCACAGTGGTCCCCGCCAAGCGGCAAGGAGGGTTCGATGGCACGTCTGTTCGGCACCGACGGGGTGCGAGGCCTGGCCAACCGGGACGTCACGGCAGAGCTGGCGCTCGACCTGTCGGTCGCCGCGGCGCACGTGCTCGGATCGAGCGGGGCGTTCGAGGGGCACCGGCCGCGCGCGGTCGTCGGGCGCGACTCCCGGGCGTCCGGCGAGTTCCTCTCCGCGGCGGTGGCCGCCGGGCTGGCGTCGGCGGGCGTCGACGTCGAGGACGTCGGCATCCTGCCGACCCCGGCCGTCGCGTTCCTCACCGCCGAGTACGGGGTGGACCTCGGCGTGGTGCTGTCGGCCTCGCACAACCCGATGCCGGACAACGGCATCAAGTTCCTCGCCCGCGGCGGGCACAAGCTCGACGACGAGCTGGAGAACGCCATCGAGGCGCGCATCGGGGAGGCCTGGGAGCGCCCCGTCGGTGCCCAGGTCGGCCGGATCGCCGGCGACCCGGTCCGCGCCGCGCGCGCCTACGTGGAGCACCTCGTCGGCACCATCGACACCGACCTGACGGGCCTGCGGATCGCCGTCGACTGCGCGAACGGGGCGGCCAGCGAGGTGGGCCCGGCGGCCCTGCGCGCCGCCGGCGCCGAGGTGCTCGTCGTCAACGCCGCCCCGGACGGCCGGAACATCAACGACCGCGCCGGCTCCACCCACCCCGAGCAGCTCCAGGCCTTCGTCGTCGCCGCCGGGGCGGACTTCGGCGTGGCGTTCGACGGCGACGCCGACCGGTGCCTGGCCGTCGACGGCACGGGCGAGCTGGTGGACGGCGACCAGATCATGGGTGTCCTCGCCCTCGCGCTGCGGGAGCGGGCGGCCCTGCCGCACGACACGCTGGTCATCACCGTGATGAGCAACCTCGGCCTGCGCCTGGCGATGCGCGAGGCGGGGATCTGCACCGTCGACACCGCGGTCGGGGACCGGTACGTCCTCGAGGCGATGCGGGCCGGCGGGTTCGGCCTCGGCGGCGAGCAGTCGGGGCACATCATCCTGGCCGACCACGCCACCACCGGCGACGGCGTGCTGACCGCGATCCAGCTCGCCGCGCGCGTGGTCGGCAGCGGGCGCTCGCTGGCCGACCTCGCGGCGGTGGTGCGGCGGCTCCCGCAGACGCTGCTCAACGTGCCCGGCGTCGACCGCGGGCGGGTGCGCAGCGACGGCGCGCTCGCGGCCGCGGTGGCGGCGGTCGAGGCGAGGCTCGGGGAGACCGGCCGCGTGCTGCTGCGGCCCTCGGGCACCGAGCCGCTGGTCCGGGTCATGGTCGAGGCGGCCACGCAGGACGAGGCCGACGAGGCCGCGGCCTCCCTGGCCGCGGTGGTCCGCGAGCGGCTGGCCCTGTGACTCTCGTCGGGCCCCGTGACGTTCGTCGGGCCCGGGACGCTCGTCGGGCCCGGGGAGCGCGATGAGTGACGGCGTACGCGAG
>CAZBIO010000032.1:0-3458 GCA_964491965.1 uncultured Cellulomonas sp.
ACGAGGCCGCGGCGTCCCTGGCCGCGGTGGTCCGCGAGCGGCTGGCCCTGTGACGCTCGTCGGGCGCGGGACGCTCGTCCGGCCCGGGACGCTCGTCCGGCCCGGGGAGCGCGATGAGTGACGGCGTGCGTGAGATCGCGCTGCGGCTCGTCGAGCTCGCGGGCGCGCGAGCGGACGGGCTGGCGCCGATCGTCCGCGCCGGCCACCCGGCGCTGCGCGCCGTCGCCGTGCCCTACGACGGCCAGCTGGCGGACGACGAACTGACCGCCCTCCTCGCCGTGATGCACCGCACCATGCGCGCCGCGCCCGGCGTCGGCCTCGCGGCGCCGCAGCTGGGCCTGCCGCTCGCGCTCGCGGGGGTCGCGGTCCCGCCCGGCGGCGGCCCCCGGGCCGACCCCGCCCGGGGGCGGGTGCCGGTGGCGTTCCGGGTGCTGGTCAACCCGTCCTACGAGGCAGTCGGGGCGCAGCTGTCCGCGTTCGCCGAGGGGTGCCTGTCGGTCCCCGGGTACGCCGCGGTGGTCGCGCGGCATCGCGCGGTGCACCTCGTCGGGCACGACGAGGCCGGGGCGGCGCTCGACGAGACGCTCGTCGGGTGGCCCGCGCGGATCGTCCAGCACGAGACCGACCACCTGGCCGGCACGCTCTACCTGGACAAGGCCGACCTGCGGAGCCTGGCCGCCGTCAGCGAGGACTGATCTCGCCGCTGCCCGTGACGGAGCGGGTCACGGTCGCGTCGCCGGCGTAGGTGATCGAGCCCGAGCCGGTGACCGACGCGTCGAGCGTCTCCTGCGCGCGGACGTCGATCGAGCCGGAGCCGCCGACGGCCGCCACCGCGCGCTGCGCGGCCAGGTCGCCGGCGTCGATCGGCCCGGAGCCGGGGATCCGCGCGGTCAGCTCGTCGGTCTCGCCGTCCAGGCTGACGCGGCCCGAGCCGTCGACCTCGACCGAGGTGCTCGCCGCGGCGACGTCGCTCAGGTCGACCTCGCCCGAGCCGCCGACGCTCACCGTCAGGTCGCCGGCGGCGACCCCGTCGAGCTCGACGCGCCCGGAGCCGGACAGGTCGACCTCGCGCGAGCCGGTGCCGGCCGTCTCGCCGGTGACGCTGCCGGAGCCCGAGAGCCGCACCGAGGACAGGTTGGGCAGCGTCAGGTCGAAGGTGAGGCGCCCGGGGTTGAGCCACTGGTGCGCCAGGTCGATGACGAGCGTGTCGCCGCGGACGTCGACGGTGAGGTCGTCGAGCACCTTCTGGCCGCCGGTGACGGTGAGCGACGGCTCGCCGACGGAGAGCGTGACGTCGCCCGACCCGGCGAAGTCCAGCACCGCGACGTCCGAGACCTCGCGGTCCTCCGTGACCGTCGGCCCGCGGTCGGCCTCACCGACCTCGAGGTACACCGAGCAGCCGACCAGGCCGCCGGCGAACAGGACGGCGAGCGGGACGAGCACGAGCGGGCGGGCCATGGTGGGGCGCTCCTGGTTGGGTCGATGGGTTCGGTGGGGTGCAGCCGGATCGGTTCCGCGGATGATCGTTCCGGCCCGGCCACCCCGCCACCATCGGTTTTCCCCCTGGTCCGACCCTGATCCGCCCCGGGTGCCGATCAGGGTCGCTGCGGTGGTCCGGCGCCCTACGCTGTTCCGCGATGCGCCCGTTCCTACTGCTCGCCGTCCGGCCCGAGGACGGTCCCGCCGACGACGAGTACGCGGCGATGATGCGCTGCACCGGGCTCGACGAGGCACACCTTCGCCGCGTCCGGCTGGAGCAGGCGCCGCTGGGGCCGGTGGACCTGGCGGACTGGTCGGGGATGATCCTCGGCGGCGGCCCGTTCCAGGCGAGCGACCCCGTGGACACCAAGAGCGCCGTGCAGCGCCGGGTCGAGGCGGACCTGGCGCGCGTGCTCGACCTCGTCGTGCCCGCCGACTTCCCGTTCTTCGGCGCCTGCTACGGCGTGGGGACGCTCGGCAGTCACGAGGGAGCGGCCGTCGGCCGGGAGTACGGCGAGCCCGCGGGCGGGATCCAGGTGCTGCTGACTGAGGAGGGCCGCAACGACCCGGTGCTCGGCATCGCGCCGCCGGTGTTCGGCGCCTTCGTCGGGCACAAGGAGGCGATCAGCGCGCTGCCGCCGCACGCGGTGAGGCTGGCGACGTCGGCGCGTGCGCCCGTGCAGGCGTTCCGCGTCGGCCGCAACGTCTATGCGACCCAGTTCCACCCCGAGCTCGACGTCGATGGCCTGGTCGCGCGCGTCACCGCCTACCGGGAGGCCGGCTACTTCCCGGCCGACGAGATCGAGGCCGTCATCGCCGGGGCGCGCGCCACCGGCATCACCGCGCCGCCGAACTTCCTGGGCCGGTTCGTCGAGCTGCACGCGCGGCCTTAAGGGCGCAGCCAGAGTGCAGCGGGCGGTGGGGGTCGCCGTGGGCGGCACCCGCCGGGAGCGGAGCGCCGGCAAGCCCGACGACGAGCCCTGAGGGCGCCGGCACCCGGGGATCGACCCTGAGTCGCCCCTGAATCATCCCGTGGGTTGTTCCGCGGGCGACGCGCGGACCGTACGGTGGGCGCGGTGCCCGGGCAGGCCGGGCGTTCGCAGGAAGGCGGTGCAGGTGGAGGAGTGGCTGCTGGGCCTAGCCGGCTCGCCGTTGGTGTTCCTCGGCCTGTACCTCTTCGCGACGATCGACGGGTTCTTCCCGCCGATCCCCAGCGAGTCGGTGGTCATCGCGCTGGCGTCGCTCTCGGTCGCCTCGGGCAAGCCGCCGTTGTGGGGGGTGATCCTCGTCGCCGCGGCCGGTGCGTTCACGGGCGACCAGATCGCGTACACCATCGGCCGCCGGGTCAACGTCCGGACGCTGCGCATCTTCCGCTCGCACCGGGCGCAGGCCGCGCTGGACTGGGCGCAGCGGGCGCTGGCGACCCGCGGCGCGTCGTTCATCCTCGCGGCGCGGTACATCCCGGTGGGGCGGGTCGCCGTCAACATGAGCGCCGGCGCCCTGGGCTTCCCGCGGCGGCGCTTCGTCGCGCTGACCTCGCTCGCGGCGATCACGTGGGCCAGCTACTCGACTGCCATCGGCGTCGGCGCCGGGCGTGTGCTCGAGGGGCACCCCGTCTACGCGATCCTGCTGGGCATCGCGGGCGGCATGGTGATCGGCCTCGTCGTCGACAAGCTGCTCAGCCTGTGGGCCAGGAAGCCCGCCGCCGGGCACGACGAGCCCGCGGCCGCCGGCCCCGGTGTAGCCGCCGTGCCCGACGAGCCCGCGGCACCGGCGGACGACGACGCGCGCTGAAGGTCACAAGCCGCTCACAATTCGTAGCCCGTGTGCTAACGATCCGGTGACCTGGGTTAACGATCCGGTCTCGACCCGTCACCCGACCGGGTGACGCACGTACCCTCGACGGTGGCGCCAACGATGGCGCCGTCCCCCGCATGTCCGCGTGGACCCGACCTGGGTCTGGCGCGCCATGCCCACGT
>CAZBIO010000033.1:0-2742 GCA_964491965.1 uncultured Cellulomonas sp.
CACCATCGCCTGCGGCAGCGGGTCGCTCATCGGCTCGTCGGACAGCCCGACGATCGGCGGGCGCCCGGCCGCCCCGCCCGCGACGAGGAGGAGCAGGTTGACCCCGTTGCCGACGAGGATCGCGCCGATCACCACGCGCGAGAGGCTGCGCTCGAGCAGCAGGTAGACGCCCGCCGCGACGAGCACCGCGACGGCGAGCAGCAGCGCGAGGTTCGGCGCGATCATGCCGGTTCCTCCACCGGTTCGTCGCCGGCCTCGGCCCGGCGGTCCAGCTCGGCGCCCAGGCTGCGCAGCACGTCCAGCACCAGGCCGACGACGACGAGGTAGACGCCGACGTCGAACGCGAGGGACGTCACCAAGTGCACGTCGCCCAGCACCGGCAGGTGCAGGTCGAGCACCCACGAGCGCAGCACCGAGCCGCCGACGGCGAGCGAGACCAGCCCGACGCCCGCGGACAGGAACAGGCCGAGCCCCAGCAGCAGGCCGGGCTGGACGGGCAGGGCGTCGCCCAGCTCGTAGCGGCCACCCGCCAGGTAGCGCACGGTGAGCGCGATGCCGACGACGAGCCCCGCGGCGAAGCCTCCGCCGGGACCGTTGTGGCCGCTGAACAGCAGGTACACCGAGTAGACGAGCATCGTGTGGAACAGCAGCCGCACCACGACCTCGAAGATCACGGAGCGGCGGCGTGGCGCCAGCGTCCGGCCGGCGGCGAGCCACTCGCGGGCGCGGAAGCCGACCCGTGCGGGGGCGGCCTGCGCCGTCTCGGCGTGCGCCGGGTCGCCCTCGCCCCCGCGCACCGGCGGGGCGGTGCCGCCGCCCCAGACGGCCCGGTCCGGCGGCGCCTCGCGAGTGCGGAAGATCCGCCCGGTGCGCCGCGAGACGAAGACGAGCGACGCGACCCCGGTGGCCGCGACGAGCAGCACCGCGATCTCGCCCATCGTGTCCCACGCGCGGATGTCGACGAGGGTGACGTTGACGATGTTGTTGCCGCCGCCGTAGTCCGGGCCCTCGACCGCGTAGTCCTGCGACACCGGCGGGTGGACCCGGGCGCCCGGCGCGACGAGGCCCACGCCGGCGACGACGAGCCCCACGGCGACGCCGATCCCCAGCCGCAGCCACCGCGACCGCACCAGCGGCCGGTCGGAGAAGTACGGCGGCAGGCGGCGCAGCACCAGGACGAACACCACCAGCGTCACGGTCTCGACGAGCACCTGCGTCAGCGCCAGGTCCGGCGCACCGTGGACCAGGAACTCCCCGGCGATCGCGTACCCGCAGATCCCGGTGAGGATCACCGCCTTGAGGCGGCGGCGTGCCCGGGCGGCGAGCACGGCGGCCGCGACCGTCGCCACCGCGAACGGCACCTGCGTCACGGTGTCGAAGGCCCGCACCTGTTCCGGCGGCGGGCTCAGCACCAACGGGATGCCCACCGCGACCACCCACACCGCGAGGATCAACCCGAGGTAGGTGGGCAGCGAGCCGCGCTGCGTGCGGCCGGTGACGTCCGCCGCCAGGTCGTCGAGCCGGCGCATCGAGCGGCGGTAGACGTGGTCGGCCTCGAGCCAGACAGGCAGGCGAACCCGGCCCTGCGCGCGCTCCACGCGGTCGCGCGCGACGAACAGCACCGCGCCGCCGGCGAGGACGGCGAGGGTCAGCGCGAACGTCGGCGTCCACCCGGGCCACAGGGCCAGGTGCCCGGGCTCGCCCTGGGGGTAGGTCGCGGCGTGGGGCGCGAGCAGCGCCTCCCCGAAGCGCGGCAGCAGCGCCACCGCCAGGCCGAGCACCGCGAGCGCCGCCGGGGGCACGACGAGCAGCGCCGCGGGGCGGGACGCCGGCGCGGGTGATGCCGGGAGCACCGCCGCCTTCGTCGCGAACGCGCCCCACCACAGCCGCAACCCGTAGGCCACCGTCAGCACCGACCCGGCGGCGACGAGCGCCAGCACCGCCGTGCCCCACGGGCCGCCGAGGTGGGCGGCCGCCTCGAGCCCCGACTCCTTCGCCACGTACCCCGCGAACGGCGGCAGGCCGATCATCGAGGCGGTGGCCAGCGCGCCGGCCGTCGCGGTGCCCGGCAACGCGCGGCCGACGCCGGACAGGCGCCGCAGGTCGCGCGTGCCGGTCGCGGCGTCCACGGCGCCGACCACCAGGAACAGCGCGGCCTTGAACATCGCGTGTGCGCCGAGCAGCGCCAGCCCGGCGAGCGCCGCGGCGCGCGTGCCGAGCCCGACGAGCAGCACGATCAGCCCCAGCTGGCTGACGGTGCCGAACGCGAGGACCAGCTTGAGGTCGTGCTGGCGCAGCGCGCGGTAGCCGCCGAGCAGCAGGGTCCCGCCGCCGACGAGCACCACGGACCACCGCCACACCGGCTCTCCGGCGTAGGCCGGGGCGAAACGCGCGACGAGGTACACGCCCGCCTTCACCATCGCGGCGGCGTGCAGGTAGGCGGACACCGGCGTCGGGGCGGCCATCGCCGCGGGCAGCCAGAAGTGGAAGGGGATCAGCGCCGACTTCGTCGCCGCCCCGACCAGGAGGCAGGCCACCGCCGCGGTGACGGCCGTGCCGCGCGGCGGGTCGGTGAGGATCGCCGACAGCGTGAACGTCCCCGCCTCGTGGCCCAGGATCACCAGCCCGACGAGCATCGTCAGGCCGCCGGCCGTGGTGACGACGATCGCCTGCATCGCCGCGCGGCGGCTGGGCTTGCGCTCGGCGTAGTGGCCGATGAGCAGGTACGACGTGACGGTGGTC
>CAZBIO010000034.1:0-9250 GCA_964491965.1 uncultured Cellulomonas sp.
CATGAAGGCGACCTCGGTCCAAGGATTCTCTCCCGTGTTGCTGTAGCTGGACACGACGGCGTCGGGAACGTAGTGACGGACCTGCACGGAGGTTTCCACATCGCAGCCGAAGAGCGTGCAGCGAAGCCAGAAGCAGATGCCGACGATGCGGTACTCGAGGCAGTCGGCAGATAGCACGGAGGACATGATCCGTGCTGTGTCGATGGCGAAGGCCGTCGTGCCCATGCCCAACAACAGCGATGCGGTGGCGGTGCGTAGCGAGCGACGCAAGGTAGGTGTCATAGCTGCGCGCTCCGATACTGTTCGATCAGTTTCAGCGCACGGTCCACGTCAGGCACGCCGTAGACAACGTACCGCCGATCGACGACGACGGCTGGAATCTTCGTGACGCCCAGACTCCACGCCTCGACGACCCCCCGGTATGCAAGCGCCAAGCGCTTCTGAAGCGCGGCCCCTCCCTCGTGCAATCGTTGCCTGGCGACTGCCGCCGCCTGCTCTGGATCGGTCGGGAGATGCGCCGCCAGTTCCAACTCAACAAGTTTGGGTGCATCAAGCACGATCACTCGAACGGCCGGTTCAACTCTGACGGAATGATGCCGATCGGCGACGACCAAGACTTCGGCCGCCGAAGCGGTTGCGCCAACCAACGCAAGCACGCAGCCGCGAGAGAGAGGCAGCGCCAGTTTCCAGAGAGTTCGGCAGCCAGGAGCCAATGGGGGTGTATGCATCGAATATCACCGAGTAGAACCCGGCGATAACTCAGCAGGCTGGAGAATGATCCGCAACAGACAATGAGACGCGGAAATCACCCGGCTTTCCGACAACTATTCGATTGCCCCTTCAGGCGCTCCTGCTCGCCGCCTCTCAGATGAAATGGTGAAATGCTCGGCTGAAGAAACGCAACAAAGGCGCCGTGCAGCGCCCCCCGCCTTGATGAAGTGTTCGGTGAGCTGTCAGCCCGTCATCGGGCTTTGAAGCGATCCGGACGACTGATCCAACCCTTCAGAGTTGCGCCCACTTCTTCGTCGAGCCTGAGCGGGGTGACGAGCTACTGACAGCCGGGTACTCCCGCTACCCTCGAGCTATCGATACTTCGCAGCCGCGATCGCCGACGCGACCCAGCTTTGCAAATTACGCGCAATCTCGCCGTAGGCGTCCCAACTGTTCGGGTCGTAGCAGGTGACGAGGTTCGACATCGACTGATTTCCGACGGCCCAATTGTCGAACGGATTTGGTCCTTTGGCGCACGTACCGTTGCGTGGGCACTTCAGGTTGTGGATGTAGATTCCGAACAAACCCTTCCGCTGTTCCCACGCTCGCTTGATCTCGTACTGCACCCAAGGACGATGCGCTGTCTCCGATCCGATAAGAACGATCACGCAGCGCTTGTACTTCATGTTCTCGTCAATCCAGCGCTGAACCGATGCATCGCCCTTGCGTTTGATCTGCTCCCACTCGTTCGCCGACACAGGCTCATCGCCCTCGACGACGCCCATGTTCCGAATCTGCTGGACCCGGAACACATCTTTGTCGTAGTGAAAGCTATAGAACACAGGTTCGCGAGCCATAGGTCTCCCTCGCTACTGTCTGATCATCCACATTACGACGAGCATCGTCGCGGCCAGCACGCCGTAGTAGATGGTCAAGGTGGACGAGAACAGCGCGTGTGACCACTTGTTCCTCGGTGGAGTTTTCTTGAACGGCTGCGTGTCCATCGAGAAATCGATTTGGCTCTCGTCAAGCTTGCTCACGTGCTCGTACAACGAGCGAAAGCGCCGCTCCTGAGAGAGAAAATAGCCGTCAAGCAGCCAGAACATGAACGTCGGGAAATACGCCAAGAGGAAGTAGTAGTCCTTCGACTCTTTCGCGGCGAGGGCAAACAGGGCGGCGATAAGCGTAACCGTCCAGCCCTTTAGGAGGAACAGGTTCGAAGCCATGCGGTTGATGGCTTGCTGGATGAACTCCAGATGCTTTAGGGAGACTCTGATTTACCGACGGTATCTGTTGCATCATTACGCTTCGGGAGGGTGAGACGATGAAGCAACAGACGCTGGCGGGATTTGAACGCTACGGCAAGACCACACGGCGCGCGCAGTTTCTGGCGCAGATGGATCGGATCGTACCGTGGTCGGATCTGGCGGCGGTGGTCGAACCATTCTATCCGAAGGTCAGCGAAGCAGGCGGTCGCCCGCCGATTCCTCTGGAGCGGATGTTGCGCATCTACTTTCTGCAACTGTGGTTCAACCTGTCCGACCCGGCAGTGGAAGAAGCACTGTACGACTCGGTCGCGATGCGCAGCTTCGCCGGAATCGACTTGGGCCAGGAGGCGGCGCCGGATGAGACGACGGTGTGCAAGTTCCGCCATCTGCTGGAGCGGCACAAGCTCGGCAAGCCGCTGCTGAAGACGGTGAACGAGTATCTGGCGCGTAACGGCATCAAGATCAGCAACGGCACCATCGTCGATGCGACGATCATCTCGGCGCCCAGCTCGACCAAGAACAAGCAGCGTGAGCGCGACCCCGAGATGCATCAGACCGCCAAAGGCAAGCAGTGGTACTTCGGCATGAAGGCGCACGTGGGTGTGGACAGCCGTCACAAGCTCATTCACACGATTCTTGCCTCGGCGGCGAATATTTCCGACTCGCTCGCCCTGCCGCATCTGCTGCATGGGAAGGAAACCTGCGTGTGGGGTGACCAGGCCTACCAAGGGCAAAGCGAGGTGATTCGCAAGGTAGCCCCGCGCGCTCGAGACCTGACCCACCGTCGTTATCGCTTTGGCCGGCGGGTGGATGAGACGATCAAGGCGAAGAACCGCACCAAGTCCAAAGTGCGCTCGAAGGTCGAGCACGCGATCGGGGTGATCAAGCGGGTCTTTGGCTTTCAGAAGGTACGCTATCGGGGACTGGCGAAGAATCTGCACCGCCTCCAGGTGAGCGCGGCGCTGGCCAACCTGTTCATGATGCGGCGACGGTTGCTGAGGCTGCAGGCGAGGTGCGCCTGAAATCCGGGGAACCGGGGGACAAAGCATGAGCGCAGCGCTCGCTCGGCCCGATTGCAGCTCTTCCATGGACCTGCGGGCGCATCTTTCCGCAACGTCTGCCATTCGCGTCAGCATTTTCGCGAGTTCTTCAGATCTTCCTTAGACGGCGAAAGAATGATATTTCCCCATCGACCAGAGTTCAGGTACCGCCAGCATATTGTGCTGGGCGCTGCGATTGCCTGCGGCCTCGTGGCGCCATGGCAAGCCGACCTATCATTGCCAATGCGTATTGCATCACCGTTCATGGCAATTGGGGTTGTGGGATTGGGGTTCCCTGTAGGCTGGTTTCCGCTGAAGATGCAGGCGCTGCTATGGTCCAGGATGCTGCCCGGATTGATAAGAGGTCTATGCCTGTTTGTGTTCTATTTCTTCTCGGTCGGAGCCGTAGCCAACCTGCTGGCCTTTCCATTCCTCGCTGAAGACTTGAAGACCGAAGGCATCACTTTCAGTCAATTCATTCTGATGCTTCCTGCCGGATTAGGAGCCGCCGCGGGTGCGCATCGTGTATTCACGAGCACAGATAGGCTTCGGGATCCAGGTCGTTGAGCTTCGCCGTGCCGATCAGGCTGTAGAACGCTGCGGCTCGTTCACCGCCAGCATCAGAGTCATCCACGCCGATGCCCTTGTTTCGCGTCATCCTTCTCGCGCTCTGCCTGATTCCCGGCTCTGCGGCGGCCGCCGCGTGGCCGATCGCCGATCTTGCCGTGCTCGTCGATCCGGCGGGTCGCGAAACCATCGAAAGCGTCAGCCGCCCGGAGCGGGCGCAGGCGTTCGTGCCCGCGCCGCGCGGCCTGGCCGCCGGTTACACGCGCGACGTGCACTGGCTGCGCATCCGGCTCGATGCCCCGCCCGAAGGCCGCCTGCTACTGGAAATCCAGCCGCCCTACCTGGACGACCTGCGGCTGTATCTGCCCGACGGCAGGGGCGGTTTTCGGCTGCGCCAGACGGGCGACACGCATCCCTTCTCCAGCCGCGACATCCCCGTGCGCGGCTTCGTCTTTCCCGTGGAGTTTTCCCGAAACGCGACAGAAACCCTCTATCTGCGCGTCGAGACCACCAGCACCTCGCTCGTGTTGCCGCGCGTCTGGCGGCCGGATGATTTCCTCGCCGCCCACTCGGCGGAGAATCTGTTTCTCGGCATCTACTATGGCCTGCTCATCGCGCTGCTGCTGATCAATCTCTGGCACGGTCACTGGCGTCACGACCCGGACCATCGCGCCTTCCTGCTCTATGCGTTTTCCGTGCTGGGCTTTTCGCTGGCACTCAATGGTCTCGTGTCGCAGTACTTCGTTCCGCGCCATCCTGAAATCGGTCATCACGCGGTTTCCATCGCGGTCATGCTGATCATCGCCGCTGCAGCCCACTTCCATCGCCGCGTGCTGCTCATCGACCGCCGCACGCCGTTCCTCAACGCCTACTTCCTCGGCATGATCGCGCTGGCGGTTGTCGGCGTGCTCGCCATCGTCGCCGGCCAGTTCACCGAGGCGGCGCGCTTCATCACGCTTGCCCCCGTGCTCCTCCTCATCCTCGGATTGGCGCGCACGGCGGCGCTCTGGCGACAGGGGCAGGCCGGCAGCCTGTTCATTGCCGCCGCGCAGGCTTCGAGTCTGCTCTCCTATCTCGCCGCGGGCCTGTCCGTGCAGGGCGTGCTGTCCAGCGGGCTGTGGCAGCTTTACAGCCTGCAGGGCGGCTCGCTTGCGGCGCTCCTGGCCTTCAATCTCGGCCTTTTCGAGCGCCTGCGCCGCATCGCCCATCAACGTGACGCGGCCATCGCGGCAGTACGCGAAGCGCAGGTCGAGCGCGATGCCGAAGCCCGCGCGCGCGAGCGCCAGGGCGCGCTGCTCGCCATGCTGACCCATGAGCTCAAGACGCCACTCTCGGTGATCCGCCTTCGCCTGGGCATGCGCGATCCCACCTTGCGCATGCAGGCCAACGCCGAGCGCTCGGTGGCCGAGATCGACGGCATCGTCGCGCGCTGCGCGCTGGCAGCCCGGCTGGACGAAGACGCGCAGACCGCGCGGATCGAGAGCTGCGACGCGCAGGCACTGCTGCTCGACTGCATCGGCCGTCAGGAAGGCGAGCGCATCGAGCTGGCTTGCCCCGCAGAAGCCGGCTCGGCGACCGTGGCGAGCGACCCGGCGCTGTTGGCCATCGTGCTGGGCAACCTGATCGACAATGCACTGAAGTATTCGCCGCCGGCCGCCCGGGTGCGTGTCACGCTGGCCGAAGAGGCGCGCGAGGGCCGGGCGGGGCTCACGATCGCCATCGCCAACCCGGCGGGCGCGGCCGGACGCCCCGATCCCGGCGCGATCTTCCAGAAGTACTACCGCGCGCCCGGTGCCCATGCCCGCAGCGGCTCCGGACTCGGCCTGCACATCGTGCGTGTCCTCGCCGGCATGATCGGCGCACACATCCGCTATCGCGCCGATCGGCCCGATATCGTGTTCGAGCTATGGCTGCCGCGCGCCGCCTCCTGATCGTTGAAGATCACGATGCCCTGCGCGAGACGCTCGTTGAAGTGCTCGCGTCGGCGGGTCATTCTGTCCTCGCGGTCGAAAGCGCCGAAGCGGCGGTGGGGCTGCCCGGTTGTCCGCGTTTCGACATCGCCATCCTCGACCTCAACCTGCCGGGCGAGGACGGCTTGTCGCTGGCTGCCCGCCTGCGTCGCGCGCAGCCAGGCATCGGCATCATCCTGCTCACCGTGCGCGACTCCGTTGCCGACAAGGTGGCGGGTTATGACGGGGGCGCCGACCTCTACCTGCCCAAGCCCGTGGCGCCGGAAGAGCTGATCGCCTCGGTTGCGGCGCTGGCCCGGCGGCTCGTGCCCACCCCGCGCGGCTCTCAGGTGCAGCTCGATCCGCAAGCCGGCGTGCTGCGTACCGAAAACGGGCCACTCCGGCTGCGCGAGTCGGAGACCACGCTGCTCGCCGCGCTTGCCCTTGCGCCCGATCACCGGCTCGAATTCTGGCAACTGCTGGAAGTGCTCGGCAGACCTCTCGAGGAAACCGGCAAACGGCAATTGGCCGTGATCGTCACGCGGCTGCGCGCCAAGCTCGAAGCGCACGGCCTGCCTTCGCCGTCCATCCGCGCGGAGCGGGGCATGGGCTACCGGCTCGCTTTCCCGCTGACGATCGACTGAACCCACCGCTCCCTCTCACTCCTGGGGGCGGCGGCCCGCCCTGAAATATTTGGAAATCTTCGCCGGATGGCCTTGGCTATCTTCGCGGGCCGGATAACAGCCGAAGTCCGCCATGAAACGCGCGAGCCTCAACCACTGCTATCGCCTCATCTGGAGCGACCTGCACCAGTCCTTCATCGCCGTCGCCGAAATCGCCCGGGCCCGCGGCAAGCGCCCCTGCTCTGCCGTGCTGCTCTCCACGCTCTCCTTGCCCGCCCTGGCTGCGGACCTGCCCGAAGGCGGCCACATCGTCGCCGGCTCGGGCGCCATCGCCAGCACCGGCACGACGATGACCGTGACCCAAACCAGCGAGAGACTGGCCGCCGACTGGCAGAGCTTCGGCATCGGCGCGGGGCATGCGGTCCACTTCGTCCAGCCCTCGGCATCCAGCGTGGCGCTCAACCGCGTGCTGGGTTCCGACGTCTCGGTGATTCAGGGGCAGCTTTCCGCCAACGGACAGGTCTTTCTGATCAACCCCAACGGCGTGCTGTTCACGCCCACGGCGCAGGTGGATGTCGGGGGACTGGTGGCGTCCACGCGGAACATCTCCAACGAAGACTTCCTGGCCGGGCGCTACCGCTTCTCGGGTGACTCCGACGCCGCGGTTCGCAACGAAGGCCAAGTGAAAGTCGGCGCCGGCGGGACGGCGGCTTTCATCGCCGCGCGGATCGAAAACACCGGTTCCATCGAAGCGCCTCGCGGCAATGTGCTCATGGGTGCCGGCAGCACCGTCACGCTGGATCTGGGCGAGCCCGTGAAGATCCAGGTGGAGGAGGGGGCGCTGAACGCGCTCATCGAGCAAGGTGGCGCCATCCGGGCCGACGGCGGGCTTGTCTATCTTTCCGCCCGCGCGGCAGGCGATCTCGCTTCGGCCGCCATCAACCACAGTGGGATCACCGAAGCGAAGACGCTCGCCACCGGCGAGAAGGGCGAGATCTATCTGTTGGGCGACCCGGCGGCGGGCACCGTGAACGTGTCCGGTCGGCTCGACGCGTCCGGCGGCTTCGTCGAAACCTCCGCTGCGCGCGTGAAGGTCGCCGACGGCGCGCAGGTCAGCGCCGGGAATTGGCTGATCGATCCGACGGATTACACCATTGCGGCGAGCGGGGGCGACATCAGCGGCGCCACGCTGTCAGCAAACCTCGCCACGACGGATGTCACCATCCAGACCAGCGCGGCCGGCTCCGGCAACGGCGACATTTTCGTGCGGGACAACGTCAGCTGGAATTCGGGCAACACCCTCACCCTCTCGGCCCACCGCAACATCGAGATTCTCGCCACACTGGATGCGACGGGCGGCGCCGGCGGCAAGGTGGCGCTGGAATACGGTCAAGGCGCTGTGGCCTCCGGCAACACCTCCACTTATGGCTTCGGTCTCACCGGTTCAGGGTTCACCGGCCGGATCGACCTGCAGGCGGGGCCCAACTTCTCCACCAAGCTGGGAAGCGATGGCACGCCCATCGATTACACCGTCATCACCAGTCTGGGTGCCGAAGGCTCGACGAGCGGCGCCGACTTGCAGGGCATGGCGGGCAACGTCTCCGGCAACTACGCCCTGGGCGCGGACATCGACGCCTCGTCCACCGCTCTCTGGAATGACGGCGCTGGCTTTGCGCCGATCCGTACGCCCAACTCGCCCGACGGATTCTCTGGCCGCCTGGACGGACTGGGGCATGTGATCAGCGACCTCACCATCAATCGGCCGAGCACGGATGACGTCGGGCTGATTAGCACTATGAGCGTGGGCGCGTCGGTGCGTCATCTCGGGCTGAGAGACGTCAACGTGTTGGGCCGGTCCAGCGTCGGTGGGCTGGCGGGGTTTACCGTCCAGAGCATCTTCAGCCAGAACTACGTCACCGGAACCGTGTCGGCTACAAGCCAAGTTGGTGCGCTGGTGGGCGTCAATGCCGGGGGCACTATCGACGGGAGCTATGCAACGGCGGATGTGACAGGCGGCAACGGCAACACCACTGGCGGACTGGTGGGAAACAACAGCGGCGGCACCATCAGCCAGAGCTACGCCACCGGGACCGTATCGGGCTACAACAACGTCGGCGGACTCGTGGGGCTTCACCAGAATGGCACCATCAGCCAGAGCTACGCCACGGGAAACGTGTCTGGCGCAAGCGTTGCTGGGGGACTGGTTGGGCTCAACATCCAGGGCACGATCAGCCAGAGCTACGCCACGGGTAACGTGTCGGGTCAACTTCGCGTTGGCGGCCTGCTGGGGGCAGGCCAAAACGGCACCGTTACCCACAGCTACGCCACGGGTAGCGTGTCGGGCACTAGCCTTGTCGGCGGACTGGTGGGGCAAAACCTGAACCAAACCATCTTCCAAAGCTATGCCATCGGCAGCGTACCGGCTTCGGGGACCAACGTCGGCGGACTGGTGGGCCGTAATGACGGCGGCAACGTCACGGCTAGCTTCTGGGACACACAGACGACCGGTCAGGCCACCAGTGCCGGCGGCACGGCGAAGACCACCGCCGAAATGAAGAGTCTGCCCACGTTCCTCGGTTGGGACATCAACGATCAGGGCGGCACGGGCATCTGGCGCATTTATGAGGGCAGCTCCTACCCGCTCCTGCGCAGCTTCCTCACCCCGCTTTCCATCACGTCCGCCACACCCGGCAGCAAGATCTACGATGGTCTGTCCGTGAGCAGCAGCGAGCTCTCCGACCTGTTCGCGTTCTCTGGCACGCCCGACGCAACCAAACTGCTCCTGGGCGGCACGGTCACGAACCAGAAGAACGCCGGAAGCTACACGGCAGCGGTTTATTCCACGCAGGACGGCTACGACCTCATCGGCGACCAGAGTGTCGCCTACACCATCACGCCGAAGGCGCTGACTGCCAACTACACGGCGGCGAACAAGACCTACGATGGCAGCACTGCGGCGAGCATCTCCGCCGCCAGCAGCGATCTCATCGCGGGCGATGTGGTGACGATCACGGCCAGCGGAGTGTTCGACAACAAGAACGCCGGCACGGGCAAGACAGTCGCCATCTCGGATGGCGAGCTCTCGGGAGCCG
>CAZBIO010000035.1:0-16612 GCA_964491965.1 uncultured Cellulomonas sp.
CCAACTCCATACCCACCACCCCACCACCGACCACCGACATCCGACCTGCTCAGACCCCACATCTGGTCACCCAAACGAGTGGCACCAACGACGTTTCGCGCACAACGAACACGCGGCCGGCAGCCACCACGCCGCGCCCGCGTGGGTGGACTGCCACCGCCCACCACCCCGCCGGCCGGACCGCCGCTCACCCCGCGCCCGGGGCCCAGGCCCCGGGGCTCTGGCACCGACCCGACCCGCGCGAGCCCCACGTCTGCGCGGTGCAGCGCGACGAGACCGGGGTGCGGCCGCCCGTCGACGGCAGTGTCGCGTCTTCGTCGGGCCAGGGGCCGGCCTGCCCGGCGCAGGGGAGCGGCGCGGTCCCCACCTGACGCGCCCCCGGACGTCGCTCAACCGTGACCTGCCTCCGGTTGCAGCCCCTATCCACGCGGTGTAAAGCGGGCAATTCAGGAGGTTCAGTCCCCACCCACGAAGGAGGGGCAGCGATGTCCTCGGTTCGAGTACTACGACTCGCCGCAGCGGCCGCGACCGTAACCCTGGTGGTCGCAGCCTGTAGTCCGGGAGGCGGTGGCGGCGCCACCACCACGGAATCGTCGCCGGCGGCGGAACCCACGTCGTCCGCGCCCGGGGCCGCGCCGGAGATCGACGCGACCGCCTTCACCGCCGACTTCTCGATGATGGAACAGCTGAAGGACCTGGCCAGTCAGGGCACGGGCCTGATCGGCGTGCTGCTGCCCGACACGACGACCTCCACCCGGTACGTGCAGTACGACGCCCCGTACCTCAAGAAGGCCTTCGAGACCGCCGGCCTGTCGGCCGACCAGTTCAAGATCGACAACGCCAACGGCAGCGCGTCGACGATGCAGACGCAGGCCGAGGCCGACATCAACGCCGGCGCCTCGGTGCTGCTGGTCGACCCGCTCGACTCCGGCAGCGGCGCGGCGATCGAGGCGACGGCCAAGGCTGCCGGTGTCGCCGTCATCGACTACGACCGCCTGACGAAGGGCGGGCCGGCCGACCGCTACTCCGTCAGCTTCGACAACGTGAAGGTCGGCCAGACGATCGGCGAGGGCCTGGTGCAGTGCATCAAGGACTGGAACGTGTCCAAGCCGAACATCCTGGTGATGGACGGCGACCCGACCGACAACAACGCCACGCTGTTCGCCGAGGGCTACAACGGCGTGCTGCAGCCCAGCTTCGACGACGGCACGTACGTGAAGGTCGGCGAGCCGGCCGGAACGTGGGACCCGTCGACCGCGGCGACCACGTTCCAGCAGCAGTTCACCGCGCACCCCGAGATCAACGCGCTGATCACGCCGAACGACGACAACGCCAACGCCGTGATCTCGATCCTCAAGAGCAGTGGCGTGCAGCCCAAGACGTTCCCGACCACAGGCCAGGACGCGTCGCTGCCCGGCCTGCAGAACATCCTCACCGGGTACCAGTGCGGGACCGTCTACAAGCCGATCTACCTCGAGGCGCAGGCCGCGGCCGCCCTGGCGATCTACCTGCGCGCCGGGCAGACGCCGCCGACGACGCTGGTCAATGCGGAGACGACCGACTCGGAGCTCAACGCCCAGATCAAGTCCGTGTACACCACCCCGATCTGGGTGACCACGGACAACATGGCCGACACCGTCGTCAAGGACGGCGCGGTCACCACGTCCGAGCTGTGCGCGGGCGAGGTGGCGGCCGCCTGCGCCGACGCCGGCATCAGCTGATGTCGCAGGCCACGGAGGAGGCCCTCCCGCTGCTGCGGCTGCGGGGGGTCTCCAAGTCGTTCGGGCCGGTGCAGGCCCTGACCGACGTCGACCTCGACGTCCCCGGCGGCGCGGTCACCGCGCTGGCCGGGGACAACGGGGCCGGCAAGTCGACCCTGATCAAGTGCGTCGCCGGGATCCACCCGCCGGACTCCGGCGAGATGCTCTGGGAGGGCCATGCCGTGCGGCTGCACACGCCGGCGGACGCGGCGGCGCTCGGGATCCAGACCGTGTACCAGGACCTGGCCTTGTGCGACAACCTCGACATCGTCCAGAACATGTTCCTGGGGCGCGAGCGGGTGCGCCGGGGGCAGCTCGACGACGTGTCGATGGAGCAGGCCGCCGTGTCGACACTCAAGAAGCTCGCGGTGACGACGGTCCGCTCGGTGCGTCAGCAGGTGGCATCCCTGTCCGGCGGCCAGCGGCAGTCCGTCGCGATCGCCAAGGCGGTGCTGTGGGAGTCGAAGCTCGTCACCATGGACGAGCCGACCGCCGCGCTCGGCGTCGCCCAGACCCGCATGGTGCTCGATCTGGTGCGCACCCTCGCCGCCCACGGGCACGCGGTGCTGCTCATCTCGCACAACCTCGTCGACGTCCTGGACGTCTCGGACCGGGTGGCGGTGATGCGGCACGGCCGCATGGTCGACGTGCGCCCGCGTTCCCGCATCGACGAGCGGACCCTCGTCGACCTCATGACCACGGGCCGCAGCGAGCGGGAGACGGTCAGCCCGCGAGAGGACGGCGAGGGGAGGGGCGCGCCATGACCGCGCACGACGAGAACAAGGTGCCGGCTGTCGCGGGAGGGCCTGCGGCCGTCAAGGCGCCCGAGGCGCTGGGAGGTGCGGACTACCTGCGCCTGGCGTGGCGCAGGATCCGGGGTGGGGAGACCGGGATCCTGCCGGTGGTCGGTGGCTTCGTCCTGGTGTCGGTGGTCTTCCAGAGCCTGAACAACCACTTCCTGACCGCCGGGAACCTGGTCAACCTGCTGGTCCAGGCGGCGGTGTTCGCCCTGTTCGGCATGGCCGAGGTGTTCGTGCTGCTCCTCGGTGAGATTGACCTGTCCGCCGGCTACGTCGCCGGCATCGCCGCCGTCGTGGTGGCCTGGCTGGTCCAGCCGCAGATCGGCTGGCCGTGGTGGGCGGCGATCCTCATCGCGCTGGCGGCCTCCGCGCTGATCGGGCTGGCGCACGGCACGCTGTTCGCGCGCATCGGGCTGCCGTCCTTCGTCGTGACGCTGGCCGGGCAGCTGTTCTGGGCGGGCGTCATGCTGTTCGTCCTCGGCAGCGGCGGAGCGATCCTCATCCAGGACGGGGTGATCACCGGGATCGCCAGTGCCACGTTGTCGACGATCGCCGGCTGGGTGGTCATGGTCCTCGTCGTCGCGGTGTTCGCCGTCCTGGTGTGGCGACGCGACTCCCATCGCCGCGAGTCCGGGCTCCCGGCGCCACCCGTGTCCCTGACGGTGACGAAGATCGTCGGCAGCCTGGTGGGCGGGACGGCGCTGGTGCTGCTGGTCAATGCCAACCGGGGGGTGCTGACGCCGGTCCGCGGGCTGCCGTGGGTGGTTCTGCTGGTCCTGGCCGTGCTCATGGCCTGGGCCTACCTGCTGGGCCGGCGCCGCTTCGGGCTGTACGTGTACGCCGTGGGCGGCAACGCCGAGGGCGCCCGCCGCGCCGGCATCAACCTGACCCGCATCCGCATCGTGTCGTTCATGCTGTGCTCGCTGACGGCCGGCATCGCCGGCATCGTCTACGCCTCCCGGCTGCGGTCGATCTCGACCTCGCTCAACGGCGGCACGCTGGTGCTGTACGGCATCGCGGGCGCGGTCATCGGCGGGACCAGCCTGTTCGGGGGGCGCGGCAAGATCCTGCACGGGGTGCTCGGTGGCCTGGTCATCGCGGCGATCGACAACGGCATGGGACTGCTCGGCTTCTCCGCGGCGGCCAAGAACATCGTGACCGCCGTGGTGCTGATCCTGGCCGTGACGATCGACGCGGTCGCCCGGCGCAACCGGCCGTCGGGGTGACGCGTCCGGCGGCGCTCAGGCGGAGCGCGGCAGGTGGCTCACGCGGGCGTCGTCGGCCGCCCGGGCGGGGCGAGGGGCGGGGTGTTCGACGAGGGCGAGGACCCGCCCGGACATGAACCGCGCGGTCCGCACGGGTGTCCCGCCGCGCGTGACCTCGGTGACCTCGACGACGCCGCGGCCGTGCGTGACCTCGACTCGCCGGCCGGCGCGCGTGGCCTCGATGTCGTAGGTGCGGGTGGTTCCGCCCGCGTCGATGACGACTTCGACTCGATCGCCCTTCATGGCTGTTCCCCCTCGGAGATGGACTGCGAACGGGCGGCCGGCGTGCACCGACCGCCCGTCCGCGATGTCGACACCGGCGGACGCCTCTCGGCGCGTGGCCGCTCGAAGCGGCGAATGGTGAGGCCCGGGGGTCACGGACCGGTGCGACGGATGGTTCAACAGCGGTTCGGCGGCCGGTGTTCCCTGCACCCGCCCGACGATCGACGCTCCCCGCTGGTGCCCGACGATCGACGCTCCCCGCTGGTGCCGGACGGCCGGTGCGGCTCGGCCCCGGCTCCTACGGTCACGTCGATGGCAGCATCGCTCGCCGTGACCGTGCCTGGCGCCACGTAATGGGGCGCTCGTCCGTCGCTGTCTCTCGCGCCGACGTCATCGCCTTTCGTCTGGCCGCCCATCATCTGGGCGAGTGGCTGGGCGAGGACGGTCTGTTCGACGCGGCCTTTGGTCATGGCGCTTACGACCGCCGTTATTGCGAATCTGACCTAGGTTCGCCTAACATGGCACCCGCGGCAACGACGTGGCTGCCGCACGTTAGCCATCGTGAATCGGGGCAACTCATGGCTCGAAACCGTCGAGTGGGACTCATCGCGCTCGTGGCGGCGCTCTTCGTGGGTGGCGTTGGTGTGCCTGCTGCGTTCGCGGGCGACCCTGTGGGGTGGTCCACTCTCTGAAGTGTCTACAACGGTGTTTCGGGGTACACCGCTTCAACGGGGATGGGCTGGGCCTACACCGTCGCCGCTGACGAGGACGAGGTCGGTGCGGCGGTCCGCTACTACGCGTCAAGCACCGCGTACACCAGGGGGTATGGATATGCCGAGCGGTCGCGTGCCGCGGAAAACTACGGCGGCTATCACCAGTCGTACTGCTTCCCCGGCACGCAGACGAGGGCATCGAGCGTCTGACAGGATTAGTGGGATCGTGGCTTGTTCGAGTATGCCCTTTCGTGTCGCGGCGACGCTGTTCGCCGGAGTAGCTGTTCTAGGCGGTTGTACCGCGCAGGAAGCGAAGGATGGTCCGCGCAGCTTGGAACAGATCGCTGCGGACGCGAGGGCGAAGGGGCACGACTGGCAGGCGGATGCGCTGGATGACGGGGACATAACACTGGCGGAGTATGACGAGGGACACCGCCGCGGGCTTGCCTGCCTCACGACGTCGGGAATGACGTATACGGAACCGGAGAGGATGCTGACCGACGGTTTCCGGTGGGACTACGTGATCAGCTGGGAAGGCATGAGCGACGATGTCGGTTCCCGAGAGTCGCAGGCCTGTTTCGACGAGAACTTAGGGGACTTGGAACTCGCCATGTCATCCTGGGGTGATTGGCGGACAGATCCGGCATTGCTCGTATTTGTCGAGGAATGTGTGAAGTCGGCGGGATTCGACGTCGAGAGTGGTTCGAGGAACTATCGGGACGTGTGGTTGTCGACAGCCGACCAAGGGCTAACGAGGGAGCAGGTCTCTTCCTGCGTCTCGAACGGAATGCAGATGCTCTACCCGGGTGCTGGGTTCGGCGTTGCGTTCTGACTCTGCGCGTGCCGGCGAGGTGCGGTTGCGTGCCGCGTTCGTTTCCGTTATCGCGGTATTGCTCATAGCGCTTGCGGCGCCACCCGTCGTGCTGGTGCTAGCTTGGAAATCCACTGGCGGTTCGACGATCGAGGCTCCTGAGCCGCCTGTGTACTCACTGGAGACGTCGGCGCGGGTGGTGACGGTCGGCGCGACGGCGAGCGCCACGTGGGAGAGCCCGATGGTCGTGCGAGCACCCAATTGGCACGGTTTGGTCACCGGCGTGCTCGTTGCTCCTGGCGACGTGCTCGAAGATGGAATTCCAATCGCGCGCGTCGATGGCGTCGAGGTTCGCCACTTCACGCTGGAATCACCGCTGTATGGACCGCCGATGTGCCAAGGAGACACCGCTCAAGTGACGGCAGTGCGGTCGGTGTTGTCCGCGGCGGGGTTGAGCGTCGGCTCGACGCAACGCCTGTCTTCGAAGGACGTGGTGGCGATTCGCCAGTACGCAGTAGCGATAGGTGTGGCCGATGGGCAGCATGTCACTTGCTTCGACCCGGGCTGGGTAGCCATCAGCACGGAGCCCGTGGGTACCATTGTTCAGGTCGATCTGAGCGTCGGCATGCCGGCGCCGACGCAAGGCGAACCAATCCTTACAGGACGGGCGTCTCTTGTAGGGTTGAGCCTCGTTGGCGACACCGGAGCGACGTCGATCGACGCATACCTTTCAGCGGACGACTCGTCGACTTTTGCCAGCACGGAGTTGCTCATCAGCGGACGGGCGACTGGTGTCGGTATCAGGGACCTGGCAAAGCCCGAGGCCCTAGCCGAACTTGCGTCACTGCTCGATCCGACTGTCACGTCCACGGAGATAGCCGTTGCGCTGAGCCTCAGTGATTCGCAATATGTGGTCCCCGCGACTGCGGTCGTCGCGCCACTTGGCCCCGAGGCCTGCATCTTCCCGGCTAGCGCCGAAACCCGGAGCATTCCCGTGATCGTTGTCGCATCATCGATCAGTGGTCTCGTCATCGACCTCGGGACCCAACACGTTGAGGTGCCGGTCCGGGTAACGCCAGGAAGCACCACGTGCGTGTGATAGCCGAGTCCCTAGGGGTGACTGTTGCTGGTCGTCAGCTCTTCGACACGCTGAGCTTCCGGTGGCAAGGCCCCGGCGTTGTGGCGGTGATAGGTCCTTCAGGGATCGGCAAGTCCACGCTCTTGTCTGTGGTAATGGGCTGGACGAGGGTGACCGCCGGGTTACTGCGAGTGGAGCCCGCAGGCTCGCAGGTCTGGTTGGTACCGCAGAATGCTCCCCTCCTCGACGCACGCACGGCGGTTGAGAACCTTGAAGTAGCCACGCTCGCCCGGCAGCGCTGTTTTGCCGCGGCGCCTAGCACACGTCGAATTGAACACGCGCTGGATCTCTTCGGGCTGCGATCCATCGCCAACACGCCGGCCAAGCATCTGTCAGGTGGAGAGCGTCAGCGGGTGGCTCTTGCGTGCGCAGCAGTCCGGCATCCTGCAGTGCTGCTCGCTGACGAAGTCACCGCGGGGCTTGACCCCGGCAGCGTCCAGATGGTTATTGCCGCCCTGCGTAGTCTGGCGGACACGGGCACTCTGGTAGTGGTCGCGACGCACGACCGCCGAGTTTGGACGATGGCCCGGGAGGTTCTGGACTTGGCAGCAGTGGCGCGATGAACGTGCCAATCGGCAGGCTCGTGACCGAAGTCGTGCGGGCGATGTGGTCCAGACCTGTCTGGCTTGTCTTGACAGTGGCGGCAGCCGCAGCCTTGGGAGCGGCGTGCGCATGCATGGTCGTCACAGACTCCCGTGCGATCGATGAACGTCAGCAGCGACTTCTGGCTCAGGGCTGGGGACTCATCGCGGTGTCGAGTGCATCCGGGGATCTGGTCGACCCGCGCGTGTGTACGGTGGTGGCGGATGTCCACGGCGTGCTACGCGTAGGGGCGGTCGGACCAACCAGCGAGGTCGGTGCGCTCGGATTGGCTGCCGGAGTCGGGGTCACACCGGTCACGGCGGATGCTGTCGGCATAGCCTGGCCGCAAGGCGACGCCGACGCGGCGGCGTTGCTCACACCGGGATTCGTATCGCTGTCCGGCCTGGATGCTGGTGCGCTCTATCTCAACGAGGGCGGGGCATCTGTTGCCGTGCAGAGCGAGGTTGTTGCGGGCGCTGGACGGTACCCGGCGCTCGACGGCGGTGTGCTGATGCTGCGGCAACAACTCACGGCGGTGAAGTACTGCCTTGTCGACGTTCCTGGCGAGCAGGCGGAGAGCCTCGCGCTGGACATGGCGGCGGTTGGTGTTTCATACGGTGTAGTCGCGGTCCCCGCAATGTCGCGCGACGATGCCAGTCCAACGCCAGGGGACCTCGTCGAGGCTCACCGTGCCCGTCACTCGGCCCTATTCGCGGCGTCCTTCCTTGTGGCTGTCGGAGCACTCCGGGCGGTGCGCTCGCGCCGCGACAGGGCCGTCTACCGGCTACTGGCCTTCGGGCGCTGGGACCTGTGGACCATGGGCCTGCTGGACTACGCCATCTGCGTTGCCGCACCTTGGTCGAGCGCCTTCGCCGCGGTCACCGTGTGGGCCGAACTTCGGGGTGTGTCAACCGCTGTGCTGGGCGCTTCAGACTTCACCGAGTTGGCAACGGCATCGGCGGGTGTTGCGTTCTGCTACGCGATAGCTTGGGCTGCTGGCCGCAACCGCCATCAGTTCGCTCCGGGGGCGTGACCCACCAGGACCTCAGCAGTGCCGAAGCTCTGGATTCGTTGCGGGAGCCTGGGAATGATCGGCGGCGCCCGGAGACTATCCCGCCACTACGGGGGTCTACTCCACTCCGTCGTTGACAGTCTCGTCTTCGAGGGCGCCGACCCGCATCTTTGCGTGCGCCCGACTGGACTCGAACCAGCGGCCTTCTGCTCCGGAGGCAGACGCTCTATCCACTGAGCTACGGGCGCGTGCTCGTCGGGCAACCCGACGACGCGAGGACCGAGACTACCAGGCTCGCCAGGCCCAGGACCGACCAGGGCGGGGCCTCGGGTTCAGTCCGGCACCAGCCCCGACAGGTAGTCGGTGGTCTCCTCGACCGCCTTCACGTCGTTCCCCGACACGATCGCCTCGATGAGGTCGTCGTGCGCGTCGGCGCCGTGGGTGTCGGTGACGAAGTTGAACCGGATGTTCTCGCCGATCGCGTCGATCAGGTTCTCGTACAGCGACAGCAGCACCGGGTTGGCGGCCGTCTTGACGATGGCGCGGTGCAGCGCGAGGTCCGCGTCCACCATCGAGTCGATCTGGCCCTCGTGGTAGGCCTGCGCCCGCGCGTCGCGGTGCGCCATCAGGGACGCGGCGTCGGTTGCGGTGCGGCGGCGGGAGGCCAGACGAGCGGCCTCGACCTCGAGCGCACGACGAACCTCGACGACGTCCCGCTGACGCGCGGCGGCGATCTCGCGGCCGATGGAGACGGCCAGCTCCGACGACGACACCACGTAGGTGCCGGACCCCTGGCGCCGCTCCAGCAGCCCGCCGTGCACCAGCGACTGAACCGCCTCGCGCACCGTGTTGCGCCCCACGCCCAGCAGCTCCACCAGCGCGGGCTCGGGGGGGATGCGGGTGCCGACCGACCACTCTCCTGAGGCAATGCGAGAGCTCAAGGCCTCGACCGCGGAGTCGATGAGGCCTGTTCGTCGTGACATGGGATGCCTTCCCGCTGCGCTGGGGTGTCGCAAAGTCAACACCGTTCGCCAGGGCCGCCGCCAGCCCAGAGAGGGGATGACTTGCGTCGCTACTCTTGGCGGGTGACACCAGCCCAGCTCGCCGAGGCGGTTCGTGCCGCCCTCACCCACGCGGTCTCCGACGGCTCCCTGGCCCTCGACCCCTCCGACGTGCCGGCGCAGGTGCACCTGGAGCGACCCCGGCAGCGCGAGCACGGCGACTGGGCCACCAACGTCGCGATGCAGCTGGCGAAGAAGGCCGGCACCAACCCGCGCGCACTGGCGGAGCTCCTCGCGGCCAGCCTCGCCGTGACCCCCGGCGTCGCCGCCGTCGACGTGGCCGGCCCCGGCTTCCTCAACATCCGCCTCGACGCGGCGGCCGCGGGCGAGCTCGCCCGGTCGATCGTCGAGCAGGCCGACGAGTACGGGCGCAACGACGAGATGGCCGGCCACACGGTCAACCTGGAATTCGTGTCCGCCAACCCCACCGGCCCGCTGCACATCGGCGGGGTGCGCTGGGCGGCGGTCGGCGACAGCCTGGCGCGCGTCCTGCAGGCCAGCGGCGCCACCGTGGTGCGCGAGTACTACTTCAACGACCACGGCGCGCAGATCGACCGGTTCGCGCGGTCCCTGCTCGCGCGGGCCCGCGGTCTGGAGGCGCCGGAGGACGGCTACGGCGGCCAGTACATCGCCGAGATCGCCGAGCAGGTGATCGCGGACAGCATCGCCGCCGGCGAGCCGGACCCCACGACCTTGCCCGACGAGCAGGCGGCCGAGGCGTTCCGCTCCCGCGGCGTCGACCTGATGTTCGACGAGATCAAGTCCTCGCTGCGCGACTTCGGCGTGCAGTTCGACGTGTACTTCCACGAGGACTCGCTCCACGAGTCCGGCGCGGTGGACCGCGCGGTGGCGCGGCTCCGCGAGCTCGGCCACGTCTACGAGAAGGACGGCGCGGTCTGGCTGCGCACCACCACCTTCGGTGACGACAAGGACCGCGTCGTCATCAAGAGCGACGGCGAGGCCGCCTACATCGCGGGCGACATCGCCTACTACCTCGACAAGCGCGAGCGCGGCGCCGACCGCGTGGTGATGATGCTCGGCGCCGACCACCACGGGTACATCGGCCGGATGATGGCGGTCTGCGCCGCGTTCGGAGACACCCCGCACGTCAACCTCGAGATCCTCATCGGCCAGCTGGTCAACCTCGTCAAGGACGGCGAGCCGGTGCGGATGAGCAAGCGCGCCGGCACCGTGGTGACCATCGACGACCTCGTCGACGCCGTCGGCGTGGACGCCGCGCGCTACGCGCTGGCCCGCTCGTCGACCGACCAGGCGATCGACCTGGACCTCGACCTGCTGGCGCGCGCGACCAACGAGAACCCCGTGTTCTACGTGCAGTACGCGCACGCGCGCACCGTCAACGTGGCGCGCAATGCCGCCGAGGCCGGCGTCCGGCGCGAGGACGGCTTCGACGCGTCGCTCCTCGACCACGAGACCGAGTCGGTGCTGCTGGGGCAGCTCGCCGAGTTCCCGCGGATCGTCGGGCAGGCGGCGCAGCTGCGCGAGCCGCACCGCGTCGCCCGCTACCTCGAGGAGCTCGCCGGTGCCTACCACAAGTGGTACGACGTGCGGCACGTCGCGCCGTTCGGCGACGAGCAGGTGGGCGACGTGCACCGCACGCGGCTGTGGCTCAACGACGCCACCCGCCAGGTGATCGCCAACGGCCTGGGACTGCTCGGGGTGAGCGCGCCGGAGCGGATGTGAGCGGCGGCATGCCCCCGCGTGCGCCGGCTCGTCGGGTTGTCGCCGGGTCGTCGGTTCACACCGACGACCTCGTGACGAACCGACGAGCGCGCGCGGCGGTGACCGCGGCGGTGACGCCGTGAGCGACGCCCCCGGCCTCATGGGCTCGCCCTGGTCGAGCGGTGCCGAGCGCCTCCTCGACGGCTCCGTCGCCGTGGCCCAGGTGGACGTCGCCGAGCTGGCCGCCCGCTTCGGCACCCCCCTCTACGTGCTCGACGAGGCCGACCTCCGCGCGCGCGCCCGCGGGTTCCGGGAGGCGTTCGAACGAGCATTCGCGCAGGTGGGCGCCCAGGTGGACGTGTACTACGCCGGCACGGCGTTCCTCTCGCGCGCCGTCGCCCGCTGGATGCACGACGAGGGCTTGGCGGTGGATGCCGCGACCGGTGGCGAGCTGGCGGTGGCGCTCGCGGCCGGCGTCCCCGGCTCGCGGATCGGCCTGCACGGCAACAACAAGTCGGACGACGAGATCGCGGCGGCGATCGACGCGGGCGTGGGGCGGATCGTCGCCGACTCGCTCGTCGAGATCGAGCGGCTGTCCGCCGCGGCGGTGGCCCGCGGCGTCGAGCTGCCGGTGATGGTGCGCGTCACCACCGGCGTGCACGCCGGTGGCCACGAGCACATCGCCACGGCGCACGAGGACCAGAAGTTCGGCCTCTCGATGGCGGCCGACACCGACGACAGCCCCGCGCTGACGGGACTGCTCGCGGTGCTCGCCGCCCCCGGCCTGCGGCTCGTCGGGATCCACTCGCACATCGGCTCGCAGATCCTCGAGCCCGGTGGCTTCGTCGTCGCCGCGCGCCGGGTCCTTGAGCTGCGTGCCCAGCTGGCCTCCCGCTCGGGCGTGCTCGTCGACGAGGTGGACCTGGGCGGCGGGTACGGCATCGCCTACCTGCCCGACGATGTGCCGCTCGACCCCGAGCGCGTCGCCAAGGACATCGTCACGGCGGTGGCGGCCGCGGCGGCGGACCTCGGGACGCCCCTCCCGCGGTTCTCCGTGGAGCCCGGCCGGGCGATCGTCGGCCCCGCCGGGATGACGCTCTACACGGTCGGCACGGTGAAGCCGGTGCGCCTCGACGGCGGGTTCGTCCGCATCTACGTCTCCGTGGACGGCGGGATGAGCGACAACATCCGGCCCGCGCTCTACGGCGCGCGGTACCACGCGGAGGTCGTCGGGCGCTCGTCGGACGCCGAACCCGTGCCCGCGCGCGTGGTGGGCAAGCACTGCGAGAGCGGCGACATCGTGGTCCACGACGTGGCGCTGCCCGCCGACGTGCGCGCGGGCGACCTGCTCGCGGTCCCGGCCACCGGCGCCTACGGCCGGTCGATGGCGTCCAACTACAACCTGGTGCCGCGCCCGGCGGTGGTCGCGGTCCACGCCGGCGAGGCGCGCGTGCTGGTGCGCCGCGAGACGGTCGCCGACCTCCTGGCCCTCGACGAGGGCTGACACCCCCGACGAATCGGCAGCGGTCGGTTGCGTTTCGGGGGCCGAGACCGCAACCAACCGCTGCCCGCTCGTCTCACGGGCGGCGCAGGCAGCGGTGCGTTGCGAGTGCCGCCCGTAGGCTGTGCGCCGACGACGAGGGAGGGGCATCAGCGGTGGTCGAGCGGTTGCGGGTCGCCGTGCTGGGTGCCGGAGTCGTCGGCACCGAGGTGGTGCGCCTCCTCGTCCAGGAGGCCGACGACCTCGCGGCGCGCGTCGGCGCGCGGCTGGAGATCGCCGGCATCGCCGTCCGCGACGTGCACGCCGAGCGCGACCCGGTCGTCGATCCGGCGCTGCTGACCGCCGACCCGCGCGCCCTCGTCGACCGCGCGGACGTGGTCGTCGAGGTGATGGGCGGCATCGAGCCGGCGCGCGAGCTGATCCTGCGCGCCATCCGCGGCGGCGCCTCCGTGGTGACCGCCAACAAGGCGCTCCTCGCCGAGGACGGCCCCACGTTGTATGCCGCGGCGGACGCCGCGGGCGTCGACCTCTACTTCGAGGCCGCCGTCGCGGGCGCGATCCCGGTGGTCCGCGCCGTGCGCGAGTCGCTGGCCGGCGATCACGTCACCCGCGTCCTCGGCATCGTCAACGGCACGACGAACTACGTGCTGGACAAGATGGCCACCGAGAGTCTCGACCTGGAGCAGGCCGTCAAGCAGGCGCAGGCGCTCGGCTACGCCGAGGCCGACCCGACGGCGGACGTCGAGGGCTACGACGCCGCGGCCAAGGCGGCGATCCTCGCGTCCCTCGCGTTCCACACGCGGGTGCCGCTGGACGCCGTGGGCCGCACCGGCATCACGGAGCTGACCGGCGCCGACGTCGTCTGGGCCGGCCGCACGGGCCACGCACTCAAGCTGCTCGCGGTCGCGGAGCGCACGCGCGACGAGGACACCGGGACCGACGGCGTGCTCGTCGGCGTCCACCCGACGCTGGTGCCGGAGTCGCACCCGCTGGCGAAGGTCGGCGGCTCGTTCAACGCGGTGTTCGTCGAGAGCGCGGCCGCCGGCGAGCTGATGTTCCTGGGCCGCGGGGCCGGCGGCGCGCCGACCGCGTCGGCGGTGCTGGGCGACATCGTGTCCGTGGCGCGGCATCGGGTTGCCGGTGGGCGCGGGCCGGTGGAGTCGTCGTACGCCGCCCTGCCGGTGCTGCCACCCGAGGCGGCCCGCGCGCGGTTCCAGCTGCGGCTCGACGTCGCGGACCGGCCGGGCGTGCTCGCCCAGGTCGCGGCCGCGCACGCGACGCACGGCGTCTCGATCGAGGCGGTGCGCCAGGCGCCCACCGGGGCCACCGCACACCTGGTGATCACCACCCACGCGACGTCCGAACGCGCGCTGCGCGCGACCGTCGAGGCCGTGAGCGCACTGCCGTCGGTGCACCGCGTGGTGTCCGTCCTGCGAGTCGAGGGAGCCTGATGGCCCACCAGTGGCGCGGCGTCATCGCCGAGTACGCCGACCGCCTGCCCGAGCACGTCCGGAAGGTGCCCGTCACGCTCCTCGAGGGCGGCACCCCGCTGGTGCCCGCGCCAGGACTGTCCACGCGGGTGGATGCCGAGGTGTTCCTCAAGGTCGAGGGCATGAACCCGACCGGCTCGTTCAAGGACCGCGGGATGACCACGGCGATCTCCGCCGCGGCGGCGGCCGGTGCGCGGGCCGTGGTCTGCGCCTCCACCGGCAACACGTCCGCCTCGGCCGCCGCGTACGCCGCGCGCGCCGGGATGGTGTGCGCCGTGCTGGTGCCGGACGGCAAGATCGCGATGGGCAAGCTCAGCCAGGCCGTCGCCCACGGCGCGCGGCTGCTGCAGGTGGACGGCAACTTCGACGACTGCCTGGTCGCCGCCCGCAAGCTCGCCGAGGCCTACCCCGTGGAGCTGGTCAACTCGGTCAACCCCGACCGGATCGAGGGCCAGAAGACGGCGGCGTTCGAGATCGTCGACATGCTCGGGGACGCCCCGGACATCCACGTCCTCCCCGTCGGCAACGCCGGGAACATCACGGCCTACTGGAAGGGCTACCGCGAGTACGCGGGCCTGGACGGCTCGTCGGCCGTGGCCACGCACACGCCGACGATGTGGGGCTTCCAGGCGGCCGGCGCGGCGCCCATCGTCCTGGGCCACCCGGTGGACCAGCCCGAGACGATCGCCACCGCGATCCGGATCGGCAACCCGGCCTCCTGGGCCCAGGCGGAGGCCGCGCGCGACGAGTCCGGCGGTCTCATCGAGTCGGTGACCGACGAGGAGATCCTCGCCGCGCACCGCGTGCTGTCCGCGGGCGAGGGCGTGTTCGTCGAGCCTGCGTCCGCCGCCGGCGTCGCCGGCCTGCTGCGGCTGTTCGACGAGGGCCGCGTCCCCGGCGGCGCGCGCATCACGATCACGGTGACCGGCCACGGCCTGAAGGACCCGTCGTGGGCGCTGCGCACGCCCGACGGGGGAGAGGTGGCCCCGGTGCGGGTGGGCGTCGACGTCGTCGCGATCGCCGCGGCGCTCGGCCTGGAGTAGCCGTGCGGTTCGCGGCCGACCACGTGCGGGTGCTGGTGCCCGCGACCAGCGCGAACCTCGGCCCGGGCTTCGACGCGTTCGGCGTCGCCCTCGGCCTGTACGACGAGGTCGAGGTGCGGGCCGTCTCGGCGCCCGGCGCGGTGGTCGAGGTGGCCGGCGAGGGCGCGGGCGAGGTGCCGACGGGCGAGGACCACCTCGTGGTGCGCGCCCTCCGCGAGGCGCTGGACCACGTCGGTGCCTCGCAGGTGGGGCTCCGCCTGACGTGCGCCAACCGGATCCCGCACGGCCGGGGCCTCGGCTCGTCGGCCGGCGCGGTGATCGCCGGGCTGCTCGCCGCGCGGGCGCTCGTCGCCGACCCTGCCACGCTCGACGACACCGTGGTGCTGTCGCTGGCCACGGCGATGGAGGGGCATCCGGACAACGCGGCGCCCGCCCTGCTGGGCGGGGTGACCGTCGCATGGACCGACGCCGACCACGCGGCGAGCGCCGTGCGGGTGTCGGTGCACCCCGACCTGGTGCCGATCGCGATCGTGCCGCCGTACGAGCTGCGCACCACCCACGCGCGATCGGTGCTGCCCGCGCAGGTGCCCCACGCCGACGCGGCGTTCCAGGCGGCGCGGGCGGCCCTGCTCGTCGAGGCGATCGGGCGGCGCCCGGAGCTGCTGCTCGTCGCGACCGAGGACCGGCTGCACCAGGAGTACCGCCGATCCGTGATGCCGGAGTCGCTGGCGCTCGTCGGCGCCCTGCGCTCGCGGGGGGTGGCGGCGGTGGTCTCCGGGGCCGGCCCAACGGTGCTCGCCCTGGCACGGCGCACCGACACGGGCCCCAACGGCCTGCCGTCCACCGACGCGGATGCCGCGATCGCCGCGGCCTTCGGCGGCGTCATGGCCGGATGGCGCGTGCTGCCGCTTCCGGTGGACACGGCCGGGGCGGTGGCTCAGCGGGTCGCGGGGACGCGCTGACCTTCACCCTTCTCGGATCCCGCGGCGCCAGTGTTAGGATGACCGGGTTCCCGAACCTCCTCCGCTGGCCCAGCTGGGCCTGGCGCTGGCTGAGTGGTCCGCGCCACGAGCGAGTCGACGAACGGGAACGGCCGCCCGCGTGACAGCCCTAGGTCCGCGTGGCGCCACACCAAGCCTGGTTCCATCGACCGGGTGCAGGCCTACCCGTTTTCCCCGGGAGGCCCGACGAGGGGAAGGACCTTCGTGACCGACACCATCGACACCGCCGCAACCACTGCCGGCGGTACTTCCCGTAGCGGATCCCTGACCTCGCTGCGGCTGCCCGAGCTCCAGGCGATCGCCGCCGAGCGGGGCGTCACGGGCGCGTCGAGGATGCGCAAGGCCGAGCGGCACGCAGCGCTCGGCGGCGGCGCCCCGCGCCCGGATCAGACTGCGCAGCGCCCGACGAACGGCGAGGCGCCGACCCGCGCGAACGGGGCGTCGGCGGCTGGCGATGCCGCGCCGGCGGCTGCTGCCGCGCCGGCCGGCGAGGTTGCGCCGACGACTGCCGAGGCGCCGACGAGCGCCAC
>CAZBIO010000036.1:0-7401 GCA_964491965.1 uncultured Cellulomonas sp.
GAACCCACGACCTCTTCGTCCCGAACGAAGCGCGCTACCAAGCTGCGCCACACCCCGCAGGGCCCCCCTAGGGTAACGGATCACTCGCTGGGCACGAAAACGGGTTCAGCGCGGCCGGTTTCCTGAGGTTCTGGGCGTGGATCACGACCCAGGGTTCAGGGAAGTGGATCACGGGCGGGGCGTCAGGGTCAGCAGCGTCGCCTCTGGGCGGGTGGCGATCCGGACCGGCGCGTAGGGGGACGTGCCCAGCCCGGCCGACACGTGCAGCCACATCGAGTCGCCGCCGCCGGGCCGGTCGGGTCGCGGCCCGGGCCAGCCGTGCAGCCCCTTCGCGCGGCGCGTGTCGAGGTCGCTGTTGGTGGTCAGCGCGCCCCAGAACGGCAGGCCGATCTGCCCGCCGTGCGTGTGCCCGGCGATCGCCAGGTCGACGCCGTCGGCGTGGAACGTGTCGAGCACGCGCCGGTACGGGGCGTGCGTCACGCCGAGGTGCAGGTCGACGGGCGCGGTGCCTGTGCGGGCGTCGTCGGGCTCCCCGGCGGGTGGCATGCGGTCGAGGTCGAGGTGTGCGTCTGCGGTCCCGACGAGCGACACCCGGCGCCCGTCGAGGTCGAGCACGCCACGGTGGTTGTCGAGGTCCAGCCATCCGGTACCGCTGAGGCGCCCGACGAGCTCGCGCCACGGCAGCGCGACCGGTTCGGGGATGAGGGTGCGGGCGTCCGGGAGCAGGTAGCGCGCCGGGTTCTTGAGCACGGGCGCGACGAAGTCGTTGGAGCCGAGGACGAACGCACCGGGCCGATCGAGCAGCGGCTCGAGCGCGTCGAGGAGCGCGGGCATCGCGTCGAGGTGCGCCCAGTTGTCGCCCGTGTCGACGACGAGGTGCGGGTTCCAGGTCGCGAGGTCGCGGACCCAGTCGACCTTGCGGCGCTGGCCGGGCGTCAGGTGCAGGTCCGAGACGTGCAGGATGCGCAGCGGCTCCTGGCCCGGCGGGAGCAGGGGCACGGTCACCTGGCGCAGCGTGTACCAGCGCACCTCAACGAGCGCGCCCCAGGCGACCGTGGCCGCGCCGGCGAGCGCGAGCGCCCCGACGGCGCGCGCGGCGCCCTGGTGTTCAGGCATGGGCGGTGGCGGTCTCAGTCGCCGCCGCGGCCGCCGCCGGGCCCACCCCCGCCAGGCCCGCCACCCCCTGGGAGGCCACCGGTATCGCCGCCACCGTCGTTGCCGTTCTGGTCCGGCTTCGGCCCGCAGGCCTCGTCCCACTGACCATTCGGATCGCAGACGGGTGGAGGCGGTGCGCCGGTGCCGTCGGAGACGGTCAGCGTGATCACCGAGTTCAGGCTCGCGCGGTCGCTCGGGCTCTGCTCGAGCACGGTGCCGTCCGGGTGCCAGTCGACGATCTTGGCCCAGGCGACCTTCACCTTGAACCCGGCGCCCTCGAGGATCGCGCGGGCCTCGTCCTGGTGGTGGCCACGGACGTCGGGCACGTTCACCCGGATGCCGTAGATCTCGTTGTTGCCCGCGTCGGCGAACTCCGGCACCTGAGCGCCGGTCTGCGCGACGATCCCGTCCATGAACCGCTTCCAGGTCGGCGCCGCGATCGACGAGCCGTAGGGGCCGTTCCAGTAGGTGTGGCCGTTGATCGTCTCGCCGTGCATCGATCTCATCGCGTCAGGGTGGCCGACGAAGACGGCCGTCGCCTTGAGCGGCGTGTAGCCGACGAACCAGTTGTACTCGTTCTCGCTCGTCGTGCCCGTCTTGCCGGCGGCCGGGTAGCCGGGGGTGCCGACATCTGAGGCGGTGCCGCGCCACACGTTCTTCAGCGTGTAGTTGACAGCGGTCGCGATCCGCGGCTCGAGCTTCTCCTGGCAGTCCGCGGACGGCACCGGCAGGTCCTTGCCGTCGGAGTCCGTCACCTGGGTGATGGCGATCGGCTTGCAGAACGTGCCGTTGGCGCCGAAGGCGGCGAATGCTCCAGCCATGCTGAGCGGAGCCACCGAGTCCGAGCCGATGACGTTCGACGGGTAGGCATCGACATTCTTGCCGGCCGAAGCGCCACCGGCTTTCACGACGCCGAGATCCGCGGCGTCTTGCATGATGTTGCACAGATCGAGCTGCTGGGCCATGACCAGATAGGCGGAGTTCACCGACCTGCGCGTCGCGTCCAGGGCGTCCATGACGCCGCCCGAGCCTTCGGAGTTGCCGAACTTGTAGGTGCCGTTCCCGTAAGGCGCCCCGCAGGCGGTGAAGTCGGCGTACTGGAGGGGACGCAACGACCCGTCGAACGTCTCCGAGAGGCTGTGCCCCTGCTTGAGCCACTCGATGAGGGTGAACGGCTTGAACGTCGACCCGGGAGCGAACCCGCTCGACCCACCGTACTGGGAGGTCGTGTTGTAGTTGACGCTCGTCTCGCCCGGCTGCGCTTCCTCGAGCGCCGTGTAGTTGGCGGTCTGCGCCATCGAGGTGATCTTGCCGGTGCCCGGCTCGACGCTGACGATCGAGCTGACGACGCCGGACGGGTCGCCGATCGGCACGCCGTTCTGGACCTCCTGGAACGCGAGCGCCTGCTCGGCGGGGTCCAGCGTGGTGTGGATCGTCAGGCCGCCCTTGTAGAGCAGCGCCTTGCGATCCTCCTGCTTCTCGCCGAACGCCGGGTCCTGGAGGATCACCTTGGTGACGTAGTCGCAGAAGAACCCGGAACCGGGCACCGCCTGGCTCGCGACCATGCAGCCGAGCTGGATCGGGTGCGGGTTCAGCGTGTCCGCAACGGGCGTCGCCACGCCCTTCTGGTACTCGGCATCGGTGATGTACCCCTGGTCCCGCATCAGGCCGAGGATGACGTTGCGCCGGCCCTGCGAGTCGTTGGGGTTGAGCTCGGGGTCCCACTTGCTGGGGCTCTGCGTGACGCCCGCGATGGTCGCGGCCTCGATGTAGTTGAGCTCGCTGGCGTGCTTGCTGAAGAAGTACTGGGCCGCAGACTCGACGCCGTAGATGGACTTGCGGCCGAACTGCGCGATGTTGAGGTACGCCTGGAGGATCTGGTCCTTCGTCATGCGCTTCTCGAGCGCCATGGCGAGCTTGGCCTCGCGCAGCTTGCGCGCGTAGCCGGCGGTGCCCTCGTCCTCCGTCGCCGCCTTGAGCGCGGCCTGGCGCTCCACCGGGTCCTCGATGGTCTGCGCCGCCTGGATGAGCACGTTCTTGACGTACTGCTGCGTCAGGGTCGACGCACCCTCCTTGCCGACGTTGAGCAGGGACTTCACGGCCGCGCGCACCATGCCCTGGGGGTCGACGCCCGAGTGCTCGTAGAACCGCTTGTCCTCGACGGCGATGACCGCCTTCTGCATGATCGGCGCGATCTGCGACAGCGGGACGATGACACGGTTCTCGGTGAAGAACGTCGCCAGCTGGGTGCCGTCGGCCGCGAGGATCACCGACTTCTGCGGCAGCTCCGTCAGGTTCAGCTCGGTGGGGAGGTCGTCGAACGCCTGCACCGACACGTTCGTGGCGCCGTTGGCCAGCGCGACACCCGGCAGCGCGAGCCCGGCGGCGAGGACGCCGCCGATGCCCGCGATCAGCACGAACGAGACCAGCAGTGCGATGCCCTGGGCGGCACGCCCCGTGGCGCTCGCGGCGCGCGTGGGCCGGCCGCGCGGGCTCGGACGAGACGGCATGAAGCGAGGGTAGTCGGCCGGGGTGTCACGGCCGAGCCGACCGGAGGGGCACATCGCGACCTGCACCGGACCTGCACATCCCTCGAAACACGCCGCAATCACACCGACCGCCATCAACGTGGGACCTAGGTCACTACCGCGCTTGGGTACACCACTTGGGCGACTGGATCACCCGTGGAATCGCTCCCAATACGCTGGACAGGGTGAAGACAGCGGACATCTGTGTCCGATAGGACCATCTGGGGCTCTCGTCAGGCGGCGCCGTAGCCGCTAACGTCCGCCCCAGGGCCGTCAGGGGGTCCTGACCTTGGGGGAGGTACCGGTGGTAGGCGTGGGGGCGATCAAGGAAGGGCACTGGACGGCGAGCGCCTCGTGCGGCGCGGGACGGATGGCGCCGGACGCGCTGTTCGTCGAAGGGTCGGCACAGCGCGAGGTCCGTGCCGTCTGCGCGGCATGCCCCGTGCGCCTCGAGTGCCTCGCCGACGCGCTCGACAGCCGCATGGACTTCGGCGTGTGGGGTGGGATGACCGAGCGGGAGCGGCGCGCACTGCTGCGGCGCCGCCCGGACGTGCGCTCGTGGCGCGCGGAGCTCGTCGGCGGCCAGGACGTCTCGCTCGACGTCGGCTGACGATCGGGGGTCCCCTAGGGTGCTGGCATGGCCAACACCCAGTGGGAGTACGCGACGATCCCCCTCGTGATCCACGCCACCAAGGCGATCCTCGACCAGTGGGGCGCCGATGGCTGGGAGCTCGTCACCGTGATCCCCGGCCCGGACGGCGGGTTGGTCGCCTACCTCAAGCGCCAGAAGGAGGCGTGATGACCGTCGCCGAGCGCCTCACCACCCTGGGGCTCGTGCTCCCGGCGGTCGCGCAGCCCGCGGGCGCCTACGTCCCCGCCGTGCGGACGGGTTCGCTCGTCTTCACCGCCGGCCAGCTGCCGTTCGTCGGCGGCACGCTCCCGGCCGCGGGCATCGTCGGCACCGGTGAGGGCCAGGTGGACCCGGCCGACGCGAAGGGCTACGCGGCGACGGCCGGCCTCAACGCGGTCGCCGCGGTCGCCGCCCTGCTGGCCGACGAGACCGGGGACGGGCCGCTCGCCACGCTGGAGCGCGTCGCGCGCGTGGTCAAGGTGGTCGTCTTCGTCGCGAGCGACCCCGCCTTCGCCGGGCAGCCGGGCGTGGCGAACGGAGCGAGCGAGCTGCTCGGCGAGCTGTTCGGCGACGCCGGCCGGCACGCGCGCTCGGCGGTGGGCGTGGCCGCGCTGCCCCTGGGGGCGCCGGTCGAGGTGGAGCTGGTGGTCGAGACCCGCTGACGTCAGTGCGAGCGGCGCTCCAGCCGCTCCGCGTCGAGCAGCACCACCGCGCGGCCCTCGCGGCGGATCCACCCGCGGCCCGCGAAGTCCGCGAGCGCCTTGTTGACGGTCTCCCGGGAGGCGCCGACGAGCTGCGCCAGCTCCTCCTGCGTCAGGCCGTGGGTCACGCGGATGCCCTCCGGTACGGGGTGCCCGAACCGGGTCGACAGGTCGAGCAGCGCCTTGGCCACCCGTCCGGGAACGTCGGAGAAGACGAGGTCCGCCAGGGTCTCGTTGGTCCGCCGCAGCCGCCGCGCGAGGGCCCGCAGCAGGTGCTCGGCCACCACCGGCGTCGACGCCAGCCAGCGCGTCAGCTCGTCGGGCCCCATCTGCAGCACCTCGACGTCGCTGACCGCCGTCGCGGTCGCGGTGCGCGCCCCCGGGTCGAACAGGGACAGCTCGCCCAGCAGCTCGCCCGGACCTAGGACGGCGATGAGGTTCTCGCGTCCGTCACTCGATCGCTGGCCGAGCTTCACGGCACCCGAGCGGATGACGTAGAGGCTGTCGCCCGGTTCGCCCTCGTGGAACAGCACGTCGCCGCGCGGCACGGTGATGCGCGCGAGCGAGTCGAGGAAGGTGCGGGCGGCCTCGGGGTCGATTCCTGCGAAGAGCGGCGCGGTCAGGGCCGCGTCCCCGTCGTCCATCGCACCTCCCACCTGCCGCACGCCGATGTGGCGCACGCCACAGTCTGCCCCATGGGCGGCGGCGCTGGTCAGAGGCGGTGGTCGTTTTCCTCGTCGGATCCGGCCAGCGGTTCGTGATCGGCGGCCAGGTGGTCGAGCAGCGCATCGGTCGCCCGGACGAAGGCCTGCTCGACGCCCGCCTGGTAGCGCGCGAGGCGCAGGTCGAGCTCCCGGAGCTCCTCGAGACGGGCCACGTCGCCGGTGCCGGACGGGCCGAGCTGGGCGTCCAGCTCGTCGGGCCGCGGCACCTCGAGCTCGACGTCGAGCGGCAGGGTGAACGCGAGCGCCTCGCCGAGCGACGGCGGGCGGACGGTGCGGGCGACGAGCAGGTCGAGGTTGGCCCGGACCAGTCGGCGCCACCAGGCGACGCGGGAGCGCTCCGCGCGCAGCGCACGGTGGTCCAGTCGCAGCGCGCGGATGTCCTGCTCGGTGGACAGCGACATCGGGCCTCCCGTGCGGTCCGTGGCGCGCCGGCTCGGCATGCGGCGCTGAGGTGGATTCGGCGGGGCGCGCAGCGACCTTGAGCGGTCCGGCGCGCAATCACTCTCGGGGAGCAAGGGCGCAGGTCCACGGCGGCCCCGTCGGTGCCCCCGCGTACGCTGCCCGGGTGACTGGCCAGACGATCGCTCCCCCTGTCGGGTTGGTTCGCCGTGCCCGGCGAGTGGATCGCGCGCTCGCGGCGCGCTACCCGGACGCCCGGTGCGAGCTGGACTTCACCACGCCGTTCGAGCTGCTGGTGGCGACGGTGCTCTCGGCGCAGACCACGGACGTGCGGGTCAACATGACCACGCCGGAGCTGTTCGGACGGTTCGGCGACGCCGCCGCGCTCGCCGCGGCGGACCTGGACGAGCTGGAGCAGATCTGCCAGCCGCTCGGGTTCTTCCGCGCCAAGGCCAAGGCGATCCAGGGCATGGCCGCCGCGCTCGTCGAGCGGTACGGCGGCGAGGTGCCCAAGAAGATGGCGGACCTCGTCACGCTCCCCGGCGTCGGCCGCAAGACGGCGAACGTCGTCCTCGGCAACGCCTTCGGCATCCCCGGCCTGCCGGTGGACACGCACGTGATGCGGCTGACCCACCGGCTCGGCTACACCACGAGCGAGGACCCGGTGCAGGTGGAGAAGGACGTCACCGCCCTGCTGCCGCGCAAGGACTGGACCATGGCCAGCCACCGCTTGATCTTCCACGGGCGCCGCACGTGCTTCGCGCGCAAGCCCGCGTGCGGGGCGTGCCCCGTCTTTTCCATGTGCCCGTCGGCCGGCATCGGCGAGAACGACCCCGCGCGCGCCGCGGCGATGCTCAAGGGGTGACGGTCGGCAGCCAGTCGAGCAGCAGCTCGGTCACCAGCTCGGGGGCCTCCTCCGCCGGGTAGTGCCCCACGCCGGTCAGCAGCTCCCACCGGTACGGCTCCGCGAGGGCGCGCGACCGCTGGTGGAGCGCGGCGGCGGTCGGAGTGCGCACCGGGTCGCGGTCGCCGTGCACCTGCAGCGCCGGCACCGGCCGGGCGCGGTCGAACGCCGCGAGGTAGCGGCGCCCGTCGAGGCGCGGCCGCGACCGAACCGACCAGCGCACCTGCTCCAGCTGGCTGTGCGCCGCGAACGGCACGCGCAGCGCACGCGCGTAGCGCTCGGCGGTGGGGCGGTCCGGCCAGCCGCGTTGCCCCGAGCCGCCGGACAGCAGCCGGCGCACGACGAGCCCGTCGGCGAG
>CAZBIO010000037.1:0-6560 GCA_964491965.1 uncultured Cellulomonas sp.
GAGGTCGAGCGCGCCGTCGACGGTGATCGCGACGGCCGGCCCGGGTGCCGCATCCGGTGCGAGGTCGTCGGCCGCGGCGACGCCGACACCGCTGGCGCCGAGCCCGACGGCGACCGCGACCGTGAGCACACGTCGCACGACGGTCGGGGCGAATCGGTGCACCCACGCCTCGCCCCGGTGCCAGGTCCGCCCGGCGCCGCGGGCGGCCAGGCAGGCGGCCGCCAGAAGCGCCGACCAGGCCAGCCAGGCGAGGACGAGCACGCCGGCGGCGAGCACTCCGGCCTCGACGAGCTGCTCGGGCCGCACAGGGGCCGCGGTCCGGGCCAATTGCGCCACCCGCAGCGCGAGCGCGCCGCCGGCGACGGTGCTCACCGCCCCGGCTGCGAGGAGGGCGAGGCCACGCCCCGCCGTTCGTCGGGCCGTACCTGCCATGGCGCGCATGGGAACTCCATCGTGATGATTGGTGATGCTTTTTGATGTCTGTTGATGTCAGACGGTGGGCATAGATGTATCCGCAGGTAGCGCCCACTGGGAAGTCGATCGGCCGGCGGTCACCCCGTCGGGCGACGGTTCGGGGCGATACGTGACCCGTTCGGCCCTGCTCGTCGTCACCCCGCCGCCCAGTACGGTCGCCGGGTGCGCTGGGAGCTGCTCTTCGAGGACCTGGAGGCCCAGCTCGCGTCGGCGCGGACTGCCCAGGCGCGCGAGGGGCTGCCGGACCTCGTCCGCGCCGAGGTGGCGACGACCCACCTGGTCGACCGGCTCCGCGCCTCACTGGGGATGCGACTGCGCGTGGCCCTGGGGGACCTGGCCGGCGATCGCGACGCCCAGGCCGACGGCGTCCTCGCCGACCTGGGTGACGGGTGGCTCCTGCTGGTCGACCCGCCGGCCCGTCAGAGCCTGGTGTCGCTCGCCGCGGTTCGGGCGGTGTCGGGCCTGGCCCCGCACGTCGCCCCGGGCACGGGCCGGATGCGGGTGGGGCTCGGCCTGCCGCACGCGCTGCGGGCGCTGGCGAGGGACAGGGTCGAGGTCCGGCTGTGCACGCGTGCCCGCACGCTCGTCGGGCGGATCGACCGGGTGGGTGCGGACTACGTGGACGTCACGCCGGCGGACGGTGCCGCGTGGACCGTGCCGCTCGCCGAGGTGTGCGTGGTGCGGTCGAGATAGGCGTCAGCCGTCGACCCGCTCGCCGGCGCGAGCGCGGGTCTGCTCGTACATCCGCTCGATGTACTTCTCGAGCTCGCTCGATTCGACACGCCAGATGCCCCGCCCGCCGATCTGGATCGCGGGGAGCTCGCCGGACTTGACCAGCGAGTACGCCTGCTGCGCGGAGATGTTCAGGACCTCCGTCACGTCTGCGAGCGTGAGGAAACGCGGTGCCATGTCCGCAGTGTGGCACGGCGTCGCCGAAGGCCGCGGTTTTCCACCGATCCGCGCCGCGCTGGCCGATAGTCCGGCGGGAGCGGCCCGACGAAGGGCCGTGGGCGGTCCGACGAAGGGCCGCGGACGAGGGGAGACGCATGCAGACGACGGCGCTCGACCTGCCGGCACCGGTCGCGGCGCGGCTGCGGCGGCCGGGATGGCGTGATCCGCGGCTGCTCGTCGGGATCGCCCTCGTGGCCGGGTCCGTCGCCCTCGGATCCTGGGTGGTGCGGTCCGCCGAGCACACCGTGCCGGTCTTCGTCGTGCAGGCACCCGCGGTCCCGGGCGACGTGGTGGACCCGGAGTCACTTGGCGTGGCCGAGGTGCGGCTCGGGTCCGTGGACTCCTACCTGCGGGCCGACGAGCCCGTGCCGCCGGATGCGGTCGTGCTGCGCTCGGTCGGGACGGGCGAGCTGCTGCCGCGGTCGGCGGTGGGGTCGGCCGGCGAGCTGGCGCTGCGCCCGGTCGCGGTCGCGGCGGCCGGCGAGCTGACTGCCACGGTGCGCGCGGGCTCCCTGGTGGACCTCTGGTTCACGCCCGCCGACCCGCGGAGCGGTTCCGCGACGGCCGGGTCGGGTACGCCGCGCCAGCTGGCGGCGGGGTTGACGGTCGCCGAGGTGGGCCGCCCGGAGGGCGCCCTCGCGGCCGGCACCACGACGGTCCACGTGCTGGTGCCGCTCGACGAGCTGCCCGACGTGCTCGCGGCGCTCGCCTCGGAGGGCCGCGTCGACGTGGTCGCGGTTCCGGGGAGCTGACGGTGGCCGCGGGGGTCCTGTGCGCGGTCCACGGCGCCGCGGAGGCGCTGCTGGTCCAGGCCGTCGACGCCAGCTCCGGCGCGCTCGCGGTCACCCGCCGGTGCGCCGACCTCGTCGAGCTCCTCGCGGCGGCGGAGGCCGGTCTGGGCCGGCTCGCGGTCGTCTCGGCGGAGCTGGACCACCTCGACCGGGAGGCGGTCGCGGACCTGCACCGCGGCGGCGTGCGGGTGGTGTGCGTCGCCGACCAGTCGCGACCGTGGCTGACGGACCGGCTCGCCGCCTGCGGGGCGGACCTCGTCGTGCCGCCGCCGGGCGACCTTGCAGCGGCCCACGACGTCGTCGTCCGCGCGACCGCGCTGCTCGACGCGCCGCCCGACACCGTCCCCGACTGGCTCGACGGGTCGACCGCGGCGATGCCTGCGCCTCGCGGACACCTGGCGGCCGTGTGGGGCCCGGCGGGGGCACCCGGCCGCACCACCGTCGCCGTCAACCTGGCGGCCGAGCTCGCGGCGCTCGGCAGGTCGGCGCTGCTCGTCGACGCGGACACGTACGGCGGCGCCGTGGCACAGGTGCTCGGACTGCTCGACGAGGCGCCGGGCATCGCCGCCGCGGCGCGCGCCGCGAGCCAGGGCGCACTCGGCGTCACGGAGCTGGCACGCCTCGCGCCCGTGGCGGGCGAGGGCCTGCGGGTGCTGTCCGGCATCTCGCGGCCGGACCGGTGGCCCGAGCTGCCCGCCGCGACGCTCGACGGGATGTGGCCGGTCGCCAGGGCGCTGGCCGAGTGGACGGTGGTCGACACCGGCTTCTGCCTGGAACGGGACGAGGTCCTGACGTTCGACACCCGCGCGCCGCAGCGCAACGCCGCGACGCTGTCCGCGCTCGAGGCCGCCGACGTCGTCGTCGCCGTCGGGTCGGGCGACCCTGTGGGGGTGGCGCGGCTGGTGCGCGGGCTCTTGGAGCTCGAGGCGCTCGGGCTGGGGGCCCGTCGGCTGGTGGTGGTCAACCGGGTCCGGGCCTCGGTCACGGGACCGAACCCTGACCGCGCTGTCGTGGACGCGCTGGCGCGGTACGCGGGCGTCGCCGATGCGCTCGTCGTGCCCGACGACCGCACGGCCTGCGATGCCGCGCTCCTGGCCGGTCGCACGCTGCGCGAGCAGGCGCCGGGGTCACCGGCGCGCAAGGCGCTCGCGGGGCTGGCGGCGATGGCGGCGGCCGCGGTGGTCACGGCGTAGCCCGGACCGGGGCGGGGACCCGGATCGGGGCGGGACCGCGCGGGGGTGCGGCGCCGCTCAGGGGATGCGCAGCACGACGTTGCCGCGCCTCCGCCCGGTGTCGACGTACCGGTGCGCGTCGACGATGTCGTCGAGGTCGTAGACGCGGTCGACGACCGGCCGCAGGACTCCCGCCTCGGCGAGCCCGACGAGCTCGCTCATGACCCCGGCATCGAGCGGGCCGGTGCGGTTGGTGACGAGGATCCCCGACCGGCGCGTGCGCCACTGCTGCGTCAGCAGGCTCGGCAGGTCGGTGATCACCTGGAGGATCGCCCCGCCCGGCCGGACGAGGGGCCGGAGCCGCGCGTACGGATGGTTGCCCATGCAGTCGACGATCACGTCGTACCGCGCGTCCGTGGCGGTGAAGTCCCCGTGTGTGTAGTCGACGACCGCCGCCGCGCCCAGCGAGCGCACCAGGTCCGCGTTGGTGCCGCTGCACACCGCGGTGACGCGGGCGCCGGCATGTGAGGCGAGCTGGATCACGGCGGTGCCGACCGCCCCGGATGCGCCGTTGACCAGCACCTGTGTGCCGGGCCGCAGCTCGACGAGCCGCAGGAACGCGATCGCCGTGACGCCGCCGAACACCAGCGCGATCGACTCCTCGAACGACAGACCCGCGGGCTTGCGCGCGATCGGGCCGTCCTCGGGAGCAATGGCGTACTGCGCGTGCCCGCCCATGCGGCTGCCGAGCGCGACGAGCACCTCGTCGCCGGGGGCGAAACGCGTGACCTCGGCGCCGACCCGTTCGACGACGCCTGCCGCCTCCATCCCGAGCGTGCGGATCCGGGGCCGGAACGCTCCGAGCGTCGGCGTGACGACGAGGGCCAGTCCCCTGGGGACCTCCCGCGTGCGGATCCGGTGGTCGGCGATGCTGACCGTCGACGCGCGGACGCGGATCAGCACGTCGCGCGGGCCGGGGGAGGGGCGCGGGACCTCTTCCACGCCGACCACCTCGGGCGGGCCGAATCGGCGGGCCACCGCGGCGCGCATGGTCGCTGTGCTCGTCGTCACGCGGCTACTCGACCGTGCGGAGGATCTGCTCGATCGCGGCGGTCCGCGCGCGCAGCTCGGCGACGTCCGCCGCGGCGCGCGTCTGCGCGTCGAGCGTGCTCGTCGCGAGCTGCTCGTACCGGCTGACGAGCGCGCGGACCTCCTCGATGTGGCTGGTGTCGACCGCGAGCTTGCGGCCCTCCTGCCGCCAGGAGACGGTTCCGGCCCACACGCAGAACAGCAGCGTGAGGATGCCGAGGATGAGGATCACGACGGGCCAGTCCATGACGTTCACTCCTTGGGTGTGGAGCCCGCTGGTGGGTCGGGCTTCGGGGTGGTGAGGGTCGCCGCCGCGCTGGCGACGGTCGCGGGGTTGAGGCGCATGTCGAACGGGACGAGCTCGAAGTACTTCATCGCCTTGCCGTCGTCGGACAGCTCGAGCGAGCCGACGACGAGCCCGGCGTCCTCCAACCGGGACAGGTGCATGTGGAGCAGGGGTCGGCTGATGCCGATCTCGCGGGCGAGGTGGCTGACGTAGTCACGGCCCGAGGCCAGAGCGGCGACGATCCGTACGCGCAGCGGGTTCGCCAGCGCGGCCATCACCTCGACGAGCCGGTCGCCGTCGAGTCTCTCGCCCGTAACCATCATGTCCTGTCATATGTAAGAAGTGTCTGACATATGAAAGATAGCAGGATGGTCGCGGCGCGCAACCCTCTCCCGAGGTCCTCGTCGGCGGGTGTCGCGGTCCGGCGCCGGCGGCGGTGCCGGGCACACTGGGCGGGTGCGCGTCTACCTCCCCGCGGTCCTCGACCAGCTGCCGTGCGACCAGGTCGGCCCCGGCGGGGGGCATGCCGTCACCGCGGACCTGCGGGCGGCGCTGCCGGGGGAGGACGACGAGGGCTGGGAGTACGCCGCGCTGCTCGCGGCGGCCGACGACGCGCTCGCCCTCCTGGCGCGCCATCCGGGCGCGCCGCGGTTGCGGGTGGTGCTCGCCGCGGACGTCCCGGACAATCTGGTGGACGTCCCGGCCGGGCCCGACGAGCCCGCGACAGCCGTCGACCTCGTCGCCGGAGCGCCGTGGTCCGCCGTGGTGAGCGTGCACGTCGACGAGCCCGACGCGGCCGGCGAGGTCGTGGCGGCCCTCGCGGGCGACATCGCGGCCGACGAGCGGCTCGCCGAGCGCGAGCTGCTCTGGTACGACGTCACCGAGGTGGGGCGCATCCCGTCGTGACCGCCGGGCGGTTTGGTGGCGCCTCGCGCCTCCGGTAGTCTTCTCCGCCGGTACGACCTCCGGCAACGCCGGCTCGAACCCGTCGCTGGGCCGGGCCGGACATCGGAAGTTATACCCCCTTGGGGTATGGTGTAATTGGCAGCACGAGGGATTCTGGTTCCCTTAGTCTTGGTTCGAGTCCAGGTACCCCAGCGCTGACCAGCGCAGTCGTCGCCCGTCGAGGGCATCGGCTAGCATGGTCACTCGCTCGCGAGGCTTCGGCTTCGCGGCGGCCAGGCCCCCGTTGTGTAGCGGCCTAGCACGCCGCCCTCTCACGGCGGTAGCGCCGGTTCGAATCCGGTCGGGGGTACGAATGAAGGAGGCTCGGCCAGATGGCCGAGCCTCCTTCATTCGTTGCTCCAAGCACAGCCCGTTGCTCACTCGTACCGCCTGCCGCGTCGATACCTGCACGCCGGGTCGATGGGAGGACCTATCGACGCGGCGTGGATCCATCGACGCGGCACTGGGCGCAGGGGGCGAAACCGAGCCCCGGGGGGGCGAAACCTGGGGGCGGTGCGGCGCGCGGGGGGGGGGGCGGCCTGGCGCGGGGGCGCGTCAGTCGGCCGTGCGGCGGAGCACCTCCGTCAGGCGGTTGGCGGCGCTGACCACGGCGGCGGCGTGCAGCCGGCCGGGCTGCCGCGAGAGGCGCTCGAGCGGGCCGGAGACGGAGACGGCGGCGACGACGCGGCCGGACGGGCCACGTACCGGCGCGGACACGGAGGCGACGCCCACCTCGCGCTCGGACACCGACTGCGCCCAGCCGCGGCGGCGGACGCCGGAGAGGATCGTCGCGGTGAACTTGGCGCCCTGCAGCCCGCGGTGCAGGCGGTCCGGCTCCTCCCACGCGAGCAG
>CAZBIO010000038.1:0-17209 GCA_964491965.1 uncultured Cellulomonas sp.
CCACCACTCGTCACACCCCAACGGATCCACCGGCAGCTCACCGGTCAGTAGATCCGACTCCCGCACGTCCCACGGCGCCAGGTCCTCCAGCATCACCTCGTCGGCCGGCACCCGCAACGCGCCCTCGTCCTCCGGCAACCAGCCCCACGGCGCGGCACCGTCACGAGGTGTGACGGTAGGCGAAGTCGGTGTGGCGGATAAGAACATGTGTTCGATCCTACCATCGCGCTGCGACAAATGTCCAGGTCAGATGCCGCCTCCGCCCGGAGGCCGGGCCCGGTCCGCGGAGAGCGCTCTGCTCGCCGCCGCTAACGCGCCCGCCGCACCAGCCGCCAGCCGAGCCAGGCGGCCGCGCCCACGACCGGCGCCCACAGGGCGACGACCGTGTTCGCCCGCGTCGCCCCGCCGCCGGGGTCGAACGGGCCCGGCAGCACGGCGGTCGGCGTGATCGCCAGCATCGGGAAGGCCTCCGCGAGCTCGTCCACGCGCGCGGTCCCGGCCGCACCGACGTCCCCGAGCGTCAGCCGCCCGACGAGCGCCATCGCGCCGATCGTCGTGCGGAAGGCGGCCCGTCGCTCGTCGGGATCCGTGATCTCTTCCGCCCGCCCGCGCAGCCGCGCGCCCGGCAGCACCACCTCGACCTCGGGGTGCGCGAGGGCGTTGCGGAACCAGTCGGACCGCCGCCCGTAGCCGGCGACGACCACCACCCGGCCGTCGATCACCGCGTATCCCAGCGGCGTCTCGCGGACCAGGCCGGACCTCCGGCCGACCGTCCGAAGCAGGAGCATCGAGCCGGTCGCCGACGTCGAGAGGAGGGTCCCCAGCCCGGCCTTGAGCGCCGGCCCGGTGACGTGCCGGTTGACCAGCCGGAACCCGTGCCGCAGCGGCCCGAGTGCCCGCGTGACCGTGGGTCCGTAGGGGAGGACGTCGTCGGCCGCCATGGCGCAACGTTGGATCGTCGGGCCCCCGCGGGCGAGAGCCGTAGGTCCCCGGAGGCCGTCACTAGACTCGTCGGCATGTCCACCCCCTGGCGCGACGAGGTCGCGCGCGTGGCTGGCCTGGCCAGGATCGACCTGACATCCACCGAGCTGGACCGCCTCGCCGGCGAGCTCGAGGTCATCGTCCATTCGGTCGCCCGGGTGAGCGAGATCGCCACCCCGGACGTCCCGGCCACCAGCCACCCGCTCCCGCTGTCCAACGTGTTCCGGTCCGACGAGCCCGAGGCTCCGCTCGACCGCGACGAGGTGCTGGCGCAGGCGCCGGCCGCCGAGGACGGCAAGTTCCTCGTCCCGCAGATCCTCGGGGAGGATGCATGACGGACCTCACACGCCTCACCGCGGCCGACCTCGCCGCGAAGCTGGCCGCCGGCGAGGTCTCGTCGGCCGAGGCCACCCAGGCCCACCTGGACCGCATCGCGGCCGTCGACGGCCCGGTCCACGCGTTCCTGCACGTCTCCGCCGACGAGGCGCTGGCCACCGCCCGCGGGGTCGACGAGGCCCGCGCCCGCGGCGAGGCCCTCCACCCCCTCGCGGGCGTGCCGATCGCCGGCAAGGACGTCGTCGTCACGCCCGGGCTGCCCCCCACGGCCGGCTCCCCGATCCTCGAGGGCTGGATCCCGCCCTACGACGCCACCCTGGTCCGGAAGATCAAGGCGGCGCGCCTGCCGATCCTCGGCAAGACCAACATGGACGAGTTCGCGATGGGCAGCTCGACCGAGCACTCCGGCTACGGCAACACGCACAACCCGTGGGACCTCGACCGCATCCCGGGCGGCTCGGGCGGCGGCAGCGCGGCCGCGGTGGCCGCCTACGAGGCGCCGTTGGCGATCGGCACGGACACCGGTGGCTCGATCCGCCAGCCCGCGGCGGTCACCGGCACGGTCGGGGTCAAGCCCACCTACGGCAGCGTGTCGCGGTACGGGCTGATCGCTCTCGCGAGCAGCCTGGACCAGGCCGGTCCCGTGACGCGCACCGTCCTCGACGCCGCGCTGCTCCACGAGGTCATCGGCGGCCACGATCCCCACGACTCCACCTCGCTGACGGACCCGGTTCCCGACTTCGGCGCCGCCGCCCGGCTCGGCGCCACCGGCGACCTGGCGGGCGTGCGCGTCGGCGTCGTCACCGAGCTCACGGGGGAGGGCTACCAGCCCGGCGTCCTGGCCCGGTTCGAGGAGTCGCTCGAGCTGCTGCGCGGCGCGGGGGCCGAGCTCGTCGAGGTTTCCTGCCCGCACTTCGAGTACGCGCTCGCGGCCTACTACCTGATCCTCCCGGCGGAGGCGAGCAGCAACCTCGCCAAGTTCGACGGCATGCGGTACGGCATCCGTGTGGAACCGAGCGACGGCCCGGTCACCGCCGAGCGCGTCATGGCGGCGACCCGCGGCAAGGGCTTCGGCGACGAGGTCAAGCGCCGCATCATCCTCGGCACCTACGCGCTCTCGGCGGGCTACTACGACGCCTACTACGGCAGCGCGCAGAAGGTCCGCACGCTGATCCAACGCGACTTCGCCAACGCGTTCGCGCAGGCGGACGTCCTGGTCTCCCCGACGGCGCCCACCACGGCGTTCAAGCTGGGGGAGAAGCTCGACGACCCACTGGCGATGTACCTCAACGACGTCGCGACCATCCCGGCCAACCTCGCCGGCGTCCCGGGGATGTCGCTGCCGTCCGGCCTGTCCGAGGACGGCCTGCCCGCCGGGTTCCAGATCATCGGGCCGGCCCGCGAGGACGCCCGGCTGTACCGCGTGGGCGCGGCGCTCGAGGCGCTGCTCGAGGACCGCTGGGGCGGCCCCATCCTCAAGGACGCGCCGGAGCTGGAGGTGGCCCGATGAGCACGAGCACCGAGACGCTCGTCGACTACGACGAGGCCGTGGACCGCTACGACCCGGTGATCGGCATCGAGGTCCACGTGGAGCTCGGCACGCGCACCAAGATGTTCGACGGCGCCGAGCAGTACTTCGGCGCGGACCCGAACACGCAGGTCACGCCCGTGTCGCTCGGCCTCCCCGGCGCGCTCCCCGCGGTCAACGGCACCGCCGTGGAGTACGCGATCCGCATCGGCCTGGCGCTCAACTGCACCATCGCCGAGTCCTGCCGGTTCGCGCGGAAGAACTACTTCTACCCGGACGTCCCGAAGAACTTCCAGACGAGCCAGTACGACGAGCCCATCGCGCACGACGGCTGGGTGGACGTGGAGCTCGAGGACGGGACCGTGTTCCGCGTCGAGATCGAGCGTGCCCACATGGAGGAGGACGCCGGCAAGAACACGCACGTCGGCGGCGCCACCGGGCGCATCCAGGGCGCCGTGTACTCGCTCGTCGACTACAACCGCGCGGGCGTGCCGCTGGTCGAGATCGTCACCAAGCCGGTGACGGGCGTCGGGGCGCGCGCCCCCGAGGTGGCCCGCGCCTACGTCCAGACCCTGCGCGACATGTTCCGCGCGCTCGAGGTCAGCGAGGCGCGGATGGAGCGCGGCAACGTCCGCGCCGACGTCAACGTGTCGCTGCGCCCCAGCCCGGACGCGCCCCTGGGGACGCGGACGGAGACCAAGAACGTCAACTCCTTCCGCGCCGTCGAGCGCGCGGTGCGCTACGAGGTCACGCGCCAGGCGGCGGTGCTCGACGCGGGACGCGCCGTGGTCCAGGAGACGCGGCACTGGCACGAGGACACGCAGATCACCACGGCCGGCCGCGTGAAGTCGGACGCCGAGGACTACCGCTACTTCCCCGAGCCGGACCTGGTGCCGATCGTCCCCGACCCGGCCTGGGTGGAGAAGATCCGCGCAACCCTGCCGGAGCTGCCCGCCGCCCGCAGGCGGCGGCTGGCCACCGAGTGGGGCTACTCGGACGCCGAGATGCGGGACGTCGTCAACTCCGGGGCGGTCGAGCTGATCGAGGCGACCGTCGCCGCCGGGGCGAGCCCGGCGGCCGCCCGCAAGTGGTGGATGGGCGAGCTGGCACGCACCGCGAAGGAACAGGGCGTCGAGCTGGCCGACCTGCCGGTGACGCCGGACCAGATCGGCGCGCTCCAGACGCTCGTCGACGGCGGCAGGCTCACGGACAAGCTCGCCCGCCAGGTGCTCGAGGGTGTGCTGGCGGGGGAGGGCTCGCCGGAGGAGGTCGTCGCCGCGCGTGGGCTGGAGGTCGTGTCCGACGAGGGCGCGCTGCTGGCCGCGATCGACGAGGCCCTGGCCGCCCAGCCGGACGTGGTCGCGAAGATCCAGGGCGGCAACCTCGGACCCGTCGGCGCCATCATCGGCGCGGTGATGAAGGCGACGCGCGGCCAGGCCGACGCGGCGCGCGTCCGCGAGCTGGTGCTGGAGCGCGTGCGGTCCTGAAGCCTGCCGGCAACACCGCGAACACATCCGCTTCGTAGCATCGCGGACGGCCGGTCGGTGCCGACGCCCCGGCCGGGAGGGGGACACCCGTGGACAAGCCGACGCTGTACGGCGAGATGCTGGTGCTGCGGCCGATCGGCCCACAGGACGCCGAGCCGATGTGGGACGTCGTCACCGACCCCGAGGCGCGGCGCATGGCCGGGATCACCCGCGAGTACGCGCGCGCCGACGTCGCGGCGTGGACGGCGGGCATCGCGGCGGCCGAGGGCCGGATCGACCTCGCCGTGACGATGGCCGGGGAGGACGAGTACCTCGGGGAGATCGTGCTCGACGCGATCGACCCGCTGGTCGGCTCCGCGAACCTGCGCCTGACGATGCGCCCGGCGTACCGCGGCCGCGGCTACGGCACGGAGGCGATCCTCCTGGTGCTCGGCATGGCCTTCGACGGTCTCGGACTGCACCGCGTCGGGGCGGTGGTGCCGGCGATCAACGCGCGGGCGAAGTCGCTGTACGAGAACCTGGGCTTCCGCGTCGAGGGGAGGCTGCGCGACGCGTTCCGGGACGGCGACGGCTGGACCGACGGCGTCGTCATGGGCCTGCTGGACGTCGAGTACCGTGCCGGGCAGAACCCCTGAGAGAGTCCGAGAGAAGAGCATGCTGACCGTCACCGTCCCGACGCCCGACCTGGCCGACCGCCTCGCCGACCTGGCCGACCGCGTGCGGCTCGTCGTCTGGGACCTCGTCGAGCCGCTCGACCCGGCGACGGCGGAGCAGGTGGAGATCGTCGTCGTGCCGCACTACTTCGCGCGCCCCGGCGGGTTCGACGTGCTGCGGACGCTGCCGAACCTGCGGCTGGTTCAGCTGCCGAGCGCGGGGTTCGAGCACGCGGTGAAGCACATGCCGCCGGGGATCGCGGTCGCCAACGGCCGGGGGGTCCACAGCTCCGCGACGGCCGAGCTGACGCTGGCGCTGACCCTCGCCTCCCAGCGCGGGCTCGTCGACGCGGTGCGCGCCATGGACCAGGGCCGGTGGCACAACCCGTTCGGCACGTCGCTGGCCGACCGCCGCGTCCTCGTCGTCGGCGCCGGCTCCGTCAGCGACGCGATCGTCGCCCGCTTCCGTCCCTTCGAGGTGGAGATCACGCGGGTGGCGCGCACGGCGCGTGAGACCCCCGACGGGCCGGTCCACGCCGTCTCGGAGCTGCCCGACCTCGTCGCCGACGCCGACGTGCTGGTGCTCGCCGTGCCGCTGGACCACTCGACGTACCACCTGGTCGACGCCGCCCTGCTGGCGCGCATGAAGGACGGGGCGCTGCTGGTCAACGTCGCGCGCGGCAAAGTCGTCGACACCGACGCCCTGCTCGCGGAGCTGACCGCCGGCCGGCTGCGCGCCGCGCTCGACGTCACGGACCCCGAGCCGCTGCCGCCGGACCACGCGCTGTGGCACGCGCCGAACGTGCTGATCACCGCCCACCAGGGCGGCAACACCGACGCGATGTTCTCGCGGATCGCCGCGCTGATCCGCCGCCAGCTGGAGACCGTGCTGTCCGGCGCCGAGCCGGTCAACGTCGTCGCGCGCACCTAGCACCGCCCCGGCCGGGAGGCGGGTGCCGGCGCCGCGGGTGAGCATGGTGCCCATGACGGCAACGGCAGTGACCAACAGGCAGGCGACCCTCGCGGTCGACGGGCGGCACTGGCACGCGCTGGAGACGGCGCTGCGAGGGGACTGGCGGTTCGACGACTTCGCGGGCGCCGCGGCGTTCGTCGCGCGCGTCGCAGCGGCGGCCGACGAGCTGAACCACCACCCGGACGTCGTCCTGCGCTGGGGCCGGGTCACGGTGACCACGACGACGCACGAGATCCTCGGCCTGTCGCAGAACGACGTCGACCTGGCCAACGCGGTCACGTCCGTCGCGACCGAGCTCGGCGCGCAGCCGGTGCACCCCGCGCCCACCGGCATCCTCGAGGTCGCGATCGACGCGCTGGACCGCGACGCGATCCGCCCGTTCTGGAAGGCGATCCTGGCCTACGAGGACCGGCACGACGCGCTCGCCGACCCGGCGGGGGTCGGGCCGGGCGTCTGGTTCCAGCAGATGGACGAGCCGCGCCCGCAGCGCAACCGCATCCACCTCGACGTGATCGTGCCGCACGACGAGGCGCAGTCGCGGATCGACGCCGCGCTGGCCGCCGGCGGCCACCTGGTCACCGACCGGTTCGCCCCGCGCTGGTGGGTGCTGGCCGACGCCGAGGGCAACGAGGCCTGCGTCTGCACGTGGCGGGGGCGCGAGCCCGACGACGCCGCGGCGAACCCGGCGGACCCCGCCACTCTGTAGGGCGGGCGGGGCGGTTCGCGGGCCGGACGCCCGCCGACATGCCACGTGAGACGACGTACCGTTGACCGGCGCCGTCACGCGATGGCGCCGACGTCCGCGAAGGAGAAGCCCGCGATGAGCCGTCCGCTGCGCTCCCGCACCTCGACGCACGGCCGCAACATGGCCGGCGCGCGCGCCCTGTGGCGCGCCACCGGCATGGGGGCCGACGACTTCGGCAAGCCGATCATCGCGATCGCCAACTCGTACACGCAGTTCGTCCCCGGCCACGTGCACCTCAAGGACATGGGCGACCTCGTCGCGTCCGCGATCCGCGAGGCCGGCGGCGTCGCCAAGGAGTTCAACACGATCGCCGTGGACGACGGCATCGCGATGGGCCACGGCGGGATGCTCTACAGCCTGCCGAGCCGCGACCTCATCGCCGACTCGGTCGAGTACATGGTCCAGGCGCACACCGCGGACGCCCTGGTCTGCATCTCCAACTGCGACAAGATCACGCCCGGCATGCTCAACGCTGCCCTGCGCCTGAACATCCCGACGATCTTCGTCTCCGGCGGCCCCATGGAAGCCGGCAAGGCCGTGGTGGCCGACGGCGTCGCGACGACTCACCTCAACCTGATCAACGCGATGAACTACTCGGCCGACGAGAACGTCTCGGAAGACGCCCTCGGCCTGGTCGAGGCCAACGCGTGCCCGACGTGCGGCTCGTGCTCCGGCATGTTCACCGCCAACTCGATGAACTGCCTCACCGAGGCGCTGGGGCTGAGCCTGCCCGGCAACGGCTCGACGCTGGCGACGCACACCGCGCGCCGCGAGCTGTTCCTCGAGGCGGGCCGCCGCATCGTCGCGCTGGCCAAGCGCTACTACGACGAGGAGGACGACTCCGTCACCCCGCGCGCCATCGCGACCAAGGCGGCGTTCACCAACGCGATGAGCCTGGACATGGCGATGGGCGGCTCCACCAACACGGTGCTGCACATCCTCGCGGCCGCCCAGGAGGCCGAGGTCGACTTCACGCTGCGCGACATCGAGGAGATCAGCCGCCGCGTGCCGTGCCTGAGCAAGGTCGCCCCGAACCACCCCGACTTCCACATGGAGGACGTGCACCGCGCGGGCGGCATCCCGGCGATCCTCGGCGAGCTGGACCGCGCCGGCCTGCTGAACCACGACGTCACCTCCGTGCACACGCCGAAGCTGCGCGACTGGCTCGACGCCTGGGACGTCCGTGGCGGCAAGGCGACCGACCAGGCGCTCGAGCTGTTCCACGCGGCGCCCGGCGGCGTGCGGACGACGACAGCGTTCTCCACCTCGAACCGCTGGGAGACCCTCGACACCGACGCGACAGCCGGGTGCATCCGGGACGTCGCGCACGCCTACACCGCGCAGGGCGGCCTCGCGGTGCTGCGCGGCAACCTCGCCGAGGACGGCGCGGTCATCAAGACGGCCGGTGTCGATCGCGACGCCTGGCACTTCGTCGGGCGCGCGCTCGTGTGCGAGTCGCAGGAGGAGGCGGTCGAGAAGATCCTCTCCAAGCAGGTGGAGCCCGGCCACGTGGTCGTCGTCCGCTACGAGGGCCCCGCGGGCGGCCCCGGCATGCAGGAGATGCTCTACCCGACCTCGTTCATCAAGGGCCGCGGCCTCGGCAAGGTCGTGGCGCTGCTGACGGACGGGCGGTTCTCCGGCGGCTCGTCGGGCATCTCCGTGGGGCACGTCTCCCCGGAGGCCGCGGCGGGGGGCGCCATCGGCCTGGTCGAGAACGGCGACGAGATCGAGATCGACGTCGAGGAGCGCCTCATCCGGCTCAACGTGCCCGACGAGGTCATCGCCGACCGCCGCGCCAAGATGAACGCCTCCGAGCGTCCCTGGCAGCCGTCGCACCGCGACCGGTACGTGTCCGGCGCGCTGCGCGCCTACGCCGCGATGGCGACGAGCGCCGACCGCGGCGCCGTGCGCGACGTCACGCGCCTGGCGAAGCGCTGACCGGCGCGATTCTCTGAAGTCTGGGGCGTGATCCACGCCCAGAACTTCAGGATTGTCGCGCGGCACCGCCGCTAGGGTGGCGCGCGGGCGCCTTCGTCGGGCGCACGCCGAGGGGGGACGGGGCCGATGACGGAGCCGGCGGTCACCACGCGTGGCCTGCGCAAGACGTACCGCGCGCGCGGGCGGCGCATCGTCGCCGTGGACGCGCTCGATCTCGAGGTGCCGGCCGGGGGCGTGCACGGCTTCCTCGGGCCCAACGGCTCGGGCAAGACGACGACGATCCGCATGCTGCTGGGCCTCATCCGGCCCGACGAGGGCGAGATGGCGGTCTTCGGCACGCCGGTGCCGCGCGCGCTGCCGGACGTCGTCGGGCGGATCGGGGCGATCGTCGAGGCGCCGAAGTTCTTCTGGCACTTCTCCGGCCGGCGCAACCTGGACCTGCTGGCGCGCGGGATCGGCGTCGACCCGGCGCACGTGGACGTGGTGCTGCACGACGTCGGCCTCGCCGACCGCGCGACGAGCCCCGTGCGGACGTACTCGCTGGGCATGCGCCAGCGCCTGGCGATCGCCGCGACGCTGCTCAAGGACCCGGACCTGCTGATCTTCGACGAGCCGACCAATGGGCTGGACCCCGCGGGCATCCGCGAGGTGCGCTCGACGATGCGCGGCCTTGCGGACCGCGGCAAGACGGTGCTGGTCAGCAGCCACATCCTCGCCGAGGTGCAGCAGATCGCCGACACGGTGTCGATCGTCGGCAAGGGGCGGTTGCTTGCGCAGGGGAGGGTCGACGAGCTCGTCGCCGGGAGCGGCGCGGCGGCGGTGCGCGTCGGGGTGGCCAATCGCGACGCCGCGTCGATCGTGCTGCGCGCACGGGGCTGGACGGTGTCCGACGAGGGCAACGATCTGGTGGTCGGCGGCGCGGCGGCGGCCGAGGTCAACCGGGTGCTGGCCGGCGAGGGCCTGTACGCCCACGAGCTGCGCACCGACCACGCCGACCTCGAGCAGGTGTTCCTCGACCTGACGCAGACCGAACCGATGGCACCGAGCGGGCGGAGGGTCAAGCGATGAGCACGACAGTCGTGACCCGACCCTCGTCGGAGGCCACACGGAGGAACGCCTACTGGCGGCTCTTCGGCGTGGAGCTGCGCCGCTTCAGCGCCCGCGCGGCGGTCCGCTGGCTGCTGATCGGCATGCTGGCCGTCGTCGCGTCGACCGTCGTCACGGCCTACCGGGCGACCGTGCCGCCGTCGGCCGCCCAGCTGGCGCAGGCCCAACAGAGCTACGAGCAGCAGCTGACGTACCTGGAGGAGCAGGGCGCGGAGGAGGTCGCGCGGTGCGAGGACGCCGAGGCCGCCGAGCAGGAGCGGACGGGCGCCGCGATCGACTTCGGCTGCGAGTCGATCTCCACCCCACCGACGCTGGACATGTTCCTGCCCTACCGCACCACGTTCGCCGCCTCCGCCCCCGGCTGGCTGGACGACCTCGCGACGTTCCTGGTGATGATCGCGGTGATCGTCGGAGCGACCTTCGTCGCCGCGGAGTTCAGCACGGGATCGATGAGCATGTGGCTGACGTTCGAGCCGCGCCGCGGGCGGGTGTTCGCGTCCAAGGTCGCGATCGCGACACTGGCGACCGGCGTCGCCGTGCTCGTCGCACTCGCCGTGGCGACGGGCGTGACGTGGCTCGTCTGCCGCCTCAACGACGCCCTGGGCACCGTGACGCCGGAGATCTGGCAGGACGTGGTGCAGCGGGGTCTGCGCGCCGCCGCCCTGGCCGCCGGGGTCACGGCGATCGGCGCGGCGCTCGCGTTCCTGCTGCGCCACACGGCGGCGGTGGTCGCGGTGGCGTTCGCCTGGATGGTGGTCGTCGAGAACCTGTTGCGGGCGGGCCTGCTGCGCGGGCTGGACCGCTGGACCGTGCAGCTCAACCTCCTCGCCTGGCTGCGGGGCGGCCTGGAGCAGCAGGTGGGTGTGTCGAGCTGCACGATGGACGCCTCGGGGCTCACGACGTGTGACGGCGACACGCTCGTCATCACGACGGCGCAGTCCGGGCTGTTCCTGCTGGGCGTCGTCGTGGTGGTGACCGTCGCCGCGCTGCTCGTCTTCCGGCGCCGGGACGTGGCGTAGTGCGCCGGCGCGCCGAACGCCGGTGCCGTGACGCAGGATCGTGCCGTCGGGAGGCGGGATGACGACGTTCGTCGGGGTCGAGGACATGTCGCGGTGGCTCGCGAAGCGCGGCCCCGCGGACGCGATCGCGGGCATCGCCGCGCGCCTGGAAGCCGACCTGCGGCGTTGGCCCGAGTTCGAGAAGCGTGGCCGCCTTGCGTCGCACACGCCGTTCGGCGTGATCGAGCTGATGCCGATCACGGACGCCGGCACCTACGCCTTCAAGTACGTCAACGGCCACCCGTTCAACCCGTCGCGCGGGTACCAGACCGTCACGGCGTTCGGCGTGCTCGCCTCGGTCCACACCGGCTACCCGGTGTTCCTCGCCGAGATGACGCTGCTCACCGCGCTGCGCACCGCGGCGACATCGGCCCTCGCGGCCCGCTGCCTCGCGCGGCCGGACAGCCGCCAGATGGCGCTCGTCGGCGCCGGGAGCCAGCCGGAGTTCCAGGCGATCGCGTTCCGGGAGCTGGTCGGGATCGACCGGCTGCGGGTGTGGGACACCGACCCCGGCGCGATCGCGAAGGCGGTCCGCAACCTCGCTCCACTCGGCTTCGACGTGCGCCCCGCGACGGGCGTCGCCGACGCGGTCCGGGGCGCTGACGTGGTGACCACCTGCACCGCCGACAAGGTCCGCGCGGTGGTCCTCGCCGACGCGCAGGTCGAGCCTGGCATGCACATCAACGCCATCGGCGGGGACTGTCCCGGGAAGACCGAGCTCGACCCGGCGATCCTCCGGCGCGCCTCCGTGGTCGTCGAGTACGAGCCGCAGACCCGCATCGAGGGCGAGATCCAGCAGCTGCCGGCCACCTTCCCGGTGACCGAGCTGTGGGAGGTGGTCGCCGGCCGCGCGCCAGTCCGCACCTCCCGGGAGCAGGTGACCGTGTTCGACTCCGTCGGGTTCGCGCTCGAGGACTTCTCCGCCCTGTGCTTCGTGCGCGACGAGGTCGCCGGCACCGACCTGTGCCGCGACATCGACCTTGTCGCGGAGCCCGACGATCCCAAGGACCTCTTCGGTTTCGCGGCGGGGCGCGCGCCGGTGCGCTGAGCCGGGCGCCGGCGCTGATCCCGTCGCCGCACATCCGTGATGCGAGACCGTGAACCACCCAGTGAGACGCGACCCGTCGGACGTGACAGGAAGGCGACGGCTGGCGTAGGGTCACGGCTCGTGCAGACGATCCTCGTAGTACTTCCTGGGCGCGCCGGCTGAGGCACCGTTCAGGCCCGTCCGCGCGCACACCCCTCGACCAGCCCGTCCCCGGGCCGAGGGGTTTTCTCATGTCTGGGGACATGTAGCACGTCCGAGGAGTGAGCAATGGCACAGGGATCCACCCCGGCGGGCACGCCGGCGGCCCGGGCCACCCGGCCGGCGCCGCGGCCGCCCGCGATCGGCCCCGAGGAGGTCACCGGGGCGCAGTCGATCGTCCGGTCGCTCGAGGAGGTCGGCGTCGAGGTCGTCTTCGGGATCCCCGGTGGAGCGATCCTCCCGACCTACGACCCGCTGATGGACTCGGCGAAGGTGCGCCACATCCTGGTGCGCCACGAGCAGGGCGGCGGGCACGCGGCGTCCGGCTACGCGCACGCCACCGGCAAGGTCGGCGTCACCATGGCGACGTCGGGTCCGGGCGCCACCAACCTCGTCACCGCGCTCGCAGACGCCAACATGGACTCGGTGCCGGTGGTGGCGATCACGGGCCAGGTCGGTGCCGCCCTCATCGGCACGGACGCGTTCCAGGAAGCCGACATCGTCGGCATCACCCTGCCGGTCACCAAGCACAACTACCTGGTGACCAACCCCGACGACATCCCGCGCGTGATCGCCGAGGCGTTCCACGTCGCCGCGACCGGCCGCCCCGGCCCGGTGCTCGTCGACATCGCGAAGTCGGCGATGCAGGCACGCACCACGTTCACGTGGCCGCAGGAGGTCAACCTGCCGGGCTACCACCCGGTGACCAAGCCACACGCCAAGCAGGTGCGCGAGGCCGCGCGGCTGCTCGCGACGGCACGCCGCCCCGTGATCCTCGCGGGCGGCGGGGTGATCCGCTCCGGGGCGTCGGGGCTGCTGCGCCGGCTCGTCGACGCCTCCGGCGCCGCGGTGACCACCACGCTGATGGCGCGCGGCGCCCTGCCGGACACGCACCCGCAGCACCTCGGCATGCCCGGCATGCACGGCACCGTGGCCGCGGTGGCCGCCCTGCAGCGGGCGGACCTGATCGTGGCGCTCGGCGCGCGGTTCGACGACCGGGTCACGGGCCAGCTGTCGAGTTTCGCGCCGCAGGCCGCCGTGGTGCACGCCGACATCGACCCGGCGGAGATCGGCAAGAACGTGCACGTCGACGTGCCGATCGTCGGCGACCTCGTCGAGGTGATCACCGACCTGCTGCCGGAGCTGGAGCGCGAGCACGCCCAGCACGGCAAGCCGGACCTCGAGGCCTGGTGGCGCCAGCTGGACGCGTGGCGCGAGACGTTCCCGCTCGGGTACGACGAGCCGTCCAACGGGCACCTGGCCCCGCAGCACGTCATCAGCCGCATCGGGGAGATGACCGGCCCCGAGGCGATCTACGTCGCCGGCGTGGGCCAGCACCAGATGTGGGCCGCGCAGTTCATCAACTACGCGCGACCGCGCTCGTGGCTGAACTCCGGCGGGCTGGGCACCATGGGCTACGCCGTGCCGGCCGCGATGGGCGCGAAGGTCGGGGAGCCCGACCGCGTGGTGTGGGCGATCGACGGCGACGGCTGCTTCCAGATGACCAACCAGGAGCTGGCCACCTGCACCATCAACGACATCCCCATCAAGGTGGCAGTGGTCAACAACTCGTCGCTGGGCATGGTGCGGCAGTGGCAGACCCTGTTCTACGAGGCGCGCTACTCGAACACCGACCTGCACACGGGCCACGGCACCGCGCGGGTGCCGGACTTCGTCAAGCTCGCCGAGGCGTACGGTGCCGTCGGCCTGCGCTGCGAGACGAAGTCCGACGTCGACGCGACGATCAAGCGCGCGCTGGAGATCGACGACCAGCCCGTGGTGGTCGACTTCACCGTGTCGCGCGACGCGATGGTGTGGCCGATGGTGGCCGCGGGCGTCAGCAACGACGACATCCAGTACGCGCGGGGCCTGACCCCGGCGTGGGATCGGGAGGACTGAGGGATGACGCGCCACACGCTGTCCGTGCTCGTCGAGAACAAGCCCGGCGTCCTCACGCGGGTGGCCGGGCTGTTCGCCCGGCGCTCGTTCAACATCCACTCGCTCGCGGTGGGCCCCACCGAGCACGACGAGATCTCGCGCATCACCGTCGTGGTCGACGTGGAGTCGCGCCCGCTGGAGCAGGTGACCAAGCAGCTGAACAAGCTGGTGAACGTCATCAAGATCGTCGAGCTGGAGGACGAGTCCTCCGTGCACCGCGAGCTGCTCCTGGTCAAGGTCAAGGCCGAGCCGGGGCAGCGCACCGCCGTCCTGGAGGTGGTCGACCTGTTCCGCGCGCACGTGGTCGACGTCTCCACGGAGACGGTCGTCGTCGAGGCGATCGGCAGCCCGAGCAAGCTGACGGCGCTGCTGAGCCAGCTCGAGCCGTTCGGCATCCGCGAGATCGTGCAGTCGGGCACCGTGGCGATCGGCCGCGGGTCCCGTTCCATCACCGACCGGGCCCTCGAGCGGGTCACCCGGTCCGCCTGACCCCCAACCGAAGGAGACACACACCGTGGCCGAGCTGTTCTACGACGACGACGCCGACCTGTCCGTCATCGCCAGCAAGAAGGTCGCCGTCATCGGATACGGCAGCCAGGGGCACGCGCACGCCCTCAACCTGCGCGACTCCGGCGTCGACGTCCGCGTGGGCCTGCGCGAGGGCTCGTCGTCCGTCGCGAAGGCGACCGAGCAGGGGCTGCGCGTCCTGTCCGTCGCCGACGCGGTGAAGGAGGCCGAGGTCGTCGTCATCCTCGCGCCCGACCAGGTGCAGCGGCACGTCTACCGCGACGAGATCGAGCCGAACCTCAACCCGGGGACCGCGCTCGTGTTCGGCCACGGCTTCAACATCCGGTTCGGCTACATCACGCCGAAGCCGGACGCGGACGTGTTCATGGTCGCGCCGAAGGGCCCCGGCCACCTGGTGCGCCGCGAGTACGTCGCGGGCCGCGGCGTGCCGGTGGCGATCGCGGTCCAGCAGGACGCGTCGGGTCAGGCGTGGGCACTGGCGCTCTCGTACGCCAAGGCGATCGGCGGCCTGCACGCCGCCGGCATCAAGACGACCTTCACCGAGGAGACCGAGACCGACCTGTTCGGCGAGCAGGCGGTGCTCTGCGGCGGCGTGTCCAAGCTGATCCAGTACGGCTTCGAGACGCTGACCGAGGCCGGCTACCAGCCGGAGATCGCGTACTTCGAGGTGCTGCACGAGATGAAGCTGATCGTCGACCTCATCTACGAGGGCGGCATCACCAAGCAGCGCTGGAGCGTCTCGGACACCGCCGAGTACGGCGACTACGTCTCCGGCCCGCGCGTCATCTCGCCGGTGGTCAAGGAGAACATGAAGGCGGTGCTCGCCGACATCCAGTCCGGGGCGTTCGCGACGCGGTTCATCGCCGACCAGGATGCCGGCGCGCCGGAGTTCAAGGCCCTCCGCGAGCAGGGCCAGAACCACCCGATCGAGCCGGTGGGCCGCGAGCTGCGCAAGCTGTTCGCCTGGGTGAAGCCGGCGGACACCGACTACACCGAGGGCTCCGCCGCGCGCTGACGAGGCGTCGATGACCATGGCCGTGCACGACGATCTTCGCCCGCGGCTGCTCTCGCCGTGGCGGATGGTGGTGGGGCTCGGCCTGGTCAGCCTGCTGGTCGACATGGTGTCCGACGGCGCCATGTCGGTCGGCGGGGCGTTCCTCGGCGAGCTGGGGGCCTCGGCGACGCTCGTCGGGCTGGTCACCGGCGGGGCCTCCGCGATCGCGCTGGCCCTGCGGCTGGCGACCGGACCGTGGGCCGACCGGACCGGCGCCTACTGGGGCTTCACGATCGCCGGGTACGGGCTCAGCGTCGTCGCCGTTCCGCTGCTGGCGCTCGCGCCCTGGCTCGGCGGCGCGGCGCTCGCCGTCGGCTGCGCCCTCGTCCTCGTCGAACGCACCGGGAAGGCGGTGCGGGCGCCGGCGAAGACCGTGCTCCTCGCCGAGCCGGCGACCGCGGTCGGGAAGGGCAAGGGCTTCGGGGTCCACAAGCTGCTCGACCAGATCGGGGCGTTCGCCGGCCCGCTGCTCGTCGCGGCGATCGCGGCGGCGACCGGCCGGTTGTGGCCGGCGTTCCTCGCGCTCGTGGTCCCGGGCGTCGCCGCGATGGTGGTGCTGTCCTGGCTGCGTGTGCGGGTCCCGGACGTCCGCGTCTACCGGGCGGGGGGAGCGGCCGCGTCGCCCGTGCGCCGCTCGTCGGTGGGGCTGACCGCCCTCCCGGCGGCGGTCCGCACCCGGTTCCTGCTGTTCGCGACGTTCTCCGCGCTGACGACGTTCGGCCTGCTGGGGCAGGGGATCATCTCGTACCACGTCGCCCAGGACGACCTGGTGCCGCTGGCCGCGGTGCCGCTGGTCGTCGCGCTCGGGATGTTCGTCGCCGCGCTCGCGGCGCCGCTGACCGGCTGGCTGTACGACCGTCGCGGGCCGCAGGTGCTCTACGCGGTGCCGGTGATGACGGCGTTCGTTCCGGCACTCGCGCTCGGCGGGTCGGTTCCGGCGGTGCTCGTCGGCGTCGCGCTGTGGGGTGCGGCGACCGGCGTGCAGGACTCGACGGTCAAGGCGCTGGTCGCCGACCTGGTGCCGGCCGCCCAGCTCGGGTCCGCCTACGGCAGCTTCTCGGTGTTCCAGGGGGCCGCGGCCTTCGTCGGCGCCGCAGCGGCCGGCGCCCTCTACGGGCGTGTCGCGGTGCTGTCGTGGCTGGTCGTCGTTCTCCAGGTGGTGGCCCTCGGCGTGCTGGTCGTCGTCCTGCGCCGGCGGCCGTCGCCGATCGCAGAGTGAGATGGGTAGTCCAAAAGATGGACGGATGGGTAGCGTTCGAGGCATGACGAGCACGGGGCAGGGGCGGATCAAGCTGGCGGTCGTCGCCGGCGACGGGATCGGCCCGGAGGTCGTCGAGCAGGGCTTGCTGGCGCTCGAGGCGGCGGTGGGCGGCACGACGAAGCTCGAGACCACGCCGTTCACGCTGGGGGCGCGCCGCTGGCACGCCACCGGCGAGACGCTGACGGACGACGACCTCGCGGCGATCCGCGAGCACGACGCGATCCTGCTGGGCGCGGTCGGCGACCCGACGGTGCCGTCCGGCGTGCTGGAGCGCGGGCTGCTGCTGCGGCTGCGGTTCGAGCTGGACCAGTACGTCAACCTGCGGCCGTCCAAGCTGTACCCCGGGGTGGCGGGCCCGCTCGCCGCGCCGGGCGAC
>CAZBIO010000039.1:0-2519 GCA_964491965.1 uncultured Cellulomonas sp.
ACGACGATGACGACGACCATCACGACACCGCCACTCGCGGCATCAGCAGGTCCGCGACATCGACGTCGAAGTGAGCCGCCAGCCGCTCCAAGTCACCCGTCGTCCACGGGACGCGGTTGTGCAGCCGAGCGTTCACAGAGGGCTGCGACAGGTACAGCACCCGCGCAAGCTCGACCTGCGTCACGCCGCGCGAGCGGAGCAGGTCCTCGACCTGCTCACTGATTGACGAGTTGATGGACACGCCTAATGTCTATCGGCCATCCCGAAGAACCTCAGGTAGGCGATGCGCGACACGCCGAAACTCTGTGCGGAAGTCCCTGCGGTCTATTGGCCGGGCCGATAGCATGTGTCCATGGCAGAGGTCATCACATTTCCCCGGCGAGGAAGCTCCTACCGGGCCGTAGTGGCGAGCAACATCCGAGCCGAGGCTGGTCGACGGAGCGTCCGTCAGGTCGGCGTGGCGAGACTCCTCGGACTCTCACAGGCCCAGGTGTCTCAGCGATGGAACGGACACCAACAGTTCACCCTCGACGAGATCGAGAGACTGGCGGAGGCATGGGGCATCGACACTGATGTCCTCACTCGGTACACCGCCAGGGACTTGAACCCTGAACCCGCTGATTAAGAGTCAGCTGCTCTGCCAGTTGAGCTAGCGGTGCTCGGCGAACCGGGGGACAAGACTACCAGCCCGCGCAGGTGCCAAGCGACGCCGGCAGGGCTCGCCAGGGCCTCACAGATACAGCCCGGTGCCCTTGCCCTCGGCCTCCGGCTCCGCCACCGCGTGGACGTCCTTCTCGCGCAGCAGCAGGTAGGTCTGCCCCGCGAGTTCCACCTCGGCGCGGTCCTCCGGGTCGAACAGGATGCGGTCGCCCACGGCGACCTGGCGTACGTGCTGACCCACCGCGACCACCTTGGCCCACGAGAGCCGGCGGCCCACCGCGGCGGTGGCGGGGATGACGATCCCGGCGGCCGATCGCCGCTCCGCGGCCTCCCCGTCGAAGGCGACGAGCACACGGTCGTTGAGCATCCGGATGGGCAGGTCCGACCGTGCCGGGTCCGTCGTCGAACTCACACCCCGGACCGTACCTCGCACCCATAGGCTGGACCGAAACGGCCTCGACACAGGAGCGTCCAGTGCCCCGTCTGTCCGTCGGCGACCTCGCGCCCGACTTCACGCTGCCCACCGCCGACGGCGGTCGGCTCAGCCTCTCCGACCTGCGCGGATCCCACGTGATCGTCTACTTCTACCCCGCCGCGGGCACGCCCGGGTGCACGCTCGAGGCGGCCAACTTCCGCGACTCCGCGTCGGCGTTGGCGGCGGCCGGGTACAAGCTCGTCGGGATCTCGCCGGACAGCCCGGCGCGCCTTGCCCGTTTCGCGTCCGACGAGAGCCTGGACTACCCGCTGCTGGCGGACGAGGACCATGCCGTGCTCGACGCCTGGGGCGCCTGGGGCGAGAAGACCCTCTACGGCCGGCTGATCACCGGCGTCATCCGGTCGACGATCGTCGTCGCCCCGGACGGACGCGTCGCGCTGGCGCAGTACAACGTCAAGGCGACCGGCCACGTCGACCGGCTGTTGCGCGACCTGGGGCTCGCCGCCTGAGGTCGTCGTCCCCCCGGCGCCGGGGCTCTTCCCGCCCGAGCGCCAGCGCCGGGGCGCCGCCGCCAGCCCGCAGGTCGTCAGCTCCCCTGAGCCATGGACCACATGGCCCACTGGGTGGTGCGCACGTGCGCCGGCTGCTCGAGGATCGTGACGATCGCGTGCGCGACGTCCTCGGGCCGGAGCACGTCGTCGAGCCACTCGGCGCCCTCGGTTCGCCCGAAGCCGATGGCGAACTCGGTGCTGACCGCCGCCGGGCAGACCGTGCTCACCCGGATCTTGCGCGTGCGCATCTCCCGGTCGACAGCACCCGCGAGGCCCACCTGCGCGAACTTCGTCGCGGCGTACACCGCCTCGTTGGCGTCACCGCGCAGGCCGGCGACGGACGCGACGATGACGATGTCGCCTCCGCCGGCCTCCAGCAGCGCCGGAAGGGCGGCGCGGACGCTCCACACCGTCCCGAGGACGTTCGTCTCGACCATCTCGACGCACTCGTCGTCGTCCAGGTCGAGGATTCCGCCGTAGTGGCCGAGTCCCGCGTTCGCGACCATGGCGTCCAGCCGGCCGAACGCCGACACGCCCTCGTCGACCAGGTGCTGCACGGCCGCGGCGGAGCGCACGTCGGTCTCGACGGCGCGCACGCTGTCCGAGCCGAACCGCGACACGAGACCCTCGAGCCTGTCGAGGCGCCGCGCCCCGACGACGACCTTCGCCCCCTTCTCCGCCAGCGCGACCGCGGTCGCGGCACCGATCCCCGAGCTGGCACCCGTCACCGCCACAACGCGGCCCGTCAGATCCGTCATCGCTCCGCCCCTTTGCGTCCTCGACACAGTCGTCGTCAACACAGTCCTCGACACAGTCCTCATCGCCCGTGCACCGACCGCGACACCACGTTCGCTGCGCTCGTCGCGGAGACG
>CAZBIO010000040.1:0-17543 GCA_964491965.1 uncultured Cellulomonas sp.
GTGGGCCAGAAGGTCCAGGTGGAGATCGGCGAGATCGACCCGCGCGGCAAGCTGTCGCTGCACGCGGTGATCGACGAGCCCGCCGCAGCGGCGCCCGCCGAGACCGCGGGCGCCGTGTCCGGCGGTGAGCCGGCCTCGGCCGACGCCTGATCGCGCCCGACGTGCCCCTGGAGCTCCCGCTCGTTCGTGCGGGGCAGCCCGGTTCGGACCTGACCGCCGGGCAGGAGGGTGGCGCCACCGTGCGCCGCACCGTCCTGCCCGGCGGCGTCCGTGTGCTCACCGAGCGGATGCCGGGCCTGCGTTCGGCGACGGTGGGCGCCTGGGTCGGCGTCGGCTCGCGCGACGAGGAGAGCGGCCACTTCGGCTCGACCCACTTCCTCGAGCACCTGCTGTTCAAGGGCACCGCTACGCGCTCGGCGATGGACATCGCCGAGGCGTTCGACGCCGTCGGCGGCGAGGCCAACGCCGCCACCGGCAAGGAGGACACCTGCTACTACGCGCGCGTCCTCGATGAGGACGTGCCGATGGCCGTGCAGGTGATCGCCGACATGGTGACGTCGGCGCGCCTGGAGGTCGGCGAGCTGGAGACCGAGCGGGGGGTCATCCTCGAAGAGCTCGCGATGAACGACGACGACCCCAGCGACGTGGTGCACGACGAGTTCGCCGCCGCCGTGCTCGGGGCCCACCCGCTGGGACGGCCGATCGGCGGCACGCCGGCGACCATCCGCGCCGTGCCGCGCGACGCCGTGTGGGAGCACTACCGCTGGCACTACCGGCCCGGCACGCTCGTCGTGACGGCCGCGGGCGGCATCGACCACGACGAGCTCGTCGGGCTCGTCGGCGACGCGCTCGGGGCCGGGGGCTGGACCCTGGCCGACGAGGCCGGGCCGGACCCACGGCGCGCCGGGACGGCCTCCGCGCTGCCCGCCGGGACCGGGGGGATCCCCGCCGTGGGCGTCGAGCGCGGCGTGCGCCGGCCCACCGAGCAGGCGAACGTCATCGTCGGAGGCGTCGGGCTGACCGCGACCGACCCGCGGCGCTTCACGCTGTCTGTGCTCAACGCCGTCCTCGGCGGCGGCATGAGCTCGCGGCTGTTCCAGGAGATCCGCGAGAAGCGGGGCCTGGCGTACTCGACGTACTCGTTCTCGTCCGGCCACGCGGACGCGGGCATCTTCGGCCTCTACGCCGGGTGCACGCCCACCAAGGTCGACGAGGTCACCGCGCTCATGGTCGACGAGCTGGAGAAGCTCGCCGACGGTGGCGTGACGCCTTCCGAGCTGGAGCGGGCGATCGGCCAGCTGTCCGGCTCGCTGGTGCTCGGGCTCGAGGACACGGGGTCGCGCATGACGCGGCTCGGCCGTGCCGAGCTGGTGCACGGCGAGCTGCTGTCGCTCGACGAGTCCATCGCGCGGGTGCGGGCGGTGACGGCGGGAGAGGTGCAGGCGCTCGCCGCCGAGCTCGCCGCGGCGCCCCGATCCGTGGTGCGCGTGGGTCCCTTCGGGGACTGATCAGACCGGGGGCTCGTCGGGCGCCGCGGGCGTGCGGCCGGCACGCTGGCCGGCGCGAGGATCTCGCCGCCCCAGATCGCGGCCAGCCGCCACAGCGCGACCGCGAGGCATGCGCCTGATCACGCGCCCATCCTGTCCAATCCCGCCACACGTGGTGCCCATGTTGCGCATGTGACTTCATCGGCGTCACACCAGTCACTCCAGCCCCATCCGTCACACGTGTGGCGGGGTTGGACGCCCCGGTAGGGTGACCGACGTGGTGGAGAACCTGCGCACGGCGGCGGAGAACGCGGCGACACGGAGCCTGCGCGTGGCGGTGCTCGGGGCGGCCGGGCGGATGGGATCCACCGTGGTCAGCGCCGTGCGCGCCGCGCCGGACCTCGAGCTGGTCGCCACCGTCGACGCCGACGGCGACCTCTCGCGAGTCTCGGACGCCGGCGCCCAGGTCGCCGTCGACTTCACCGTGCCGGCGGTGACCGAGCAGAACGTCCATGCGCTCCTCGACCGGGGCGTGCACGTGGTGGTGGGCACCACCGGCTGGACCGACGAGTCGCTGGGCCGCGTCCGCGACCACCTGGTGCGCGCCCCCGGCCTCGGCGTGGTGGTGGCGCCGAACTTCGCGCTCGGCGCGGTGCTGGCGCAGGCCTTCGCCGCGCAGGCGGCGCGCTACTTCGAGTCCGCCGAGGTGGTGGAGCTGCACCACCCCGACAAGGCGGACGCGCCGTCGGGCACGTCGCGGTCCACCGCGAGGGCGATCGCGGACGCCCGCGCCGCCGCCGGCCTCGGCCCGATGCCGGACGCGACGCGCACCTCGCTCGACGGCGCCCGCGGTGCCGACGTCGACGGCGTGCACGTCCACGCGGTGCGGCTGCGCGGGCTCGTCGCGCACCAGGAGGTGCTCCTGGGCAACCCGGGGGAGCTGCTGACCATCCGCCACGACTCCCTGGACCGGGTGAGCTTCATGCCGGGCGTCCTCCTCGCGGTGCGGCGCGTCCCGACCCTGCCGGGCCTGACGGTCGGCCTCGACGCGCTGCTCGACCTGGGTGCCCGATGAGCGAGCCCGCACCCGCCCGCCGCCGGTACACCGGCCTGATCGGCGCGATCCTCGTTACCGCCTTGCTGGCCATCTACGTGTGGCTCGTCGCCGACCGCGCCCTGATGCTGATCGACACCGGCCGCGGCGTCGGGATCGTGCTCGGGATCGCGATGCTGATCCTGCCGTTGCTGGTGATCGGGCTGGTGACGCGCGAGTGGCTGCTCGCCGCCGACGTCCGCCGGATGGCGGACACGCTCGCCGCCGAGGGCGGCCTCCCGGTGGACGACCTGCCGCGCTCGCCCGGTGGCCGCATCGACCGCGCGGCGGCGCGGGGTGCGTTCGGTGCCGCCCGCGAGGAGGCGGAGGCGGCGCCCGACGAATGGCGTGTGTGGTATCGCCTTGCGTTCGCCTATGACGCGGCGGGCGACCGTCGCGCGGCGCGGGGTGCGCTGCGCACCGCGAGCCGGCTGCACCGGGCGGCGCGACGAGAGTCGGCGCGGCGCCGGTAGTTCGCACGCAGCGCCGCTGATCCACGCGGCGCCGCTAGCCCGCGCACCGCCCCTAGATCGACGCGAACCAGCGCCGCTCGCGCAGCACGGCCTCCTCGCCGTCCGGACCGGGACCCGACGCCATCTCCCGCACCGCGCCGTCGGGGGTGAGCCCCGCCTCGGCGAGGAACCGCGCCCGCGCGTCGTCCCCGTCGGTCACCCAGGTGAGCACCTGGTCCGCCCCGTCGGCGCGCAGCGTGTCGACGACCGCGGCCAGCAGCCTGGACCCGTGGCCGCCGCGCTGGTCCGCCGGCGCGACCTCGAGCGCCAGCAGCACGCCGCCCGGCGTCTGGTCGGCCGAGTTCGCGGGCGCGGGCACCGGCGCGACCGACGCGAACCCGACGAGCTGGCGCCCGGCCATCGCGACGAGGACGTGGAACCCGCGGCCCGGCGGGGTGGCGATCGCCGCGCGCCACCGCCGCGTCACCGCGGCCTCGTCGACCATCGCCAGCGCACCCTCGCCGATCGTGTCGGCGTAGGCGGCCCGCCAGGCGGCGAGCTGCACCGCGGCGATCGCGGCCTCGTCGCCCGGGACGGCGGGACGTACCGAGACGTCGGCGGTGGGGTGCGGGGCGTACGGCACCGGGTGAGCCTAGGCGGTCAGGGCAGGCCGGCCCACCGCAGCAGTGCCGCGCCGAGGGCGGCGACGGCGACCACGACGATGAACGGCGCGCGCAGCATCAGCGCGACCACCGCGGCGGCGATCCCGCCCAGCCGCGCGTCGAGCACCACCCGGCCGTCGGTCGTCGCCGCCTGCACCGCGACGAGCGCCGAAAGCAGCGCCACGGTGACCAGGGCAGCGATCCGGGCGACCTCCGGCTTGGCCAGCCAGTGCTCCGGCAGCAGGTGCCCGACGAGCTTGATCGCCGCGACCGCCAGGCACGCGGCCAGCAGCGCGACCCAGAGGACGGGGTTGCTCACGCGGACACCGTCGTTCGCGACGGCGAGGTCGGCTGCCAGACGATCCCGACGACGATCGCCGCGGCGGCCGCCAGCAGCACGGGGATCCCGGCTGGGAGGACCGGCGTGGTCGCCAGCGCGACGGCGACCGCGATCCCGGCGACCACCCGCGACTGCGCCGCCCGCGATCCCGACAGGCGCGGCCAGACGAGCCCGAGGAACGCCGCCGCGGCCGCGGCGTCCAGCCCGTACCGGCGCGGATCACCGGCAGCGTCGCCGAGCAGCGCGCCGACGAGCGTGAAGGCGTTCCAGAGGACGAACACGCCGCCGCCCGCCCACCAGAATCCCGCGCGCGAGGCCGCGGGATCGCGCTGCGCGGTGGCGACGGCGGTCGACTCGTCGATCGTCAGCTGCGCCGCGAGCAGCCGCATCGGGCCGTGGACGCGGATCCGTGGCGCGACGAGTGGCCCATAGAGCGCGTTGCGCACGCCGAGCAGCGCGGCCGTCGCGACGGCCGCGCCCGCCGCGCCGCCGGCACCCACCACCCCGATGAAGGCGAACTGCGAACCGCCGGAGAACATCAGCAGCGACAGGGCCATCGTCTGCGGCACGTTCAGCCCGGCGACGACGGACAGCGCCCCGAACGAGATCCCGTAGAGCCCCGTCGCGACCGCGACGGACACGGCCTGCCGAACCGCCGTCGCGACGGCAGGCGTCGTCGCTCGTCGGGCTGCCACGGGGGAGAGCCTCGCACAGCCGGGCGGGAGACCCCCGCCTCAGACCGCCACGTACACCGTGTCGAGGTACTCGTCGAGCCCCTCCTCGCCGCCCTCGCGGCCGAGCCCCGACTGCTTGACGCCCCCGAACGGGGCGGTCGCGTCCGAGACCATGCCGCGGTTGACGCCGAGCATCCCGGTGTCGATCGCCTCGGAGAGCCGGAGCGCCCGCGACAGGTCCCCGGTGTACGCGTAGGCGACGAGGCCGAACGGGGTGGAGTTGGCCAGGGCGATCGCCTCGTCCTCGGAGTCGAACGCGACGATCGGCGCCACCGGCCCGAAGATCTCCTCGGTCACCACGGTCATGTCCGGGGTGACCCGGTCGAGCACGGTGGGCGCGTAGAACCACCCGGGCCGGTCGGGGCGCGTCCCGCCGATCCGCACGCGGGCACCGCCGCCGGCGGCCGCGGTGACGAGCTCGTCGACCTTCTCCACCGCCGCCGGCTCGATCAGCGGCCCCACGGTGACGCCGGGCTCCGCGCCGTGCCCGACGACCAGCCCGGCGAACGCCTCGGTCAGCCGCGCCGCGAACTCGCCCGCCACCTTCCCGTGGACCAGGAACCGGTTCGCCGCGACGCACGTCTGCCCGGCGTTGCGCATCTTCGCGGCCACCGCTCCCGTAACGGCGGCGTCGATGTCGGCGTCCTCGAACACGAGGAACGGCGCGTTGCCACCGAGCTCCATCGAGGTGCGCAGCACGTTCTGTGCCGCGCCGGCCAGCAGCGTGCGGCCCACCTCGGTGGACCCCGTGAAGGAGAGCTTGCGCAGCCGGGGGTCCGCGAGGAGCGGCTCGCTGATGGACCGCGCGGACGACGAGGGCACCACGTTGATCGCGCCGGCGGGCAGGTCGCGGGCCTCGAGCTCGGAGCGGAAGATCTCCGCGACGTACGCGGTGGTCAGCGGGGTGAGCCGCGCTGGCTTCAGCACGGCGGTGCAGCCCGCCGCGAGGGCCGGCGCCACCTTGCGGGCGATCATCGCGATGGGAAAGTTCCACGGCGTGATGAGCAGTGCCGGGCCGACGGGACGGCGCATCACCAGCTGGTGGTACGCCCCGCTGGGCGCCCGGCGGGCCAGGCCGCCCAGGCGCAGCGCCTCGCCGGAGAACCAGCGCACGTAGTCCGCGGCGTACGCCACCTCGGCTCGGGCCTCGGCCAGCGGCTTGCCGCCCTCGGCGGTGATGAGCGCCGCGATGTCGTCGGCCCGCGCGGTGATCGTCTCGAAGACCGCACGCAGCAGCTCGGAGCGGACCACCGGCGGCGTGTGCCGGTACTCCTCGAACGCGGTGCTGGCCGCGTCGAGCGCGTCGACCGCGTCCGCGCTGGTGCCGTCGGCCACCTCGAAGAGCACCTGGGCGGTTCCGGGGTCGTTGACCTCGAAGGTGGCCCCGCCGGTGGCGGGGCGCCATGCGCCGCCCACGAGGAGGCCGGTGGGGACGTGCGCGGCAACGGTGGGCGGCAGCGATGGCGTCATGTGTCCAGTGTGCCCGTTTCCTCGCGACGCACCCGTGGTACGACGCGGTCGGAGTTCGCCCCGTGCCTACCATGTCGCCGTGACCGAGCGCCCCGTCCAGACGCCGTACGAGGACCTGCTCCGTCTGGTCCTCGAGACCGGGACGCCGAAGGCCGACCGCACCGGCACCGGCACGCGCAGCGTGTTCGGACACCAGATGCGATTCGACCTGACGCAGGGCTTCCCGCTGGTCACCACCAAGCGCGTGCACCTGAAGTCGGTGGTCTACGAGCTGCTGTGGTTCCTCCGCGGAGAGTCGAACGTGCACTGGCTCCAGGAGCACGGGGTCTCGATCTGGGACGAGTGGGCGGACGCGCGCGGCGAGCTCGGCCCCGTGTACGGCGTGCAGTGGCGCAGCTGGCCCACCCCGGACGGGCACCACGTCGACCAGATCGCCCAGGTGGTGGAGAACCTCCGGCGCGACCCCGACTCGCGGCGGCACATCGTCTCGGCGTGGAACGTCGCGGACATCCCGCGGATGGCGCTGGCGCCGTGCCACGCGTTCTTCCAGTTCTACGTGGCGGACGGCCGGCTCTCGCTGCAGCTCTACCAGCGCAGTGCCGACCTGTTCCTCGGCGTGCCGTTCAACATCGCGTCGTACGCGCTGCTCACCCACATGGTCGCCCAGCAGACCGGCTACGACGTGGGCGACTTCGTCTGGACCGGCGGCGACTGCCACATCTACGACAACCACGTGGACCAGGTGCGCGAGCAGCTGTCGCGCGAGCCCTACCCGTCCCCGACGCTGCGCCTGCGGAAGGCGCCGTCGCTGTTCGACTACACGTTCGAGGACGTCGAGGTGGTCGATTACCGGCACCATCCGGCGATCAAGGCGCCGGTGGCGGTGTGACGGCCGCTGGCGCGGCGCCCCCGGCGACGGTCGGGCTGATCTGGGCACAGACGCCCGCCGGAGTCATCGGCCGCGGCGGGCAGCTGCCGTGGCACCTGCCCGAGGACCTGGCGCACTTCCGTGTGGTGACGGACGGTCACCCGGTGGTGATGGGGCGCGCCACGTGGCTTTCCCTCCCCGAGGGGTTCCGGCCGCTGCCCGGCCGCGCCAACGTGGTGCTGTCGCGGGACCCCGCATTCGTCGCGCCCGGTGCGCGGGTCGCCCGGTCGCTGGAGTCCGCGCTCGCAGTTGCGTCCGACGAGCCCCCGCGGCCCGAGTTGAGGCCCGACGAGCCCGCGCGGCCCGACGAACCCCCGCGGCCCGACGAGCCCCCGCGGCCGGACGACGAGACCTGGGTGATCGGCGGCGCGGCGGTCTATGCGGCGGCGCTGCCGCTCGCCGACCGGCTCGAGGTGACCGAGGTGGACCTCGACGTCGACGGCGACGCCTACGCGCCGTCCCTCGATCCCGCCGAGTGGACGGCGACGCTCGTCGGGCCCTGGCAGGCGAGCCGAACCGGCCTGCGCTACCGCTTCCTCGCCTACACCCGTCCCGCCCGTCCCTAACGTCCGAGGAAGTCAGGGGTAGACCCCACGGTTCCTCGGACGCAACGGTGTGGGGAGTCGTAGCGTCCGAGGAAGTCAGGGGTAGACCCCACGGTTCCTCGGACGTTGCGGTGAAGGTGAAGGTGGAGGGGGCGGCGGGCGCGCACGTCGCGAGTCGGACGGCCGGGGCGCCGCTGAGGCTCGGGAGGTAGCCTTCCCGCATGCCGCCCACCAGCAGCCCCACGCGACCCTTCGGGTCCGTGCTCACCGCGATGGTCACGCCCATGACGCCCGACGGCGCCGTCGACCTGGACTCCGCGGTGAAGCTGGCGAAGCACCTGGTGGACCAGGGCAACGACGGGCTGGTGCTCAACGGCACCACCGGCGAGGCGCCCACCACGCACGCTCCGGAGAAGGCCGAGCTGGTCGCGGCGGTGGTGGAGGCGGTGGGGAACCGCGCCTTCGTCGTCGCCGGCGCCGGCTCGAACGACACCGCGCACGCCGTCCGGATGGCCGAGCAGGCCGCGGAGGCGGGTGCCCACGGCCTGCTCGTCGTCAGCCCCTACTACTCCCGCCCGTCGCAGGCCGGCCTCGCCGCGCACATGGAGGTCGTCGCGAGCTCGACGGACCTGCCGGTGATCGTCTACGACATCCCGGGCCGCGCCGGTGTGCGGATCGCGCCGGCGACCTTCGCGCGCCTGGCCGAGCACCCGCGGATCGTCGGCGTGAAGGATGCCGCCGGGGACGTCTACGGCTCCGCGAAGGTGATGCGGGACACCGGCCTGGCGTACTACGCCGGGGACGACGGCCTGTACCTCGCGCTGCTCGCCGTGGGCGCGGCCGGCATCGTCTCCGTCGCCGGGCACGTGGTGTCGCCGCTGCTGGCGCGGGCTGCGGAGCGCTGGTCCGCCGGTGACACCGCCGGTGCGCTCGACGCGTTCCGTGCCGCCGCGCCGGCGATCGACGCCCTCAACGGCGCCGGGCAGCAGGCCGCGACCTCCAAGGCCGCACTGGAGCTGCTCGGCCTCATCGGTTCCCGGGCGACGCGTCTTCCCGTCGCCCCCCTGCCCGACGACGAGTTGCCGGCGCTGCGCGCCGCGCTGGCCGCCGCGGGCGTGCTCTCCCTCGCCGCGTGACCGGCGGCCCGTCCAGACCAGGAGCTACGTGAGCCACCCCCACCCCGACCTGACACTCCCGCCGCCGCTCGCCCCGGACGCCCTGCGCGTCGTCGCGCTCGGCGGGCTCGGGGAGGTCGGCCGGAACATGACCGTCCTCGAGTACGACGGCCGGCTGCTCGTCGTCGACTGCGGGGTGCTGTTCCCCGAGTACGACCAGCCCGGTGTCGACCTGATCCTCCCCGACTTCGACTACATCGCCGACCGCCTGGGCGACGTCGAGGCGATCGTGCTGACGCACGGTCACGAGGACCACATCGGCGCGGTGCCCTTCCTCCTGCGGCTGCGCCCGGACATCCCGCTGATCGGCTCGCAGCTGACCCTGGCGTTCGTCGAGGCCAAGCTGCGCGAGCACCGGATCACGCCGTTCACCTTCGCGGTGCGCGAGGGGCAGACCGAGCGGTTCGGCGACTTCGAGTGCGAGTTCGTGGCGGTCAACCACTCGATCCCGGACGCCCTGGCGGTCGCGGTGCGCACGCCGGCGGGGACCGTGCTGCACACCGGCGACTTCAAGATGGACCAGCTGCCGCTGGACGGGCGGATCACCGACCTGCGGTCGTTCGCGCGCCTCGGCGAGCAGGGCGTCGACCTGTTCCTCGTCGACTCGACGAACGCCGAGGTCCCGGGGTTCGTCACGGGGGAGCGGGAGATCGGCCCGGTGCTCGACCGGGTGTTCGCCGAGTCGGCGCGGCGGATCGTCGTCGCCTCCTTCGCGTCGCACGTCCACCGGGTGCAGCAGGTGCTCGACGCGGCGGCCGCGCACGAGCGGAAGGTCGCCTTCGTCGGGCGCTCGATGGTCCGCAACATGGCGATCGCGGCCGAGCTCGGCTACCTGCGCGTGCCCCCGGGCGTGCTCGTCGACCAGAAGGACGTCCGGGACCTGCCCGACGACGAGGTGGTGCTGATGTGCACCGGCTCGCAGGGCGAGCCGATGGCGGCGCTGTCCCGCATCGCCAACAACGACCACAAGATCAAGGTCGGCCCCGGCGACACGGTGATCCTCGCCTCGTCCCTCATCCCGGGGAACGAGGCGGCGGTGTACCGCGTGATCAACGGGCTGACGCGGCTCGGCGCGCGCGTGGTGCACTCCGGCAACGCCAAGGTGCACGTCTCCGGGCACGCGTCCGCCGGCGAGCTGCTCTACGTCTACAACGTGCTTCGGCCGCGCAACGTCATGCCGGTCCACGGCGAGGTGCGCCACCTGGTCGCCAACGGGGCGCTCGCGGTGAGCTCGGGCGTGCCGCCGGAGGGCGTGATGCTCGCCGAGGACGGCGTGGTGGTGGACCTGGTCCGCGGCCGGGCGTCGATCGTCGGCGCCGTGCCGTGCGGCTACGTCTACGTCGACGGGACCAGCGTCGGCGGCATCACCGAGGCCGAGCTCAAGGACCGGCGGATCCTCGGCGACGAGGGCTTCGTCACGATCTTCGCCGTGGTCTCGTCAGCCGACGGCAAGGTGCTCGCCGGTCCGCAGATCCACGCGCGCGGCGTCGCCGAGGAAGATGCGGTGTTCGACGAGGTGCTCCCGGAGGTCCGGGCGGCGCTCGAGGCGGCCGCGGCGAGCGCCGCCACGGACACGCACCAGCTCCAGCAGGTGGTGCGCCGCGTGGTCGGCCGCTGGGTGGCGACGAAGCTGCGTCGTCGGCCGATGATCATCCCCGTGGTGGTGGAGGCCTGAGGCGTAGCGCAGCGGACGGTGCGGGTCGCGTAGCGGCACGCGCCGGGAGCGGAGCGCAGCCTCAGGCCGACAACGGGCAGAGCGGCATAGCCCTCACTGCCGCGCGACCGCCGGCGCCTCGTCGGGCTCGGGCTCGTCGGCGGGCGGCTCCGGCTCCGCCGCCTGTGCCCGCGACCGCCGCGCGGCGGCGGCCGAGCCCGCGAGGATGAGCACGGTCGCGGCGAGCAGGCCCCACGTCACCGGCTCGTCGAGCACCAGCGCCCCGAGGGCGACGGCGACGAGCGGGTTCAGGTAGGCGACCAGCGTGGCGCGGGCGGCGCCGACCTCGCCGATCAGCCGGAAGAACAGCGTGAACGCGAGGGCGGTGCACACGACGCCGAGCGTGACGAGCGCCGCGATGCCGTTGAGCCGCAGTCCCGTGGGCCACCCGGAGGCGACGACGACGGGCAGGTAGCCGAGCGCCGCGATGGTCAGGACCGCGGTGTTGAGCGTGATGGTCGGGACGTCGCGCAGCTTGCGCTCCACCACAACGGGAGCGATCGCATAGCCGAGGGCGGCGAGCAGCACCTGCACCACGGCCCAGGGGTCGCCGGCGGCCGCGCCGGGTCCGAGGAGCACCGCGACGCCGCCGAGGGCGACGACGAGCCCGAGCCACCGGATCGGGGCGACCGGCGTGCGGTCGACGATCCGGCTGACGACCACCGCGGCGATCGGCACCGTCGAGACGAGCAGCCCGGTGGTGGAGCTCGACAGAGTGCGCTCGGCGTTGGACAGCCAGAACCAGGGCCCGACGATCTCCAGCAGGGCGAACGCCACGACGGGGACCCAATGTCCACGGAGGGGACGCAGTCCGCCGTTGCGCAGCGCGAACGGCAGGAGCAGCAGCGCGCCGATGGCGGTGCGGGCGAAGACGACCGTGGCCGGGCTGACCTGCCCGACGGCGACCTTGATGAACAGGTACGGCATGCCCCAGACCACGCCGAGGGCGAGCAGCAGCGTCCAGCCACGACGATTCATGCCCTCGAGTCTGCCTCTGAGGGGTGACATCGCGGATAGGGCGAACGACGTAGATCCGGACTCGCCGCCCGCGCGACCTGCGCCGTTCGTCCGTGTCGGCGCTGCCACCGCCCTCGATAGGCTCGCGCGCAGTGTCGCCCGCGGCGGGCGTCACGCGGCGAGGAAGGACGGGCATGAGCGCGACGATGCGCCAGGTGCTGGTGGCGGGCCTGAACGAGGTGACCGTGGTCGACTCGGCGGTCCCCGAGCCCGGCCCCGGCGAGGTTCGCGTCGCCGTCGCGCTCGCCGGCATCTGCGGCTCCGATACCCACGCGGTCGCCGGCCACCACCCGCTGCTCCCGCCGCCGTACCTGCCCGGCCACGAGCTGACGGGCACGGTCGAGTCGGTGGGTGCGGGGGTGGACGCGGGCCTCGTCGGGCGCCGGGCCGTGGTCAAGCCGAACGTCGAGTGCGGCGAGTGCGTCAACTGCCGGGCGGGCCGCACCAACGCGTGCCAGACCCTCGCCTGGATCGGCTGCGACCCCTCCGGCGCACACCCCGGCGGCATGGCCCGGTACGTCGTCGCGCCCGCGCGCACCGTCTTTCCCGTGCCCGACGAGGTCAGCGACCTCGATGCCGTGCTCGTCGAGTGCCTGGCCACGCCGGTCCACGCGGCGCGCATCGCGGGCGACCTCATCGGCGCGAAGGTCGTCGTGCTCGGCGCGGGGACCATCGGGCTGTTCTCGGTCATCGCCGCGCGCCGGGCCGGCGCCGCGACCGTCGTCGTCTCCGACCTCGAACCCGCCAAGCGCGAGCGCGCGGTGCGGCTGGGCGCGCACGCCGCGGTCGACGCGGCGGACCCGGACTTCGCCGGCGCGGTGTCCACCGCGCTGGGCGGCCCGGCGGACGTGGTGTTCGACTGCGTGGCGATCGAGGCCTCGATCCGCCAGGCGGTTTCGGTGCTGCGTCACTCGGGGACGCTGCTCGTCGTCGGGGTGCCACCCCGCGACGGCATGGTGCCGCTCCCGCTGGTGCAGGACTGGGAGCTGCGCGTCCAGGGCTGTGCCAACTACACGGCGGAGGACATCGACACCGCGATCGAGATCGCCGCCGCCGGCGGGTTGCCCGGCGGCCAGATCGTCTCGGCGACGTACCCGATCGAGGACGCCGCGCGGGCGTTCGCCGCCGCGGCGCTCGGCACCGCCGGCAAGGTGGTCGTCGACCCGCGCGCCTGAGCGGACGGGCCGGACGCCGCCGCCGGGGCCGGGGCCGGAGACGGGCCGCGGGGCCGCATCGCCGGCGAGTAGCGTGAGCGACATCCCAGGAGGTAATCGATGACAGCCCTGTCCAACCCGTCGTTCGACTCGGCCTACACGGGCCCCGCCCACGTCCCCGGGTACGACCACCGCGCGGTGACGCCGGGTGTCGTGCACCTCGGCGTCGGTGCCTTCCACCGCGCGCACCAGGCGTACTACGCCGACCGGCTGCTCGAGATGGGGGAGGACCCGAGCTGGGGCATCGCCGGGATCGGGGTCAAGCCCGTGGACGCGGCCGTGCGGGACGCGCTGGTGCCACAGGGCGGCCGGTACACGCTGGTGATGAAGGACTCGTCGAGCCGCGAGGCCCGCGTCGTCGGCTCGATCGTCGACTACCGGCTGGCGCCCGACGACGTCGAGGCGGCGATCGAGAGGCTCGCCGCGCCGTCGACGCGGATCGTGTCCCTCACCGTGACCGAGGGCGGCTACTACAACGACCCGAACACCGGGGAGTTCATGGCCGACGAGCCGGACGTGGCCCACGACGTGGCCAACCCGTCCGCGCCGCGGACGCACTTCGGCCTCATCGCCGAGGCGCTGCGACGGCGGCAGGCCCGCGACATCCCCGCGCCCACGCTGCTGACCTGCGACAACATCCAGGGCAACGGGCACGTGTTCCGCACGGCGATGCTGGACTTCGCCCGGCTCCAGGACCCCGCGCTGGCGGACCGGATCGCCGCCGACGTCGTCTTCCCCAACACGATGGTCGACCGGATCACGCCGCGGACCACCGACGCGAACCGCGCCGAGGTCGCCGCGGAGTGGGGGATCGAGGATGCCTGGCCGATCGTGTCGGAGCGGTTCGTCCAGTGGGTGGTCGAGGACAGGTTCCCCACCGGGCGGCCCGCCTGGGAGAAGGTCGGCGTCCAGATGGTCGACGACGTGTTCCCGTACGAGCTGCTCAAGCTGCGGATCCTCAACGCGACCCACCAGCTGCTCGCGTACCTCGGGTTCCTCGCGGGCTACACCTACGTGGACGAGGCGGCGTCCGACCCGCTGTTCGTCGAGCTGCAGCGTCGCTACATGCACCGCGAGGGCTTCCCGACGCTGCGTCCCGTGCCGGGGACGGACGTGCCGGCGTACGGCGAGGAGATCATCCAGCGGTTCTCCAACACGGAGATCAAGGACACGCTCGCGCGGCTGTGCACGGAGTCGTCGACGTACGTCTCGACGTTCGTCCTGCCGGTGCTGCGGGACAACCTGGCCTCCGGCGGGGACATCGGCGTGCAGACGCTGCTGGTCGCCGCGTGGGCGCGGTACCTCGAGGGGACCGACGAGCAGGGGCAGCCGATCGAGGTCGTCGAGCGGCGCTGGGAGGACCTGCACGCCCGGGCGCTGGCCCACCGGGCCGACCCGCGCGCGTTCCTCGCGGGCAACGCGGTGCTCGGCGACCTCGCGGACGACGAGCGGTTCGCCGCTGCGTTCGCGGCGGCTTCGTCGGCGATCCACGCGAAGGGCGCCCGGGGCGCGATCACGGCGCTGCTCGCCGGCTGACGGTTCGTCGCTGACGCGACGTCAGTGCGACGCCGCCGTGTCGGTGCCGTGCAGCACGTGGAACAGCAGCGCGGCGAACCCCCCGCGCGACGGGGCGACGGGCCGCGCCGCGGGCGCGATGGCGGCGCGGCGCTCGGTGGCGCGGCGGCGGTTCTCCAGCCGGCGCTCGGCCTCGCTGGTGCGGAAGGCGGTCAACGCCTGGGCGGTGTAGTCGGTGGTGGACATCGTGTGCTCCTCGGGCTGTCTTCCCGTCCTCGTGATACCGGGGACTGTCGTCGCTGAGGGGGGCCGGGCAGATCGGCCGGGTGCCGTATCCGGTGCCTCAGTTCTGCGTTCCGGTGCCGTCGGGCCGCCCTAAGGCGCACCACGGGGGGCGTGGACACTGCCCTGAGAACGTGCGCCGGACGGTGCCGCTGATACCCCTCACGCGGGGTATCGCGGGTGAACCCGGCCCGGGTGAGCGGTCCCGACACGCGCCGGCCTCCTCGGCCCCCCGGTGGGGCGGCGGCTACCGTGAGGACCATGGCCACGCGTACGTCCGGCAGTAGCGCTCGGACGGTCGCGCGCTCGAACGGCAGACCCGCCGCGACGCGGCCCATGCCCCGCACCGCCCGATCCGCGCCGCCCCCGCGCCGGCCCGCGCTGCCGATCCGCATGGTGCGCGGCGCGTGGATGGGCGTCGCGCACCTGGTCGGTGGCACGGCCCGCCACATCGGCCGCGGCGCGCGCGACCTCGACCCGGCGCACCGCCGCGACGGGGTGGCGTTCTTCCTCCTCGCGCTCGCGGTGGTGATCGCGGCCCGCGAGTGGTTCGCCCTCTCGGGCACCGCGGGCGACGTCATCCACACGGCCGTCGCGGGGGCGGTGGGCCGCGTGGGGCTCGTCGTGCCGCTGATCCTGGCGTGGGCGGCGGTGCGGCTGATGCGGCACCCCGACGAGTCCGCCGCGTCGTCGCGCATCGGCATCGGCCTGTCCGCGCTCGCGGTCGCCGTGTGCGGCGTCCTCCAGGTCCACGCCGGCGTGCCGGGGACCGACGACTGGCCGGCGCTGCGCGACGCCGGCGGCCTCCTGGGATACGTGGTCGGCACGCCGCTGGAGGCGGCGCTGACCGGCGTCATCGCAGTGATCCTCTTCGTCCTGCTGGCGTTCTTCGGCGTGCTCGTCGTCACCGCGACGCCCGTCAACCAGGTGATCCCGCGCCTGCGGTCCGGCTGGGCGTGGCTCACGCGGCGCGGCGAGGCGGACGACGAGGACGAGGACGCGCCGCTGGTGATCAACCACGGCCACACCGCGACCCCCGAGCCGGAACCGCGGCGCCGCGGGCTGGTGTCCCGCATGCTGCACCGCCGCGCCGACGAGGCGGCGACGGACGAGGACGCGCTCGAGGAGTACGACGCCGACGAGGCGTTCCGCCGGGCGGCCGTCGTCACCACCGACCACGGGGAGCCCGGCCCGGACACCGACGCGCTCACCGCGTCGCGCGCCGCCGCGACGGCGCCCACCGAGGCCATCGGTTCGCAGGACCAGCACGGGCTCACGGCGCCGCCCACCCATGCGGTGCCGCGCGGCGAGCAGCCGATGCTCGGCGGCGACGTGCTGTACCTGCTGCCCAGCGAGGATGTCCTGGCCAAGGGCGCCCCGCACAAGGTGCGGTCGGCGGCGAACGACCGCGTGGTCGAGTCGCTGACGAGCGTGCTCGAGCAGTTCGAGATCGACGCCCAGGTCACGGGCTTCACCCGCGGCCCGACGGTGACGCGCTACGAGGTGGAGCTCGGCCCGGCGGTCAAGGTGGAACGCGTCACCGCGCTGTCGCGCAACATCGCCTACGCGGTGGCCAGCGCCGACGTGCGGATCCTCTCGCCCATCCCCGGCAAGTCGGCGATCGGCATCGAGATCCCCAACACCGACCGCGAGACGGTGGCCCTGGGCGACGTGCTGCGCTCCGCGGCCTCCAAGCGGTCCGAGCACCCGCTGATCTGTGGCGTGGGCAAGGACGTCGAGGGCGGCTACGTCGTCGCCAACCTCGCGAAGATGCCGCACCTGCTGGTCGCGGGCGCCACCGGCTCCGGCAAGTCGAGCTTCATCAACTCGATGATCGTGTCGCTGCTGATGCGCGCGACGCCCGACGAGGTGCGGATGATCCTCGTCGACCCCAAGCGCGTCGAGCTGACCGTCTACGAGGGCATCCCACACCTCATCACCCCGATCATCACCAGCCCCAAGAAGGCCGCCGAGGCCCTCGAGTGGGTGGTGCGTGAGATGGAGTCGCGCTACGACGACCTGGCGATGTTCGGGTTCAAGCACGTCGACGACTTCAACGCCGCGGTGCGCGCCGGCAAGGTCAAGCCGCTGCCGGGCTCCGAGCGCAAGATCGCGCCCTACCCGTACCTGCTGGTGATCGTCGACGAGCTGGCCGACCTGATGATGGTGGCGCCCCGCGACGTCGAGGCGTCCATCCAGCGCATCACGCAGCTGGCGCGCGCGGCGGGCATCCACCTGGTGCTGGCGACGCAGCGGCCGTCGGTCGACGTGGTGACCGGCGTCATCAAGGCGAACATCCCGTCGCGCCTCGCGTTCGCCACCTCGTCGCTCACCGACTCCCGCGTCGTCCTCGACCAGCCGGGCGCGGAGAAACTCATCGGGCAGGGCGACGCGCTCTTCCTGCCGATGGGCGCCGCCAAGCCGATGCGCACCCAGGGCGCGTGGGTGACCGAGTCGGAGATCCACGCCGTCGTCGCGCACGTCAAGTCGCAGCTCAAGCCGGTGTACCGCCCCGACGTCATGGCGGCGCCCGCCAAGAAGCAGGTGGACGACGACATCGGCGACGACCTCGACCTGTTGCTCCAGGCGGCGGAGCTGGTGATCACCACGCAGTTCGGCTCCACCTCGATGCTCCAGCGCAAGCTGCGCGTCGGGTTCGCCAAGGCCGGGCGGCTCATGGACCTCCTGGAGTCGCGGGAGATCGTCGGGCCGTCCGAGGGCAGCAAGGCGCGCGAGGTGATCGTCAAGCCCGACGACCTCGCCGGCACCCTCGCGATGCTCCGCGGCGAGCCGCCGGTGCCGGACGACGACTGGGCGCCCGACGGGGAGGCCGGCGAGGCGTGGGACGACGACGGCGACGACGAGGACGGCGCCGGGCGGTGGTCCGGCGGCGCGCGGTGAGCTAGGGGGCTCAT
>CAZBIO010000041.1:0-6261 GCA_964491965.1 uncultured Cellulomonas sp.
GGCTGGCCCGGCTCGCGAACGCCCTGCTCCGGCGCGGCGCACCGGCCGACCCGCCAGCCGGCAAGGTCTACTCCCTCGCGCTGCCCGTCGAGGGCAGCGGCGGCGACCCGTCGCAGCGCCTCACCTCGACCACCGACGCCACCGGGACGTGGGCGTTCGCCGGGCTGTCGGCGACCGGGCGCTACCTCGTCGTGCTGGCCAAGCCGGGGTACCAGACGCAGCGGTTCCTCGTGACCGGCGCCGAGGCGGCCGCGCTGCCGCTCAAGACGACGCTCGAGCCGGGCGGCGGGCACCTGTCCGGCGTGGTCACCGGGCCCGACGGCCCGGCCGGCGGCGTCGAGATCACGCTGACGGACGGGACGACGACCGTGACCACCCGTACGGCGACCAGCGGCGCCGTCGGGCACTGGCAGGTGGATGGCCTGTCGACGCCGAGCACGTACCTGGTCTCCGCCGGGTCGACGACGCTGGGCGTGCAGTCCGTGCTGGTGCCGCTGGCGGCGGCCGGCACGCGCACCGTCGACCTCACGCTGAGCCCCGGCGTGACCACGCTGTCCGGAACGGTCGCGGGCGTCGACGCGCTCGGCGGCGTCGGGGGCCTCGGCGGGCTGACGGTCACGGCCGCCTCGGGCGACATGTCGCGCACGGCGACGACGACCACAGGTGACAACGCCGGCTCGTTCGTGCTGCCGGGCCTCCCGGTGCCGGCGCACTACACGCTGACGATCTCCGGGACCGGGTACGCCACCCAGACCCGTGAGCTCGACCTGACGCCGGACGGCCTGCCGACGCTCCACATCACGATGGCCTCGACCGGCGGCACGGTGGTCGGCACGGCCACCGAACCGGGCGGTGCGGGCCTCGCCGGGGTGGGCCTGACGCTCGTCGGCCCCCCGGGCACGTACAAGACGATGTCCGCCTCGGACGCCACCGGTTCCTTCCGGTTCAGCGGCATCCCGGCCGGGGAGTACGTGCTCACCGCCGAGGCGTACGCGCACGTGCCCGCGTCGACGCAGGTCACCGTCGCCCCGGACGGGACGGCGACGGCCGGCCTGACGCTGGCGGTCGACCCGAGCGGCGGGCTGCAGGCCACGTCGCACATCACGGGCCGCATCACGGACGCCAGCACCGGCGCGCGGCTCGAGTGCCCCCAGCTGCTGCCGGGCGAGACCTGCCGGGCGACGATCACGGCGACGGCGGCCGGCGTCACGTTGCCGCCCGTGACGACCGACCCCGACACTCCCTACCAGCTGCCCGAGGGAGGCGCGGGCGGGCTCCTGCCGGGCCGGTACTCCCTGACGATCACGGCGCCCGGCTACGAGCCCGGGCGCGTCGACGTCACCGTCCCCATGGGCCAGACGGTCGAGGCGGCGACCGTCGCGCTCTACCCGTCGCCGTCGCTCGAGGGCGAGATCCTCGCGCGCGTGGGCAGCGTCCCGTCGTCGACGTGCGTCGTCGCCGTGCCGTGGGTGCCCGGCCAGCCGGCGCCGGCCACCGCACCGCCGTGCGCCACGCCGGACAGCGGCGCCACGTGCACGACGCCCGGCGACCCGACCGCGTTCTGCGACTACATCGGCGTCAACGGCTCGTACTCGATCACGCGGCTGCGCGGCGGCACCTATACGGTCTTCGTCGTGCCCGACGCCGCCGGCGAGTACGCCGCGCCCGCGTCGACGAGCATCACGCTGACGCCCGGGGACGTGAAGCGGTACGACGTCACGCTCGACCGGCTGGGCGTCCTCAACGTCACTGTCCAGGCCTCCGACGGGTCCGGCGTGCTGCACCCGGCGGTCGGGGCCGTCGTCCACGTGACGCCGACGACGACGGGCACGATCGACGCCACCGACGCCAACGGCACCACGCAGATCCGCGCGGTGCAGTCCGGCACCTACGCCGTCTGGGCGCAGGACGCCTCCTCGAGCGGCCCCGTGTCGAGCACCACCTCCCTGACCGTGGGCCTCAACCAGGAGGTCGCCGTCTCCCTCGTCCTGCGGGCGACCGTGGCGTCGGTCCAGGGCAACGTCTTCACACAGATCGGCAGCGCGGCGAACACGCCGGTGTCGAACGCGAGGGTCACCATCACCGGGGTCACCGGCTACAACGGCACGGCGCCGATGACGTCGTCGGGCGTCGTCTACACCAACGACCAGGGTGCGTTCAGCGTGTGCACCGGCGCGGACACCTGCCCCACCGGTGCCCCCGTGCTCAACCTGCCCCTCGTCGAGTCGCTCGTCGACGTCTCCGTGAGCGCCGCCGGCTACGCCGACCTCAACGCGGCCGACGTGCCGATGGCACAGCTGGCGAGCCTGACGCTCGCGCCGAGCGGCATCCCCTTCGTCGGCCAGGTGACGTTCACGCCTCCCCTGACGGGGCCCGCGCCCGCCGTGACGATGACGATCACCGACCATCCCGCGGGCACCGGCGACCTGTCGGCGTCGGTGGACTCGACCGGCCGTGTCATCTGGTCGGACACCGCCCAGCCGCTCGACCCTGCCGGTGGGACGGGGGCCCGCATGGTGCGTCCCGGCACGTACACGGTGACGGCGTCCGCCCCCGGATACGCACCGACGACGCAGACGTTCACCGTCTCGCCCGGCACCCCGATGACGCCGGTGGTGTGGGAGCTGCAGGCCGACGGGATGCTGCGCGTGTGCGCCGCCTCGCGGGACGACCCGGCGCGGACGACGATCCACGTCCTCGGCTCCGTCATGACGCTCTACGTCGGGTCGACGAAGACGAAGATCGCCGCCGAGCCCGGCGAGGACTGCGTCGACTTCGGCTCGCAGGCGATCGGCTCCTACAAGGTCGACGTGCGCGCGCCGGGGTACACGACGACGACGGGCACCGTCACGGTGACGGCCGCACAGTCGTCGACCGACCCGCAGACCGTGGCCCTGGTCCCCCTCGGCACCGTCGTCGGGACCGTGGTGGAGGAGATCGACACCGGCTGGACGCAGGTGCTGTCGGGGGCGACGGTCACCGTCCGGAACGGCCCGTCGTCGAACCCGAGCACCACGTCGTTCACGGGCACCAGTGGCGACGACGGCGCCTTCTCGGTCACGGGCACGGCGGTGACCGACGGCCTGACGGCCGGCGACTGGTTCGTCGGCGCGTCGCAGCGGAACTACTCGCCGTCCGGGTCTTCCCGGGTGACCGTCCCGGCGTGGGACGGCGGGGCGATCACCGGGCCTGCCCTCGTCGTCCCCGGCCCCGGTGCGCCCCTGACGCTGACGCTGACCCCGCAATCGGCGTCGCTGCGCGTCACGGTCGTGGACGACGCCAGCCACGGGGTGAGCGGCCTGCAGCTGAGGCTGGAGTACCAGGACGCCGCCGGCCACCAGATCAGCGTCCCGGCCACGCCGGGGACCGGCGGCGCCTACTCGTTCTCCGACCTGCCACCGCTGACGTACACACTGTCGATCACCGGCGGCAGCTACGCGCCGCTGTCCACGTCCGTCACGCTGACGGCCGGCACCACGTCGAACCTGCGCATCCCCATCACCCAGCCGGCGGGATCCGTCCAGGGGACCGTGCTCCACCAGCTCGTCGGCGGCGGCACCGAGCCGGTCGCGGACGCCGAGGTGTCCCTGACGCCGACGCCGAGCGGAACGGCCACGACGGTGCAGAGCGCGGCGGACGGCACGTACTCGTTCGACACCGTCGAGGCGGGCACGTACACGCTGTCGACCGCGCTGCCGTCGGACCCGGCGGTGACCGTCACGCGTTCCGTCACCATCCAGCCGGGCCAGGGCCTCGTCGTCGACCTCGCCCTGCAGGAGGTCAGCCGTCAGGTGACCGTCACCGTGACCTCGGCGCGCGGCACGGACCTGACCGGGGCGATCGTCACCCTGACGGCGAGCGGCAGCGCGAACCTCGCGCCGCAGCCCGTGGTGCGGTCGCCGGGCTCGAACACGTTCGTCACGACCTTCAACCAGGTGCCGGTCGGTGACTGGACGGCGACCGTGTCCGGCCCGTCGGGGCACCTGGGCAGGTGGACCGGCACCATCCACGTCGTGGCCGGCACGGGGACGCTCATGGCACCGGTGATCACCGTGACCGAGACGACGCTCGCCCTGCGCGCGACGAGCACGGCCACGTCGCCGCCGACGACGATCGACGTCGTCGTCGCCCAGGGCACGGGGGCCGGCGCGCTCTCGGCCGGCGTCTCGGTGTTCGTCGGCGGCAGTGACGCCGTGGTCTACGTGCCCGACACCCGGGCGACCACGGTGACGATGCCCGCCCTGGAGGGGCTGACCACGACGGTGACGGTGACGGGCGGAACGCTCGCCGGAGGGGTGGTGACGATCCCGTCCGGCACGCCCTCCGCGGTGGTGGCGGTCGCGCTGGCCGACGAGCCGCCGCCGGACCCGCCCGACGACCCGCCGCCGGGCGCGCCCGCTGCGGGGTCGCTCGACGCTCCTGCGTTGGACGCCCCCGCGTCCGACGAGCCCACGGCCGACGTCTCCACAACCGAAGCCCCCACGCCGGACACGCCCCCGACCGACCCGAGCGGCGGCTGACGCTCCGCGGGGGTTAGCGCACCAGCGCGACCACGGCGAGCGTCAGGCCGACCGAGCACACGATCGAGCACAGGGCGGTGACGAGGACCACTGTCCACGTGGCCGGGTGACCGCACGGAACCGGCTCCCGGACGACGACGACCTCCGGCTCCGGCTCGGGCAGCGGCGGTGCCGGTGCCGGAGCCGGCGGGTCCATCGGCGAGCCGCACCGCACGCACGTGCGCGCGCCCGGCAGGTTGAGCTCGCCGCACGCCGGGCATGCGATCGACGCGACGGGGACCGCCCCCAGGGCGCCGGGGGCACGGCGGAGCGCGTCGTCGGGCCGGTCCGCGGGCTCGTCGGGCAGCCCGGACGTCCGCGCCCAGAACAACGGGTAGTCGCACGTGGGGCAGAAGTCGCTCGCGCGGCGCGCGGCCGTGCTCACCGTGGCGCGCGTGCCGCACTCGGGGCAGACCACCGTGACGGCATCGGTCGCGGCGCCGAGGTCACGGTTCACGAGGTCCGTCATGACGCCAGCTCTCCCCGCTCGTCGGACTCCGCCGGTGGCCACAGCAGCCGGTCCGCCACCCAGACCGCGACATGGACGTGCGCCGGCACCTCGTCGAGCACGAGGCGAACGAAGTCTGGCTCGTCGAGCGGCCCGGTGGAGGGGACGCGCACGGCCACCCACGGCTCCTCGTCCGGCGCCTGGCCCCCCGCGAACACGCCGCCGCTCTCGGTGACCGACACGTCCGGCCCGCAGTAGAGCCGGAGCAGCCCGACGAGCCCGCGGCGCGTGCCCCGCCACTGCAGCGTCCTGGCCGCGGTGAGGAGGATCTCCCGCTGTGCCTCCTCGGGGTAGTCGGCGTCGATGCCCGGCGAGCCGAGCCAGGACGCCATCCACCGGACCATCGCGGGCGGCGTCAGCCGGGCGTCGGCGAGGTGCTGCAGGTTGTCCGCGTGCGCGACGAGCGTGTCCGCCTCGGCCTGGAAGATCCGCACGAAGCGCGCGAAGAAGTCTTCCGACTGCATGCCGTGCGGCAGCTGGCGCAGCAGCCAGTCCGCGCGCCCACCGCTCATCGCGCCACCACGCGGTGCTCGGCGGACAGGAACAGCGCGTTGGGCTCCAGCGCGATCGACTCCCGCCCACCCCCGACCCGACGGCCGGTGCGCAGGTCGAACTCGAACAGCTGCAGCTCGTCGACCGCGAGCACGCCCTCGACGCCCTCGACCACCTGCGCCACCGCCGTCGCGGCCAGCGGGGTGTCGAACGGCCAGCCGGTGCCCTCGGGCCCGCCGGTGAGCGGGTTGATGTAGCGGGTGAGCGCGTCGGCCACACGCTGGCGCACGGAGGCCGCCGGGCGGCCCGGGAGGGTGCGGATGAGCGTCGCCACCGAGACGCCCTGGTAGTAGGGCGCGCCCACCTCGACCGGCACCCCGACCGGCCGTCGCTCGTCGAGCGCGTCGACGACCGCGTCCAGCAGGGCGGGGGAGATGGCGAAGTCGTCGATGCGGTGGCTGCGCGGGTCGCTGCGCACGTTGGGCACGACGAGCACGCGCACCACCGGGGACCCGGTGTGCGCGGCCGACAGGCAGCGCGCCCGCGCCACCTCGATCGACGCCTGGCGGGTGATCGCCTCGTAGTCGGAGGCGGTGACGGCCCGCTGCCCGCTGCGCAACGTCAGCGGACCCCGGTTCTTCGCCTCCTCGACGGTCTCGGCGTCGACGCCGCCGGACGCCGCCCTCACGTTGGTCACCGAGG
>CAZBIO010000042.1:0-8852 GCA_964491965.1 uncultured Cellulomonas sp.
AATAGCACGCCGGCCTCGGCGAACGCCGCGATGGCGGCCGGCGTGGTCGGCATGTTCGCGCCCTCGGCGACGGCACGGACGCCGGAGCGGATCAGGCGGGCGGCGTCGTCCTCGTCGAGCTCGTTCTGGGTGGCGCAGGGCAGCGCGATGTCCGCCCCGACCTCCCACACGCGGCGTCCGGCGACGTAGCGCGCCTCGCCGCCGCGGCGGCGCGCGTACTCGGCGACCGGCAGGCGCTCGACCTCCCGGACCTGCTTGAGCAGGTCGAGGTCGAGCCCCGACTCGTCGAGGACGTAGCCGCGGGAGTCGGAGCACGCCACGACCCGGCCGCCGAGCTGCTTCGCCTTGTCGACCGCGTAGATCGCGACGTTGCCGGACCCGGACACCACGACGCGGCGTCCGTCGACGTCCTCGCCGCGCGACCGCAGCATCTCGCGCGCGAACAGCACCGCGCCGTAGCCGGTGGCCTCCCGGCGCACGAGCGAGCCGCCCCAGCGGATCCCCTTGCCGGTGATGACCCCGGACTCGTAGCGGTTGGCGATCCGCTTGTACTGGCCGAACAGGTACCCGATCTCCCGCTCACCGACGCCGATGTCGCCGGCGGGGACGTCGGTGTGCTCGCCGAGGTGCCGGTAGAGCTCGGTCATGAAGGACTGGCAGAACCGCATCATCTCGGCGTCGGACCGGCCGCGCGGGTCGAAGTCCGACCCGCCCTTGGCCCCGCCGATGGGCATCCCGGTCAGCGAGTTCTTGAACACCTGCTCGAAGCCGAGGAACTTGATGATGCTGAGGTTGACGGACGGGTGGAACCGGAGGCCGCCCTTGTAGGGGCCGAGGGCCGAGTTGAACTCGACCCGGAAGCCGCGGTTGATGTGGACGTGGCCCTCGTCGTCGGTCCACGGCACCCGGAAGATGATCTGCCGCTCGGGTTCGCAGATGCGTTCGAGGACCATGGCGTCGAGGTAGGCGGGGTTCCGGTCGAGCACCGGCCCGAGGCTCTCGAACACCTCGGTCACCGCCTGCCGGAACTCCACCTCCCCGGGGTTGCGTCGGAAGACTTGGTCGAGGACGGGTTCGAGGTAGACCTGCACAGCGCTGCTCCGCTCTGTCGGACGTTCGTCCAGGAGGCTAGGGACCGGCGTCGCGGCGCGTTGTGCGTGGTCAGGATGCGGTCGGGGTGACGCGCGGGGCGCCGCCCCGGAGCCTACGCGTCCGTAACCTACGGTTCCGTAGGTTAGGCTCGGAGCGTGACGCCGACGTCTGTCCCGCTGCCCGTCCCCGCCGCCTACCCGGCGGGTGTTCCGCGTGAGATCGAGGTGCCCGACGAGCCGCTCGGCGCCACCCTGACGCGCGCGGCCGAGCGGTGGCCGGACCGCGTGGCGGTGGACTTCCTGGGGCGCACGTGGACGTACCGGGCGCTGTCCGACGAGGTCGCGCGGGCCGCCGCGGCGCTCGTCGACCTCGGTGTGCGGGCAGGCGACCGCGTGGCGATCGTGCTGCCGAACTGCGCCTCCCACGTGGTGGCGTTCCACGCCGTGCTGCGCATCGGCGCGGTAGTGGTCGAGCACAACCCGACCTACACGGCGGAGGCGCTGGGCCGCCAGCTCGCCGACTGCGGCGCGTCCGTCGCGCTCGTCTGGACGAAGGTGGTCCCGGCGGTCCTCGAGGCGCGCGGCGAGGCGCTGCGGCACGTCGTCGCCGTCGACCTCGCGGCGGACCTGCCCTGGACCATGCGCCTGGCGTTGCGGCTGCCGGTGCGGAAGGCGCGTGAGAAGCGGGCGGCGATGTGCGGCCCGGTGCCGGCGGGCGTGCCCACGTGGAAGGAGCTGGTCGCCACGGCGACCCCGCTGCCCGACGAGCACCCGTGGCCGGCCTCGTCGGACACCGCGCTCATCCAGTACACGGGGGGCACCACCGGGACGCCGAAGGGCGCCGTGCTGACGCACCGCAACCTCATGGCCAACGTGGTGCAGGGCAAGGTGTGGCTCGGCGCGCGCGACGGCGCCGAGGTGATCGACGCCGTGCTGCCGTTCTTCCACGCCTTCGGCCTCACGCTGTGCCTGGCGTACGGGACGAACATCGCCGCGACGCTCGTCGTGTTCCCCAGCTTCGACACGGACATGGTGCTCGCGGCGCAGAAGCGCCGGCCGGCGACGTTCATGCCCGGCGTGCCGCCGATGCTCGACCGGCTCGCGACGGCGGCTGTGGCGCGCGGCGTGGACCTGACGTCCGTCCGGTACGGGATCTCGGGTGCGATGGCGCTGCCCGTCGAGGTGGCGCGGCGCTGGGAGGAGCTGACCGGGGGGCTGGTGATCGAGGGCTACGGGATGACCGAGACCTCGCCGGTCGCGCTCGGCAACCCGTTCACCGCCGACCGCCGTCCCGGCGCGCTCGGCATGCCGTGGCCGTCGACGGAGGTCCGCGTGGTGGACCAGGAGGACCTGACGGTCGACGTGCCCGAGGGCACCGCGGGGGAGCTGCTGGTGCGGGGCCCACAGGTGTTCGCGGGCTACTGGAACGCGCCGGAGGAGACCGCGCACCAGCTGCTGCCGGGTGGGTGGCTGCGGACCGGGGACGTGGTGCGCGTGGAGCCCGACGGGTTCGTCGTCCTCGTCGACCGGGTGAAGGAGATGATCGTCTCCTCCGGCTTCAAGGTGTACCCGTCGCAGGTGGAGGACCACCTCCGGATGATGCCGGGGATCGCGGACGTCGCCGTCGTGGGCGAGCCCGCGGGGACGCACGGCGAGAGCGTGGTGGCCGCCGTGGTGCTCGCCGAGGGGGCGCACGGGGTGGACCTGGAGTCCGTGCGGGCCTGGTGCGCGCAGCGCCTGGCGCGGTACCAGCTGCCGCGTCGGCTCGTCGTGCTGCCGGACCTGCCGCGGTCGCAGGTGGGGAAGGTGCTGCGGCGCGTGGTGCGGGAGATCGTGCTCGCGATGCCGAAGGCGCCCGCCGGGCCCGCGACGACGAACGCCTCCTGAGGCCTGCCGGTCGCTACCAGCCGCGCTCGCGCCACTCGGCGAGGTGCGGGCGCTCGGCGCCGAGCGTCGTGTCCCTGCCGTGGCCCGGGTAGACCCACGTGTCGTCTCCGAACCGGTCGAAGATCCGGGCGGTGACGTCGCCGAGCAGGCGCGCGAAGCGCGCGGGGTCGTGGTCGGTGTTGCCGACGCCCCCGGGGAACAGGCTGTCGCCGGTGAAGAGGTGCGCGCGGCCGGGGACCGCGTCCGCTGCGCGCGTGTGCTCGGGCTCGCGGTAGACGAGGACGACCGAGCCCGGGGTGTGGCCGCGCAGCGCGACGACGCCGAGCACCAGGTGGCCCACGGTCAGGGTGTCGCCGTCGACGAGCCGGCGGGAGACGGGGCGGCCGGTCGCCTGCGCGATCGCGTCCGCGTCGTCGGTGCCCGCCGCCGTCTGCGCCCCGGTCACCGCGACGATCGACGCCAGGGCGCCGGTGTGGTCGCCGTGGCGGTGCGTGGTCACCACCTGGCCGAGGTGCGCGCCCGGGTCGCCCTCGCGGACCAGCGCGAGGAGGCGGTCGGGGTCGGCGGCGGCGTCGATCAGCAGCTGGTCGCCCGACCGGCGGCACGTCAGCAGGTACGCGTTGTTGTCGTACGGGCCGACCGACGCCTTGCGGATGTCGACCTCGTCGAGCGCCCGAAGCGCGGTGAGCCCGCCAGGCCGCACGTCGCCGGTGTAGGTCATGGGCACATCGTCGCGCGGGCGCCGGGCGGGCGCACCGGAACGGCCGTGAGTTCGAGGGTTGTCCACAGGCGGCGGGCGGCCACCATTCGGGTCTCGCATACCTCGGGGCGGCCGGTTTCGTCTTGTCGCTCGTTGCACTGCTGCGAACGCCCAGGCGTTGGCGGTCCCGGCAGGGATGGGCGATAGCGGGCCTGGCGATATCGGGCGGAGCGTTCATCATGGGCGCCCTCGTCCTCGTCGTCGGCGGCCCGTTGCTCCTACTTCTCGTGGCGTGCCTCGACGTCGCTCGGTGACACACCGATCGAACATGTGTGCGAGTGTCAGTGGGGCGACGTAGACTCGCGGATCGTGAACGAGCGGCTGGTGGTGCGGGGTGCACGCGAGCACAACCTGCGAAATGTGGACCTCGACCTTCCGCGCGACAGGCTGATCGTCTTCACCGGTCTCTCGGGTTCCGGGAAGTCCTCGTTGGCGTTCGACACGATCTTCGCGGAGGGGCAGCGCCGCTACGTCGAGTCGCTGTCCGCGTACGCGCGGCAGTTCCTGGGCCAGATGGACAAGCCCGACGTCGACTTCATCGAGGGTCTGTCGCCGGCCGTGTCCATCGACCAGAAGTCGACCAACCGGAACCCGCGGTCGACCGTCGGGACCATCACCGAGGTCTACGACTATCTCCGCCTGCTGTTCGCGCGCGCCGGCACCCAGTTCTGCCCGGTGTGCGGCGAGCGCGTGCAGTCGCAGACGCCGCAGCAGATCGTCGACCGCCTGCTCGAGCTGCCGGAGGGCACGCGCTACCAGGTGCTCGCGCCCGTGGTGCGCGGCCGCAAGGGCGAGTACTCGGACCTGTTCGCCGAGCTCCAGGCCAAGGGCTTCTCCCGCGCGCGGGTGGACGCCGAGGTGGTCCAGCTGGCGACCCCGCCGACGCTGGAGAAGAAGCTCAAGCACGACATCGAGGTGGTGGTCGACCGGCTCGTCGCGCGCGAGGGCGTGCAGCGGCGGCTGACCGACTCGATCGAGACCGCGCTCAACCTCGCCGGGGGCCTGGTGGTGGTGGACCTGGTCGACCTCGACATCGACGACCCGACGAAGGAGCGGCGCTTCTCGGAGCGGCGCTCCTGCCCGAACGACCACGTGCTGACGCTCGACGAGGTGGAGCCGCGCACGTTCTCGTTCAACGCCCCGTACGGCGCGTGCCCCGAGTGCACGGGCATCGGGTCGCGGCTCGAGGTGGACCCCGACCTCGTCGTGCCGAACGAGGAGCTGACGCTGCGCCAGGGTGCGGTGGCGCCGTGGGCGCAGACGGCCGCGGACTACTTCGAGCGCGTCCTGTCCGCGCTGGCCGACGACCTCGGGTTCTCGATGGACACGCCGTGGCGCGCCCTGCCCCAGCGGGCGAGGGACGCGGTGCTGCACGGGCAGGACTACGAGGTCAAGGTCCGCTACAAGAACCGGTGGGGCCGGGAGCGCCAGTACTCGACGGGCTTCGAGGGCGTCATCAACTTCATCGAGCGCCGCTACGCGGAGACCGAGTCGGACTGGAGCAAGGAGCGCTACGAGGCGTTCATGCGCGAGGTGCCGTGCCCGGTCTGCCTTGGGGCGCGGCTCAAGCCGGAGGTGCTCGCCGTCAAGGTGGGCGGCAAGTCGATCTGGGACGTGTGCCGGCTGCCGATCCGCGAGGCGCGCGACTTCCTCGACGCGCTGGAGCTCGGTGCGCGCGAGCGGGTCATCGCGATCCAGGTGCTCAAGGAGATCCAGGCGCGGCTCGGGTTCCTGCTCGACGTCGGGCTCGACTACCTGACGCTGTCCCGCCCGGCGGCGACGCTGTCCGGCGGCGAGGCGCAGCGCATCCGGCTGGCGACGCAGATCGGCTCCGGCCTGGTCGGCGTGCTGTACGTGCTCGACGAGCCGAGCATCGGGCTGCACCAGCGCGACAACCGGCGGCTCATCGACACGCTGACGCGGCTGCGCGACCTGGGGAACACGCTCATCGTCGTCGAGCACGACGAGGAGACGATCCGCACCGCCGACTGGATCGTCGACATCGGCCCGGGGGCCGGCGAGCACGGGGGACGCGTGGTGCACTCCGGCGACCTGGCCGGGCTGCTCGCCACGCCGGAGTCGGTGACGGGCGCCTACCTGTCGGGGCGGCGCTCGATCCCGATGCCGCAGGTGCGCCGGCCGGTGGACCACAAGCGGCAGGTGCGCGTCCTTGGCGCGACCGAGCACAACCTCCAGGGCATCGACGTCGCGTTCCCGCTCGGCGTGTTCACGGCGGTGACGGGGGTCTCCGGCTCCGGGAAGTCGACGCTGGTCAACACGATCCTCTACACGGTGCTGGCGAACGAGCTCAACGGCGCGCGCCAGGTGCCGGGGCGCCATCGCACGGTGACCGGCCTGGACCAGCTCGACAAGGTGGTGCACGTCGACCAGGGGCCGATCGGCCGCACCCCGCGGTCCAACCCCGCCACGTACACGGGCGTGTGGGACCACGTGCGGCGGCTGTTCGCCGAGACGACGGAGGCGAAGGTCCGCGGTTACACGCCGGGGCGCTTCTCCTTCAACGTCAAGGGCGGCCGCTGCGAGGCGTGCTCGGGCGATGGCACGCTGAAGATCGAGATGAACTTCCTCCCGGACGTCTACGTCCCGTGCGAGGTGTGCCACGGCGCGCGGTACAACCGCGAGACGCTCGAGGTGCACTTCAAGGGCAAGACGGTGGCGGACGTGCTCGCCATGCCGATCGAGGAGGCGAGCGAGTTCTTCGCCGCGGTGCCGGCGATCTCGCGCCACCTCAAGACGCTCGTCGACGTCGGCCTGGGGTACGTGCGGCTCGGCCAGCCCGCCCCCACGCTGTCCGGCGGTGAGGCGCCGCGCGTCAAGCTGGCGTCGGAGCTCCAGCGGCGGTCCACGGGCAAGACGGTCTACGTGCTCGACGAGCCGACGACGGGCCTGCACTTCGAGGACGTGCGCAAGCTCCTCGGGGTGCTCCAGTCGCTGGTGGACAAGGGCAACACGGTGATCGTGATCGAGCACAACCTCGACGTCATCAAGAACGCCGACTGGGTGGTGGACCTGGGTCCCGAGGGTGGATCGGGTGGCGGGCTCGTGGTGGCGGAGGGCACGCCGGAGCACGTCGCGACGGTGGACGCGAGCTACACCGGCCGGTTCCTCGCCGAGGTGCTGGAGCCGGAGCGGCAGCGGCAGAGCGCCTAGCCGACGAACGCCAGGGGGGCCGGCTGCACGCGCACCGGGAAGTTCATCGACCGCGCGATGAAGCAGTGCTCGTGCGCCTCGGCGTGCAGCCCCGCGAGCACGTCGTCGGTCACGGGCGTGCCGTCGGGGAGCTCCGCGTCCTCCGCGACGGACACCCGCGGGTGGAGCACCACCTCGGTGAAGTGGCCGTGGCCGGCGGACTCGATGCGGATGGTGCCCGTGGCGCCGTCCGTGTAGCCGAGGATCGCGACGCCGTCGCGCGCCGCCAGGTGGAGCAGCCAGACCATGTGGCACTGCGCCAGCGACCCGACCAGCAGGTCCTCGGGCGACCACCGTGTGGGATCCCCGCGGAAGTGCGGGTCGGACGTGCCGAGGAGCACCGGCCGGTCGCCGGCACGCAGCTCGTGATCGCGCCCGTAGGCCGTGAAGCTCGTCGTCCCGTACGTGCGCGCGCCGGTCCAGGTGAGGTCGACGGCGTAGGTGTGGAGCTGCGGCACGGGCTCACGCTACCTGGGGGCGGGCTCGTCGGACCGGCGAACTAGGCTCGAACCCATGGCCGATCCCGCCACCTACCGTCCCAAGCCCGGGCAGGTCCCGGACGCGCCGGGGGTGTACCGCTTCCGGGACCGGGACGGCCGCGTCATCTACGTGGGCAAGGCGAAGAGCCTGCGCAACCGGCTGAACAGCTACTTCCAGGACATCGCCGGGCTACACCCCCGCACGCAGACGATGGTCACCACGGCGGCGTCGGTCCAGTGGACGGTGGTGGGCACCGAGGTCGAGGCGCTGGCGCTCGAGTACTCGTGGATCAAGGAGTTCGACCCGCGGTACAACGTCAAGTACCGCGACGACAAGTCGTACCCGTACCTCGCCGTGACGATGGCCGACGAGTTCCCGCGGGTGCAGGTGATGCGCGGTGCCAAGCGCAAGGGCACCCGGTACTTCGGCCCGTACGCGCACGCATGGGCGATCCGCGAGACGGTCGACCTGCTGCTGCGCGTGTTCCCGGTGCGCACCTGCTCGGCGGGCGTGTTCAAGCGCGCGCACCAGCAGGGGCGGCCGTGCCTGCTCGGGTACATCGACAAGTGCTCGGCGCCGTGCGTCGGTCGGATCAGCCCGGAGGACCACCACCGGCTGGCCCAGGACTTCTGCGACTTCATGGCCGGCGACACCGCCCGGTTCACGCGGCGGCTGACGCAGGCGATGAAGGCGGCCGCGGCGGAGCTGGACTTCGAGCGGGCGGCCCGCCTGCGGGACGACATCGCCACGCTGGAGCGCGCGACCGAGCGCAACGCGGTGGTGCTGGCGGACGGCACCGACGCCGACATCTTCGCCCTCGCCGGCGACGAGCTCGAGGCCGCGGTGCAGGTGTTCCACGTCCGCGACGGCCGGATCCGCGGTCAGCGCGGTTGGGTGGTGGAGAAGGTCGAGGACGTCGACGACGCCGAGCTGGTGGAGCGCCTGCTCCAGCAGGTCTACGGCGGCGTGGACGACGAGCCCGCGGACGGCGGCGTCGTGCCGCGCGAGGTGCTGGTGCCCGTGCTGCCGCCCGACGTGCAGCAGGTGCAGGCCTGGCTGACGGGGCTGCGCGGCAGCCGCGTGTCGGTCCGCGTGCCGCAGCGCGGCGACAAGCGGGAGCTCGCCGAGACGGTGCGCCAGAACGCGGAGCACGCCCTCGCGCTGCATCGCACCAAGCGCGCCGGCGACCTCACCACCCGCAGCCAGGCGCTGCGCGAGATCCAGGAGGCGCTCGACCTGCCGAGCGCCCCGCTGCGCATCGAGTGCTACGACGTCTCGCACATGCAGGGCACCTACCAGTCGGCCTCGATGGTGGTGTTCGAGGACGGCCTGGCGCGCAAGAGCGAGTACCGCCTGTTCACCGTGCGGGGCGAGGACGGGAACGGCGCCCGCGACGACACCGCCGCGATGCACGAGGTGCTCAC
>CAZBIO010000043.1:0-4968 GCA_964491965.1 uncultured Cellulomonas sp.
GACGTGCTCGAGGCCGCCGGCGCGACCCCGGCCGACGCCCGCGCCGCCCTCCCCGACCTGTAACCCCACCGCCGCCGCCCTCTCCTCCCCTTCCACCTCCCCCGCCGCGAGATGTGCACCTCCAAGCGAGATGTGCACTTGCTGGTGCTCATCTGACTTGGAAGTGCTCATCTCGCGAGCGGGAGCGGGAGTGGGCGCGGCGAGTGGGGGCGGGAGTGGGCGCGCCGCCGTCGTGAGGTGCCGATCTCGGCGGGGGCGGGTGCGCGCCGGTACCGTTCCGCTCGTGGAGGTCGCGGTCAGCGCGCTGCGCGCGGAGCTGAAGCAGTGGATCGAGCGGGCGCGTGCCGGCGAGGACGTGGTGATCACCGAGCGCGGCGTGCCAGTGGCGCGGCTGACCGGCGTGGAGTCGGCCGACCTCATCGCCCGGCTCGAGCGCGACGGCCTGCTGACGGCGCCCGCCGTCGACCGGCCCGCGGCCCGGGTCGAGGAGCCCGCCGCGCGGACACCCGGCCTCATGCGCCGGCGTCGGCGCTGATGATCGCCTACCTCGACACCACGGCACTGGTGAAACTGTGCGTGCCGGAGACGGGCAGCGCGCTGGCCGCCGCACTGTGGAACGGCGCGGACGTGGTCGCCACCACCCGCCTGGCCGACACGGAGCTGCGCGCCGCCGTGGCCGACGCGTTCCGCTCGGGGCGCCTGCCGCGGGCGCGCGCCGCATTGGAGGAGTGGGACCGGCTGTGGCCGGGCCTGTACGTCGTCGAGCCGACGGCGGTCGTGCTCGACGAGGCCGCGTCGCTCGTCGTGCGCCACGCCCTCACCCCCGACGCCGCGGTGCACCTCGCCTCGGCGCTGACGCTGCGGGCCGACGACCTGCTCGTCGCCAGCTTCGACGACGACCTCGCGGCGGCCGGTCGGGCGGAGGGGCTCCGGGTGGTGCCCGAACCGGCTCGCGTAGGCTCGGGCGCGTGAACCTCCTGTTCGGGGTCGCCTCGATCCAGCAGCTGCTGTTCCTGCTGTTCTCGCTCGCGATCTTCGTGCTCGCCGTGTGGGCGCTGGTCGACTGCCTGATCCGCCCCGCTCGCGCCTTCCCGGCCGCGGGCAAGCGGACGCGCACGTTCTGGCTGACGGTCACCGGAGTCGGCACCGCGGTGGCGTTCCTCGGGCTGCCGCTCGGCGGCGTGCCCGGGTTCTTCCAGTTCCTCGCGCTGGTGGCGGCCGTCGGCGCGATCGTCTACCTGGTCGATGTACGGCCCGCGGTCTCGCCACACTCGCGGCGCCGCGGCGGCGGGAGCAGCGGCTCGTCGCGCGGCGGCTGGTAGCCCGTGCGGGCGGTGGTTCAGCGGGTCACGCGCGCGTCCGTGACCGTGGACGGGCAGGTGGTGGGGCAGATCGACCGGCCCGGCCTCGCGGTGCTCGTCGGCGTCACACCCGGGGACGGGCCCGCCCAGGTGGAGCTGATCGCGCGGAAGGTCGCCGAGCTGCGCATCCTGCGCGATGAGCAGGCGGCGGTGGACGTCGGCGCCCCGGTGCTCGTCGTCTCGCAGTTCACGCTGTACGCCGACACGCGTAAGGGGCGCCGGCCCACGTGGAACGCCGCGGCGCCCGGGCCCGTGGCCGAGCCGCTGGTCGCGGCCGTCGCGGAGGCGCTGCGGGCGCGCGGGCTCGAGGTGGCGACGGGCGTGTTCGGCGCCGACATGGCGCTGGAGCTGGTCAACGACGGGCCGGTGACGATCCTGCTGGAGTCCGTGCCGGCCTGAGTTCCGCCTGGACATGAGGAAAGGCCCCTCGGAGTAAGCGTCCGAGGGGCCTTCCTCTGACCGCAGGTCGCGTGCCACCGGGGCCCGGGAACCTGCACCTCCGCCGGTGTGACCCGGCAGGGCGCTGGCCCCAGCCGCCCGGAGGCGGACACCGCTCCGACGTTGCGGCTGACTCCCTCAACCTCCGGAGGAACGCCCGGCGAACCGGGTGCCCATCCCGAAGGATCGGGACCACTGCGATCGACCGCCCGGTCGCAGGAGGCCCCCGCGTCGTCGTACGCGGGTCGGTGGCTCGCGCCATCGAACATGTCTTCGGGTTTCCCCGCCGACGTGGCCGCCCGTTCTCCGGTCGGTCCGTCCCCGACTCCGAAGCCGCCCGGTTCTAGAGCTCCCCGGGGGGAGTCCTTCACCTTCGGGTCTCGGTGTCGAGGCCGATGGCTAATTTCTAGTGCGTTCACCAGGGGGTCACAAGGGGTTCCAGGAGATTTCTTTATCCACCGTTGACCTCACAGCGATGTCCACAAGCTGACCTGCACGAAGACCGGGAAGACACAGGGGTGTGGACAGAATTTGTGGATGTGTCCGCGTGTCGTTCACCTGGACGGGTGTGCCGCGCCGCTACCTTGGCCTCGGCATCGGCCCCTCGGAGTAAGCGTCCGAGGGGCCGCGTCATGTCTGCGCCGCCGCGCCCACCCGGCCCCGCCGGGGCCACCGCGCGAGGATGGGGCGCGTGAGGCTCGAGGCCGTGGCCGGCGACATCACCACCCAGCACGTGGACGCGATCGTCAACGCGGCCAACTCGTCCCTGCTCGGCGGGGGTGGTGTCGACGGCGCCATCCACGCGGCGGCCGGCCCCCGGCTCCTCGAGGCCTGCCGCGCGCTGCGGCGCACCACGCTCCCGGCCGGGCTGCCCGTCGGGCAGGCGGTGGCCACGCCCGGGTTCGACCTGCCGGCGCAGTGGGTGATCCACACCGTCGGCCCCAACCGCCACGCCGGCGAGACGGATCCGGCCCTCCTCGCGTCCTGCTTCACGACGAGCCTCGACGTCGCCGCCGGCCTCGGCGCGCGGTCGGTCGCCTTCCCCGCGGTCAGCGCGGGCGTCTACGGCTGGGACGTGCGAGTGGTCGCGCGCGTGGCCGTCGAGGCGGTCCGGGGCTGGGGCGCCGAGCACGACGAGCCCGCGGTGGACCTGGTGCGGTTCGTGCTGTTCGGCGAGGCGGCGCTGGCCGCCTTCACGTCCGCCACCGCGTCGTGCTGAGTTGGGCCCGACGAGCTATCGCCCGACGAACTCCGCGACCACCGGCGCGAGCGCGCCGGCCTGCACCGCGTGGTCCTGCCCGGACAGCACCTGCGAACGCGCCCCGGGGATCGCGCCCGCCGCGGCCTCGCCGGCCGCCCGCAGGAACTCCGGGCTGCGGTCGCCGGTGAGCACCAGCGTCGGTACCGCGATCGAGCCGAGCGCGGCGACGGGCGGCCGGCCGTCGCCCATCACGGCGGCGTCGTACGCGAGCGTCGGGGCCAGCGCGAGGTTCGCCTGCCAGAACGGCGACGAGCGCATCGCCTGGATCGCCTGGTCCGGCAGGCCGACGTAGCCGAGGAACAGGGCCATGGCCCCGTCGCGGTCGTCGTTCCCGAGGAGCCGGTCGAGGGAGTCCGCGTCCTCGATCTCCCGATGCACGTCGTACGGGGCGGTGTCGGCGCTGTCGCCGCGCCCACGCCGGTCGTAGTTGAGGACCGTGAACGACTCGCCCAGGCTCTCGGCGATCGCGTCGTCGACGTGGCGGTCGCACGAGGCGCCCGCCACCAGGACGATCGGTGGGCCGGCGCCGATCCGGTCGAACGCGATCGTCGTGCCGTCGTCGGAGCGGATGGTCTCCACTGTGCCTCCCTCGGTTTGCCCCGAGGCTAGGCGAGCGCGCGCCGTTCGTCCTGCGCAGACGCGGCACACTCGTCGGCCGGCGCGCGGTCCCGCGGGCCCACTCAGCGCAGCGCGGCGAGGGCGGCGGCGACGTCCCCCTCGTCGTTCCACACGTGGAACGCGAGCCGCGCGCACCCGCCGCGCCCGGCGGTCCGCAGCCCGGCCGCGGCGAGCCGGGCCGCGAGGTCGCCGGACGGGTCGGGCACCGAGACGATCGCGCTGCCGCCGGGCGGCAGGCCGAGCCCCGCGCGCAGGGAGTCGGCGAGGCCGACGTCGTGGCGGCGGATCGCGTCGGGATCGGGGCCGGCGAGCTCGTCGGCGAACGCCTCCAGGGCGGGCACGGCGCCCACCCAGCACAGCCACGCCGGCGAGAGGTCGTAGCGGCGGGCGGACTCCGCGAGCCGCATGTCGTGCCCGTACACCGAGCCCCAGACGTCTTCGCCCGCGTACCAGTTGGCGTTGATCGGCCGCAGCCGCCCGCGTGCCGCCGGGCCGACGGTGAGGAAGGCGGTGCCACGTGGCGCGCACAGCCACTTGTAGGCGGACACCGCGGCGACGTCGAACAGCCCGGCGTCCACGGGCAGCCACCCGGCGGCCTGGGTCAGGTCGGCGACGGTCAGTGCCCCGGCATCGCGGGCGGCCGCGGCGACGGCCGCCCCGTCGGCGATCACGCCATCCCGCGACTGCACCAGCGAGAACGCGACCGCGGCGGTGCCCGGGCGAACCTCGTCGGGCAGTGCGGCCGGCGGAACGGCGCGCACGCGCAGGTCCCCGCGTGCCAGGAACGGGTAGGTGACGGACGTGAAGTCACCCTCGATCGTCAGCACCTCCGCGCCCGCCGGCAGGCTGGTGGCGACCAGCGCGGTGGCGGTGGCCGTCTGCGCGCCGATCGCCACGTCGGCGACCGGCACCCCGACGACCCGCGCGAACGCCGCGCGCGCGGCGGCCACGTGCCCGTCGTACGCGGCGAGGTTCGCCCGCCCCGACTGCCAGTCGGCGAGCGCCTCGGTCAGCGCCGCGACCGTCGCCCGCGTCGGCAGGCCGTTGGTCGCGGTGTTGAGGTAGCCCGGCGTCGGGGCGAAGGCGGCGCGCAGCGTGTCGAGGGTCACGGTCCCAGGGTGGCGGGCGGCCCGGCATCACACCACGGGCAGTTGCCCACGGGTGTCATCCACCGAGGTTATGGTGGCGCGGTGGACGACGAGCTGCGCGGGCTGGACGTCGGCGCGCTGCGCCTGCTCCAGGCGATCGCCGAGCACGGCACGCTCACCGCGGCCGCGCAGGCGCTCGGCT
>CAZBIO010000044.1:0-8132 GCA_964491965.1 uncultured Cellulomonas sp.
GCCTGGCGGCCGCAGCCGACACGAGCCTGGCGGCCGCAGCCGACACGAGCCTGGCGGCCGTGAGCCTGACGACCACGGCGGCGGTGAGCCCGACGACCGCGGCGAGCGCGAGCCCGACGACCGCGGCGAGCGCGAACCCGACGACCCCAGCGGCTGCGAACCTGGCGGCCGCGGCGAGTGCGAGCCCGACGACCCCGGCGGCCGCTGACGCGCCGTGGACGGTCCGCGCCGCGCCCGGTGAGCTCGGCGGCGGCCGGTCCGAGCTCGAGTACGCCGTCAACCCCGGGGACCGGGTCGACGACGGCATCGTGGTCACCAACACCGGCGACGAGCCGCTGACGCTCGACGTCTACGCCGCCGACGCCGTCACGTCCGACGAGGGGGCGTTCGACCTGGCGACGCGCGACGACGCCGCGTCCGGCATCGGGCGATGGCTCTTGGTCGAGCCCACGCAGGTGGACGTCGCACCCGGCGAGTCCGCGACGGTCCCGCTCGTGCTCGTCGTGCCCGACGACGCCGCGCCCGGGGACTTGTGGGGCGGAGTGGTGGCGTCCCGGACGCAAGACGACGCGGACGGCACGCCGACCGAGCGGCGCGTGGGGATGCGGGTCCACGTGCGGGTGTCCGGCGCCGTGACGCCGACCCTCGCCGTGGAGGACGTGCGGCTGGGGTACGACGGCGGATTCCGCGGCAGCGGCGCGGGGACCGTGACGTTCACCGTCCGCAACACGGGCACCGTCGCGGTCGCCGGGCGGCCCACGGCGGTGGTGGCGGGGCCGTTCGGCACGTTCCGGTCGGAGTCGGCGGGGGCCGACGACACGCCGACGCTCCTGCCCGGCGAGTCGTGGCCCGTCACCGTGGAGATCTCGAGCGTCACCGCGTCCGGCCTGCTGACGGCGACCGCCTCGGTCGCGCCGGTCTACACCGACCCAGCGGGGTCCACGGCCGAGTTGGCCGCGGTCTCCGGGGTCGCACGGGCCTGGGCGGTGCCGTGGGTTCCACTGATCGCGGTGATCGTGGTGCTCGGCTTCGTCGGGCTGCTGTTCGCGCCGAAGCGGCGCCGGGGGGCCGGCGCGGAGGCTGCGGCCGAGGCTGCGGCCGAGGAACCCGCGCCGGCCCCGGCCGGCTGACCGAGCGCCCGCGCGAGCTCCGGGTTGGCGACGTCCGCCGCCAGCGTGCGGGCGCTGCCGAGTCGGCCGAGGTGCGCGAGCGCCGCCTCGACGACCCGGCGGCCGAGTGCTGGGATCACCTCGCGGGCGACGGCCGGGTAGTTGCCGAGCGCCCACAGGGCGCGCTGCCGAAGCAACGGGTCGATGTCGTGGGGGGCTTCGTCGTGTCGTCTGCCCCTCGTCGGTGCTTTCGTGACGCGACGTTAGGAACCGGGCGGGTGACGGGGCGTGTGAGCCCGTCGCCGTCGCCACCTGGCTGGTTGGGACTCGCTGAGGTTGTATGGGGTCGACGCCGTCGCCGTGGAGGACTCCTGATGCGCAGGGTGACGTACTCGATGGCCGTCTCACTCGACGGCTACACCGTCGGGCCGGACGGCCGCTTCGACTGGGCAGCGCCCGACGAGGAGGTCTTTCACCTCGCCACCGACGAGGTGCGACGTGCGGGCGTCCACCTGCTGGGGCGGCGGCTCTACGAGACGATGCTGTACTGGGAAACCGCCGACCAGAACCCCGCGCTCGACTTCTCGACGCTCGAGTTCGCCGCGATCTGGAAGCGGCTTCCGAAGGTCGTGTTCTCCACCACGCTGTCCGAGGTGCAGGGGAACGCCCGCCTGGCCTCGGGTGGCCTGCCGGAGGAGATCGAACGGCTGCGAGCCGAGCCCGGGGAGGGCGACATCGCGATCGGCGGTGCGACGCTCGCGGCCGAGGCGGCCGCGTTGGGCCTGATCGACGAGTACCGGGCCAGGGTCCTTCCGGTGCTGGTCGGGGGCGGCACTCCGTTCTTTCCCCGGCGCGAGCGCCGGGTGGACCTCGAGCTCGTCGAGACCCGCGACTTCGACTCGGGCGTGGTGTACCTCCGGTATCGCGTGGTGCGGTAGGCGGGGCCGGGCTGGGCGGGGCGGGCCGGGGCCGCTGATGGGTCTGGCTCTGGCGCCCTGTCTCTGGCGCCCCAGGCCTCGGTGAGCCGCCCACAGCCCGGGTCGTCGTGTTTGGGCGTGGTCGATAGTTTGTGCAGGTCAGGTGCGGTTTCTGGGTTGCGTCGAGCGTCCGTCGTGCGATAGACTTCGAACACAGGTTCGATAGTCTTGGGTGACGGTGGCGGGGGGTGCGCGACGATGACACGTGGCGCCTCCGGCGTGCCTGCAGCCGCTGAAGCCGTTCCGGGCGAGTTCGTGGCGCTGGAGGCTGCCGCGCGGGCCGCGTTGGTGGTGGCCCGGGATGCCGATCGCTGGGGGTCGGGGACGCGGTCGCGGGTGCTGCACCTGCTGGACACGGTCACCAACGCGGTCACGGTGTCGCGGGGCAAGGTCGTCACCGCCGAGCGAGACGCGGGGACGTGGGTGGTGAAGGGGGATCGGGACCTGGCGGGGTTCGTCGGCCGCACGTCACGCCAGGGGCCGGGGGCCGGGCTGGCCGCGGTGGGGCAGGCGGCGACGTTGGAGGCGATGCCCGCCGTCGCGGAGGCGTTGGTGGATGGTCCGATGACCCCGCGGCATCTGGCGGAGATCACCCGGGCGACGGGCCGGTCGCCGCTACTGGCGGCGGAGCTGGCGACGCCGGAGGGTCAGGACCGGTTGCTGCAGCTGGCGGGCCGGTTGGACGGGTCCCACTTCGGGACCGCGTTGAAGCAGATGAGCGCGGCGCTGGATCCGGCGTCGCGGCAGCGGGACCACGACGCCCAACACGCGAACCGGTTCCTGACCATCGCCCACGGCCCGGGGGGCACGGACATCAACGCACGACTCGACAGCATCGCCGGCCACAGGTTCGCCAAGGCCATCGACGCGTTGGACCCCCGCCCCGCCCTCGACGACCACCGCACCCGGGAACAGCGGCGGGCCGACGCCCTGGTGGAGATGGTGCACCGCACCGTCACCGACAAGACCACCACCCCCGGAGCCGTCGCCCCCGTCCAGGCCGTCGTCACCTTCACCGGCGAGACGTGGACGGCATTGCGTGGCGAGCGTGGCCCGGTCGCGGACGATGGCACGGCTGCCGACGATGATGCGGTCATTGTCGGCAGCGACGCGGTCCCCGGCAGCGACGCGGTGCCGGGGTCGGTGGCCGACGTGGTGACCCGGTTGCGGGGTGTGGCGCCGGTGGTCGACGAGACCGGACAGGCCTGGCCCGCCTCCGAGATCGCCCGCGCGCTGTGCGACTGCGCGCTGACTCGAGCCGTGGTCGGCGCGCCGGGTGCGCGGTTGGACCTGGGTCGTGAGGAGCGGTTGTTCCTGCGGCGGCACTGGCTCGCCCTCTACGCCTCCGGTGTGACCACCTGTGCCGTGGACGGCTGCAACATGCCGCTGCGGTACACCGAGCTGCACCACATCCGATGGTGGCTGCAGCACCACGGCCGAACCGACCTGACCAACTGCGCCCCCGAATGCGTCTTCCACCACGGCGAAGTCCACCGCCTCGGACTAACCATCACCCGACGCCCCGACGGCACCTACCAACACCACTACCCCGACGGACGCCCCTACGGCGGAACACCACCCCACAATCCGGCACCACCGGACAACGCGGCGCCGCCGCACGACGTGCGACAACACGACAACCGATCGATCGACGATCGGTCATGTGACGACCAGTCGCGCGACGGTCGGTCACTCGCCGAACGAACGCGGGACGACCGCCCATTTGCCGACCACGCACATGACGACCGATCGCCGGACGACCGGGCACCTGGCGACGCCGCACCGGTAGCTGCTCGAATGCCGAGGCACGTCGATCCGCCAGGCGAAGGCGAACCGCCGGAGACGCTGCTTCTCTAGCGCCAGCCGAGTCCGGGCGCGACGTGCTCGAGGATCGCCTCGATGACGTGGGCGTTGTAGTCGACGCCGAGCTGGTTGGGGACGGTCAGCAGGAGCGTGTCCGCGGCGGCGATCGCCTCGTCGCCCTTGAGCTGCTCGACGAGCACGTCCGGCTCGGCGGCGTACGAGCGGCCGAAGATCGCACGCGTGTTCTCGTCGATCTGGCCCACCTGGTCCTCGTCGTCCCCGCCGTGACCGAAGTAGGCGCGGTCGCGGGCGTCGACCAGCGCGAAGATGCTGCGGCTGACCGAGACTCGCGGCTCGCGCTCGTGGCCCGCCGCCTTCCAGGCATCGCGATACGCCTGGATCTGCTCGGCCTGCTGGATGTGGAAAGGCTTGCCGGACTCGTCGTTCTTCAGCGTGGAACTCATGAGGTTCATGCCCAGCTCGGCGGCCCACTCCGCGGTCGCGTTGGAGCCCGCGCCCCACCAGATGCGCTCGCGCAGCCCCTCCGAGAACGGCTCGATGCGCAGCAGGCCGCCCGGGTTGGGAAACATGGGGCGCGGGTTCGGCGCCGCGAAGCCGTTGCCCTTGAGAACGGTGAGCAGCACCTCCGCGTGCGTGCGCGCCATGTCCTGGTCGGTTGTGCCCTCGGCGGGCTCGTAGCCGAAGTAGCGCCAGCCGTCGATCACCTGCTCCGGGCTGCCGCGGCTGATGCCGAGCTGCAGGCGGCCGCCGGCGATGAGGTCGGCCGCGCCAGCATCCTCAGCGAAATACATGGGGTTCTCGTACCGCATATCGATGACGGCGGTGCCGATCTCGATCCTCGACGTGCGCGCGCCGATCGCCGCGAGCAGCGGGAAGGGCGACCCGAGCTGCCGCGCGAAGTGGTGCACGCGGAAGTACGCGCCGTCCGCGCCCAGCTCCTCGGCGGCGACCGCGAGGTCGATCGACTGGAGCAGGGCATCGGCCCCGGTGCGGGTGGCCGACGAGGGCGACGGCGTCCAGTGACCGAAGGACAGGAACCCGATGTTCTTCACGCCCCGGTGCAACGCCGGGGGAGCGAGGTCATTCCCCCCAGTCCTCGACGACGAGGCCGGGGACCCGGGTGAAGTCCCCGTCGTGGGTCACCACCGTCAGCGCGGCCGAGCGGGCGTGCCCGGCGATCATGACGTCGTAGGCGCCGATCGGGGTGCCCGCACGGGCGAGCACCGCGCGGATCTCGCCGGTGTGCGTTGCCGCGGGCTCGTCGTAGGGGAGGACCTCGACGAGCGCCAGTGCCGCCTCGACGGCTGCGCGGGCCTCGGCCGGCGCCGACGACCGTTCGGCTCCGTGGTGCAGCTCGCTGGCGGTCACGGTCGAGACCGCGAGGCGCCCGCCCTCGGCAGCTACCCGACTGCGGAGCGCAGCGCTCGGCCTCCGCAAGATCTCGATGAGGACATTCGTGTCGAGCATGAAGCGCGTCGTCACAGCGCGTCCCGCTCCTGCGCGAGCGGCTGGTCGCGGTCGGCCATGAAGTCGTCGGGAACGCGGGGGCCTTGCTCGAAGAACCACTCCCAGCCCTCGCCCGCGGGGACGACGACGCGTGCGCGGCCGACGGTGAACACGTCGACCTGCTTCACCGTGTCGGGGAATGCCACGTCCCGCGGCAGCCGGACCGCCTGGGTGCGGTTGTTCCGGAACACGGGCGTACGAGCCGTTGCCATGGCGACACTGTACATATCCATCATGGATATCCTGACGCAAGGGGGTAGTCCCGGTGAGGGTGCCCGGTTCCCAACGCGAGTGCGTCACGCCATCCACAGACATGCCGCGCTGACCAACCCCCGCTAGCCTCGACCGAGGCCGCGCACGCGGCCGACACGCGCGGTCAGGGGGTCGCGATGTCGTTCCGGCACTACGCGCCCGCGGTCCGGTAGCGCCGCGGTCCGCCGTCCCCGTGTCCGACGCGACCCTCAGCCTGCTGGTGCTTGCGGGCACCCTCGCGCTGTTCGTCTGGAACCGGCTGTCGGTGGGGCTCGTCGCCGTCATCTCGGCGATCGCGCTCTACGCGACCGGCCTGGTCGACGCCCAGACGGCCGTGTCGGGGTTCGGGGACCCGATCGTCGTCTTCATCGCCGGTCTGTTCATCGTCTCCGAGGGCCTGGACGCCTCCGGCGTCACCTCGTGGGTGGGGCAGGCGCTGGTGCGCCGGGTGGGCAAGGGCCGCGCCGGACTGCTCGTCGGGCTCATGGCACTGGCGGCGTTGATGGCCGCGCTCGTCACGCCGAACGGCTCGGCCGCGGCACTGCTCCCGGTCGTCGTCGTGGCGGCGCGGCGCGCGGGGATCCTGCCCTCCGACCTCCTCATGCCGGTGGCGTTCGCGGCCAGCGCCGGCGCGCTGCTCATGCTCTCGGGCAGCGCGGTCAACGTCATCGTGTCGGAGGCGAGGGTCGGCGCGGAGGGCACCGGATTCGGCTTCTTCGAGTTCGCGGCGGTCGGCGTGCCGCTCGTCGTGCTCACCACGCTCGTCTGCGTGGCGTTCGGTCGCCGCCTGCTACCCCACCGCCAGCCCGACGAGGTCACGGCCGACCTGTCGCGGCACCTCGACGCGATCCTCGAGCACTACACGCTCGACCACGGCTTCTTCCGGCTCGCGGTGCCGGAAGCCTCCGACCTGGTGGGCGTCGACCCGCGGGCCGTCACGGTGCCGGAGGGGCTCACGTTCGTCGGCGTGCAGCACGCGGGCGGCGACCCGGGCGCGGTGGGCGAGCGCGTGGCGGCCGACGACGTGCTCGTCGTGTCCGGCGACACCGACGAGGTGCTGCGGTTCGTCGAACGCCACCGCCTGCGGGTCGCCGCGCAGCCGCTGACCCGCCGGACGCGCGAGGCCCTGCTGTCTCGCGACGCGGGAGTCGCGGAGATCGTCGTGCCGCCCCGCTCGTCGCTCGTCGGCCAGCGGGCGTTCCCTGGCCAGGCGCGCTCGGGCGTCACCGTGCTGACGATCTCGCGGTTCGGCCACAGCCGCGGCCGCCAGCCGACGGTCCTCCACGAGGGCGACCTGCTCCTGGTTCACGGGCCGTGGCCGGCGGTGACGGCGCTCGCCGAGGACGCCGACGTGCTGGTGGTCCACGACCCCGACCTGGTGCGGCGCCAGAACGCCCCGCTCGGCCGGCGCGCGTGGTGGGCGCTCGGCGTGCTCGTGGTCACCGTGGCGCTGCTCGCCCTGGGCGTCGCGTCGCCGGCGATCGCGGGGCTGGTGGGCGCCGGGCTCATGGTGGCGACGCGCGTCATCACGCCGCACCAGGCCTACCGGGCGGTGTCGTGGCAGACCGTGGTGCTCATCGGCGGGCTCATCCCGCTCTCGACGGCGATCACGACGTCCGGCGCGGCGGACCTGATCGCCGGCCGGATCGACGACCTCGTGGCCGGAGCCGGCCCGCGGGCGCTGCTCGCCGTCCTGTTCGTCGTGACCCTGGTGCTCGGCCAGGTGGTGAGCAACGTCGCGACGGTGCTGATCGTCACGCCGATCGCGCTGGCGGCCGCCTCGGCGGCGGGTGTCTCGCCCGCGCCCGTGCTGATGCTCGTCGCGGTCGCCGGAGCCTCGTCGTTCCTCACGCCGATCGCCACGCCCGCGAACATGATCGTCATGGGCGCCGCGGGCTACCGCTTCGGCGACTACTGGCGGCTGGGCCTCGCGGTGACGGCGGCCTGGTTCGTCGTCGCCGTCGGGCTGATCCCGGTCATCTGGGGGACGTGAACCGCGACGCCGCCTGGTCCACGTAGCCGGGCAGCCAGTCGCGCGCACCCTCGGACCATCGCCGCCCGACGGCGTGCAGCGGCACGATCCGCGGGGAGCCGGGCACCGAGGGTCCGGCGACGACGGCGAACTCCGTCCCGGCCTCGTCGGACACGGCGACCCAGCGCGCGGCCGGCACCCGCTCGCAGACCAGGTCCCCGGTCGCGACGCCGATCGCGTCGATCACCACGTTCGGGTCCGGCCGTTCGCCGACGGGCATCGCCGCCCAGGAGTCGAGGGACTCGTCGAACAGGCGGCTCAGCACGGCGACGTCGCCCGTGGCACCCCCGGGCAGCGCCCGGCGGAGGTCCTCCATCCAGGCGAGCTCGGAGGGGTCGAGCTCGAGGAGGCGCTCTCCCGGCTCGTTCGATGGCGTCTGGGGGCGCTCGTGGCGCCGACCGAAGATCCCCATGGGAGATTTCACCGCGCGCG
>CAZBIO010000045.1:0-9442 GCA_964491965.1 uncultured Cellulomonas sp.
CGGCGCCGAGCGCGCGGCACGAGGGGGCGGCGACGACAGCGTCCGCGCCCCGCATGCCCGACGAGCGGCCCGACGAGCGGTCAGACTGGGACGCGCTGAGCCGCGGCTCCGACCCGTCGCAGGAGCCGTAGCGGGGGCGCCCGCTAGGGTGTGCAGAGCCGAGCAGGAGGAACCATGGTCGATCAGGACGTCAAGATCCCGACGAGCACGCAGCAGTCGGCGATCCTCGGACAGACGGGTCCGTTGCCCGCGTCCCCGCCCCGCAACGAGGGTCGCACCGTCGCGGCGTGGACCATGGTCGCGATCATCCTGGTCGGGGCCGTCCTCATCGGTGTCGCGATGGCGGCGGGGCAGCAGTGGCTGACCTGGACCGGCGTGGGCATCGTCGTCGTCGGCCTGGTGGTCGGCGGGGTGCTCCGCGCGCTCGGGTACGGCCAGGCCACCAGCAGCGGCCGCACCGCCGCGCACTGACACCCCCGGAGCAGCCATGTCGGGCCACGAACGGCCCTGGGACCCGGACGCGCCCGCGCAGCCCGGCCCTCCGCCCCGCAGCAACATGCCGTGGGCGATCCTCTCCACCGTGTTGTGCTGCCTGCCGCTCGGCGCGGTCGCCATCGTCTACTCGAGCCAGGTCAAGCCGCGGTGGGCTGCGGGGGAGTACGTCGCGGCCGTCGAGTCGGCGACCCGCTCGCGCCGGTGGGCGTGGTGGGGTGCGGTCGTCGGGCTGTTCATCTGGCTGATCGTGGGCGTCACCCTCTGGATGGCCCGGTCCGTCCAGGGCTCCTGATCGGCGCAGGTGGCGCAGCGATTCAGCTGCCCTCCGACGACTCCGGGCCGATAGCCTGGATGCCGGTCAGGCGGCGTTCCACGACTGATGGAGGAAGCGATGTCGACCCAGGATCCCGGCGACCCGTTCGCCCCGCGCGGTGACCAGCCGTCCGGGCAGCCCACGCCCCCACCGGAGCAGCCGTCGTACGGCCAGCCGCCGTACGGGCAGCAGCCGGCTCCGGGGCAGCAGCCGCCGTACGGGCAGCAGCCCGGCTACGGCGCGGCCCCCCAGTACCCGGCCGCTCCCCAGCCCGGCTATGGCTACCCCGGGCAGCAGCCCTACGGCACTTACGGCCAGACGCCGCCGAAGAACAACCTCGGCGTCTGGGCGCTGATCCTCGGCATCGCTTCGTTCGTGCTCTCCTGCGGCTTCTTCACCGGCATCCCGGCCGTGATCGTCGGGCGCCAGGGCCAGCGCGCGGCCGACGAGGGCCTGGCCGACAACCGCAGCCTGTCGACCGCGGGTGTGGTGCTCGGCTGGGTCGCGATCGGCCTGTCGGCCGTCGGCGTGATCGTCCTCATCATCGTCCTGGCGGCCGGCGGGCTCACGGACTGGTGGGGCAACTGGGACCGCTACTGACCGCCACCGTCGCGCTGCCGGCGCCGCCGACGCGGCGCCGCCGGGACGTCCTGCGGGAGCCGCTGCTGGGGGCCGCCGCGACCGCGGCGGCGACGGTGATCGTCGCGCTGCGCGACCCCCACATCCCCGGCTCGTACGGCTACTGCCCCCTCTATGCCCTCACGGGGCTGTACTGCCCGGCGTGCGGCGCCTTGCGCGCCACCCACGACCTGGCGCACCTCGACCTCGCGGGGGCGTGGGCGGCGAACCCGCTCTGGGTGCTGGTCGCGCCCGTGGTCGTCGTCGGCTGGGTGGTGCTCGTCGTGCGCCGCTGGCGTGGCGCGCCCACGCGGGAGCTGCCGGTCTGGACCGGCTGGGCGGCGCTCGGTGTGGTGGCCGCCTTCGGGGTGCTGCGCAACCTGCCGGCCTTCGCCTGGCTGGCGCCCTGACGACGGACGCCGGTCCGGAGGGGGCCGCCCCGCCCTCTACGATGGCCCGTGTCCGGACGGGGGGACGAAAGGTGGGGGCCATGACCGTGCTCGACGACATCGTGGCGGGAGTCCGTGCGGACCTCGCCGTGCGCGAGGCGGCCACGCCCCTCGACCGGCTCAAGGAGGCGGCACAGCGGCGGCCGTCCGCGCTGGACTGCCCGGCCCGGCTCAAGCTCGACGACGCGGTGACGATCATCGCCGAGGTCAAGCGGTCGAGCCCCAGCCGTGGCGAGCTCGCCCCGATCACCGACCCCGCCGCGCTGGCCGCCGAGTACGAGAAGGGCGGCGCGGCCGCGATCTCGGTGCTCACCGAGCGGCGCCGGTTCCACGGCTCGCTGGCCGACCTCGACGCCGTTCGCGCACGGGTGGACGTGCCGGTGCTGCGCAAGGACTTCGTCGTCACGCCGTACCAGGTGTGGGAGGCGCGGGCGCACGGCGCCGACCTGGTGCTGATCATCGTCGCCGCGCTCGAGCAGGTGGTGCTCGAGTCGCTGGTGGACCGCGTGCACTCGCTCGGCATGACGGCGCTCGTCGAGGTGCACGACGAGACCGAGGTGCCCCGGGCGGTCGACGCGGGCGCGCGCGTGATCGGCGTCAACGCGCGCAACCTCAAGACCCTCGACGTCGACCGCGGCACGTTCGCCCGGGTGGCGCCGACGATCCCGTCGGGCATCGTCAAGGTCGCCGAGTCCGGCGTCCGCGGGCCGCACGACGTCATGGAGTACGCCCGCGCGGGGGCGGACGCGGTGCTCGTCGGCGAGGCGCTCGTCACGGACGACGCGCCGCGCCAGTCGGTGGCCGACCTCGTCGCCGCCGGTGCGCACCCCTCGCTGCGGGCGGTGCGCCAGTGAGCGCTCGGCGCGGCGGGCTGCCCGGCGCCCCGGTGCTCGGCACCCCGGCGGAGGGTCCCCTGGCCACCCACGTCGGGCCGTACTTCGGCTCGTTCGGCGGGCGGTTCGTACCGGAGGCGCTGGTCGCGGCGCTCGACGAGCTGGACACCGCCTATCACAAGGCGCTGGCGGACCCGAACTTCGCCGCCGAGCTCGCCCGGCTGCACCGCACGTACACGGGCCGGCCCAGCCCGCTGACCGAGGTGGCGCGGTTCGCCGCGCACGTCGGCGGCGGCGCGCGCGTGTTCCTCAAGCGCGAGGACCTCAACCACACCGGCTCCCACAAGATCAACAACGTGCTGGGCCAGGCCCTGCTGGTGAAGCGCATGGGCAAGAAGCGCGTCATCGCGGAGACCGGTGCGGGCCAGCACGGCGTGGCCGCCGCGACCGCCGCGGCGCTCATGGACCTGCAGTGCACGGTGTACATGGGCGAGGAGGACACGCGGCGGCAGGCGCTCAACGTCGCGCGGATGCGCCTCCTCGGCGCCGAGGTGATCCCGGTGCGGACAGGTTCCCGCACGCTCAAGGACGCGATCAACGAGGCGCTCCGCGACTGGGTGGCCAACGTCGAGACCACGCACTACCTGCTCGGCACCGTCACCGGGCCGCACCCGTTCCCCGAGATGGTGCGCGACTTCCACTCGGTGATCGGCGAGGAGGCCCGCGCGCAGCTGCTCGCGGAGATCGGCGCACTGCCGGACGCGGTCGCGGCGTGCGTCGGCGGCGGGTCCAACGCGATGGGCATCTTCAACGCGTTCCTCGACGAGCCGTCGGTGCGGCTGTTCGGCTTCGAGGCGGGGGGCGAGGGGGTCTCGTCGGGCCGCCACGCTGCGCGGTTCTCCGGCGGCGAGCTCGGCGTGCTGCACGGCGCGAAGTCGTACCTGCTGCAGGACGACGACGGCCAGACGAGGCCGAGCCACTCCGTGTCGGCCGGCCTGGACTACCCGAGTGTCGGCCCCGAGCACGCATGGCTCCACGACATCGGCCGCGCGCAGTACCGCCCGGTGACCGACGTCGAGGCGATGGACGCGTTCCAGGTGCTGTGCCGCACCGAGGGGATCATCCCGGCGCTGGAGTCGGCGCACGCCCTGGCCGGCGCGCTCCAGCTGGGCCGCGAGCTGCCGGACTGGGGTCTGGACCACGCCCCGGTGCTGCTGGTGAACTTGTCCGGCCGCGGCGACAAGGACGTCGCCACCGCGGCGGCGTGGTTCGGTCTTCTTGACGAGGACGCGACGACGACGAAGGGCGGCGACCAGTGAGCACCACCGTGGCCTCGCCGGTGCAGTCGCGGCTCGACGAGCTCGCGGAGGCCGGTCGCGCGGCGTTCGTCGGCTACCTGCCCGTCGGGTACCCGAGCGTGCCCGGGTCCGCCGACGCGGTGCGGGCGATGGTCGACGCGGGCGTCGACGTCGTCGAGCTCGGCATGCCGTACAGCGACCCCGTGAGGGACGGCCCGGTGATCCAGCACGCCGTCGAGGCCGCCCTGGCACGCGGGACCCGCGTGCGGGACACGCTGCGCGTTGTGGAGCAGGTCGCCGGCCGCGGGGCCCCGGTGCTGGTCATGACGTACTGGAACCTGGTGCTGCACTACGGCGTGGACGCCTACGCGCGCGACCTGGCCGCCGCGGGTGGCGCGGGCCTGATCACGCCGGACCTCATCCCCGACGAGGCCGCCGAGTGGATCGCCGCGTCCGACCGCCACGGCCTGGACCGCGTGTTCCTCGTCGCGCCCAGCTCGACGCCCGAGCGGCTGGAGATGACCGCGGCGGCGAGCCGTGGGTTCGTCTACGCCGCCTCGACGATGGGCGTGACGGGGGAGCGGGCGACGGTCGGGTCCCGGGCCGAGCGGCTGGTCGCCGACACCAGGGCCGCGGGGGCGAGGCGCGTCTGCGTGGGCCTCGGCGTGTCCCGGCCGGAGCAGGCCGCGCAGGTCGCGCGCTACGCCGACGGCGTCATCGTCGGTTCCGCGCTGGTCCGGGCGCTGCTCGAGGCGGACGACGAGGCCGCGGGGCCGGCCGCCGTCGCCGCGGTGGCCGCCGGGCTGGCCGACGGGGTGCGCGGAGCACGACGATGAGCGGCCTCCTCGCGGCGATCCCCAGCCCGTCGCGCGGTGTCTGGTACTGGGGCCCGGTGCCGATCCGCGGCTACGCGATCTCGATCCTCGTCGGCATCGTCGTCGCCTACTTCATCGCCAAGCGGCGGTGGGCGGCGCGTGGGGGCGACCCGAACGTCGTCCTCGACATCGTGTACTGGGCGGTGCCGTTCGGGATCGTCGGCGGGCGGCTGTACCACGTGATCACCTCGCCGCAGGGCTACTTCGGCCCCGGCGGGGAACCGATCCGGGCGCTCTACGTCTGGGAGGGCGGGCTCGGCATCTGGGGCGCGATCGCACTGGGCGGTGTCGGCGCGCTGATCGGCGCCCACCGCGCCGGGATCCGGCTCGCCCCGTTCGCCGACGCCCTCGCCCCTGGCATGCTCGTGGCGCAGGCGATCGGGCGGCTGGGCAACTGGTTCAACCAGGAGCTGTTCGGCGGCCCGACCACGCTGCCCTGGGGCCTGGCGATCGACGACAGGCACCTGCCGATCGACCCGACGACGGGCACGTCGTTCCCGTCCGGCACGCTGTTCCACCCGACGTTCCTCTACGAGATGGTCTGGTGCCTGGCCGCCGCGGTGGTGCTGGTGTGGCTGGACCGGCGGTTCCAGCTCGGCTACGGCCGCGTCGGCTGGCTGTGCGTGACGCTGTACTGCGCCGGACGGGTGTGGATCGAGTACATGCGGATCGACCCCGCGAACCACTTCCTGGGGCTGCGTCTGAACGTCTGGACCGCCATCGTGGTCGGCCTCGGAGCACTGGTAGCGTTCGTGCTCGTCGGTCGCCGGCACCCCGGACGCGACGAGATGCTGCTGCTGGCCCAACCGGCGCAGCAGGACGAGGACGAAGAGGCGCCCGAGAGCGCGCGGTGAAACCGCGCCACACAGGCGCGGAGGGACACAGCGATGCGACCTCCCGGCATTCGGGAGGTAGTGTCGCGAAACGCACACGGGCCGACGACGTCCCACCACTCAGCCAGTTGGACGGGTGCGCACCGGGAACGGCCGGCGCGCGCGAAGGGCGGTGCAGATGTCGAGGTCGTGCGCGGTCGACGGGAAGCCGGGCGTGCCTGGTGTCGTCGGGCTGTACGACCCCGCCGCCGAGCGGGACTCGTGCGGGTTCGCCTTCGTCGCCACGCTGCGCGGCACGCCGGGCCGTGACGTCGTCGACGCCGGCCTGACCGCCCTGCTCAACCTGGACCACCGTGGCGCGGTCGGCGCGGAGGTGGACAGCGGCGACGGCGCCGGCATCCTCACGCAGATCCCGGACGCGTTCCTCCGCGACGTGGTGGACGCCGAGCTGCCCCCCGCGGGCTCGTATGCCATCGGCATGGCCTTCCTGCCGACGGACGCCGACGAGCGGCGCGCCGCCGAGCGCGCGGTCGAGGCGATCGCCGCCGACGAGAAGCTGGACGTCCTCGCCTGGCGTGACGTCGTCATCACCGCGGACCTCGTCGGGCCGACGGCGCGGGCCAGCATGCCGTGGTTCCGCCAGCTGGTCGTCGCGGACCCGTCGCGCGAGCTGTCCGGCATCGACCTCGACCGCCGCACCTTCCGCCTGCGCCGCCGCGCGGAGCACGAGGTCGGCGTCTACTTCGCCTCGCTGTCGGCGCGGACGCTGACCTACAAGGGCATGCTGACCACCGGCCAGCTCGAACCGTTCTTCGCGGACCTGTCCGACCCGCGGTACGCGACCGAGATCGCCGTGGTCCACTCGCGCTTCTCCACCACCACGTTCCCGTCGTGGGAGCTGGCGCAGCCCTTCCGGCTGCTGGCGCACAACGGCGAGATCAACACCGTGCGCGGCAACCGCAACTGGGTGGCCGCGCGCGAGGGCACCATGCGCTCCGACCTGCTCGGCGACCTGGCCCCGCTGCTGCCCGTGTGCAGCCCGGGCGGCTCGGACTCCGGCAGCTTCGACGAGGTGCTCGAGCTGCTCCACCTCGCCGGGCGGTCGCTGCCCCACGCGATGATGATGATGATCCCGGAGGCGTGGGAGAACCACGCCCAGATGGATCCCGCCCATCGCGCCTTCTACGAGTACCACTCGACCCTGATGGAGCCGTGGGACGGCCCCGCGGCGATGGCGTTCACCGACGGCACGCTCGTCGGCGCGATGCAGGACCGCAACGGCCTACGGCCCGGGCGGTACTGGGTGACGCAGGACGGCCTGGTCGTCTGCGCGAGCGAGTCGGGCGTGCTGGACCTCGACCCGGCGACCGTGGTGCAGAAGGGCCGCCTCGAGCCCGGGAAGATGCTGCTCGTCGACACCAAGCGCGGACGCGTCGTCGACAACGAGGCGATCAAGTCGGAGCTGGCGGCTCAGAAGCCGTACGGCGAGTGGCTCGCCCAGAACGCGGTCTACCTCGAGCAGCTGCCCGAGCGCGAGCACGTGGCCCACTCGGCGGCGTCGGTCAAGCGGCGGCAGCGGACCTTCGGGTACACCGAGGAGGAGCTCAAGGTCATCCTCGCGCCCATCGGCACCACAGGCACCGAGCCGATCGGGGCGATGGGCTCGGACACGCCGGTCGCCGTGCTGTCCAGCCGCCCGCGGCTGCTCTTCGACTACTTCACGCAGATGTTCGCCCAGGTGACGAACCCGCCGCTCGACGCGATCCGCGAGGAGCTCGTCACCGCGATCGGTGGCGCGATCGGCCCCGAGCCCAACCTGCTGACCGACGGCCCGGAGCACGCCCGCAAGCTGTTCCTGCCGTTCCCGGTGCTCGACAACGACCAGCTGGCCAAGATCGTCCACGTCGGCCGCTCGCCGGAGTTCGGCTTCCGGGCCGCGACGATCCGCGGCCTGTACCGCGTCGACGGCGGGGGAGCGGCGCTGGAGGCGCGCCTCGAGGAGATCTTCGACGAGGTGGACCGGGCGGTCGACGACGGCGTGACGCACATCGTGCTGTCCGACCGCAACTCCGACGCCGACCTCGCGCCGATCCCGTCGCTGCTGCTGCTGTCGGCGGTGCACCACCACACGCTGCGCCGGCGCACGCGCACCCGGATCTCGCTCGTCGTGGAGGCGGGCGACGTGCGCGAGGTGCACCACGTGGCGCTGCTGATCGGCTACGGCGCCGCCGCCGTCAACCCCTACCTGGCGATGGAGACGGTCGAGGACCTCGCGGTGCGGGGGTACCTGCCCGGCGTCGAGCCGGAGACGGCGGTGCACAACCTCATCCACGCGCTGGGCAAGGGCGTGCTCAAGGTGATGTCGAAGATGGGCATCTCGACGATCGCCTCCTACCGCGGCGCGCAGGTGTTCGAGGCGATCGGGTTGTCGCACGCGCTCGTCGAGCGGTACTTCACGGGCACGACGAGCCGGCTCGACGGCATCGGCCTCGACGTGATCGCGGCCGAGGTGGCCGCCCGCCACGCCGACGCCTACCCGCCGAGCGGCAACCGGCAGCCGCACCAGCACCTCGCGGTCGGCGGCGAGTACCAGTGGCGCCGGGGCGGCGAGGAGCACCTGTTCGACCCGGAGACGGTGTTCCGCCTCCAGCACTCCACCCGTACGGGCCGGTACGACGTGTTCGAGCAGTACACGCACCGGGTCGACGAGCAGTCCCAGCGGCTGATGACGCTGCGCGGCCTGCTGCGGCTCAAGGAGGGCGTGCGCCCGCCGGTGCCGCTCGACGAGGTCGAGCCGGTGTCCGCGATCGTCAAGCGGTTCAGCACCGGCGCCATGTCCTACGGCTCGATCTCCGCCGAGGCGCACACCACGCTCGCGATCGCGATGAACCGGCTCGGCGCGCGGTCCAACACCGGGGAGGGCGGCGAGGACCCGGAGCGCCTGTACGACCCGGAGCGCCGCTCGGCGATCAAGCAGGTGGCGTCCGGCCGGTTCGGCGTGACGAGCGAGTACCTGGTCAATGCCGACGACCTGCAGATCAAGCTGGCGCAGGGAGCCAAGCCCGGGGAGGGCGGGCAGCTGCCCGGCCCCAAGGTGTACCCGTGGGTGGCCAAGACGCGGCACTCGACGCCGGGCGTCGGCCTGATCTCCCCGCCGCCGCACCACGACATCTACTCGATCGAGGACCTCAAGCAGCTGATCCACGACCTGAAGAACGCCAACCCGAAGGCCCGCATCCACACCAAGCTGGTCAGCGAGTTCGGCGTCGGCACCGTCGCGGCCGGCTGTGCGAAGGCGCACGCCGACGTGGTGCTGATCTCGGGCCACGACGGCGGCACGGGTGCCAGCCCGCTGACGAGCCTCAAGCACGCCGGCACGCCGTGGGAGATCGGCCTGGCGGAGACCCAGCAGACCCTGGTGCTCAACGACCTGCGCGACCGCGTGGTGGTGCAGGTGGACGGCCAGCTGAAAACGGGCCGCGACGTGGTCGTGGGCGCGCTGCTCGGCGCCGAGGAGTTCGGCTTCGCCACTGCGCCGCTCGTGGTGTCGGGCTGCGTGATGATGCGCGTCTGCCACCTCGACACCTGCCCGGTCGGCGTCGCGACCCAGAACCCGGAGCTGCGCGCCCGGTTCTCCGGCAAGCCCGAGTACGTCGTGACGTTCTTCGAGTTCATCGCGCGGCAGGTGCGCGAGTACCTGGCGGCCCTGGGCTTCCGGACGCTGTAGG
>CAZBIO010000046.1:0-2533 GCA_964491965.1 uncultured Cellulomonas sp.
GGTCGTGGCGGCCCCGGCGGCGGTCGTGGCACCGGCGGTCCCGGTGCCGGCGGCGGCTTCGGTGCCGGCCGTCCCGGTGGCGGCGGTGGCCGGCCGGGTGCCGGTGGCCGCGGCAGCACGCAGGGTGCCTTCGGCAAGGCCGGCGGGCGCCCCGTCCGCGGCCGCAAGTCGAAGCGGGCCAAGCGCCAGGAGTTCGAGCAGATGCAGGCGCCGTCGCTGGGCGGCGTCACCGTCCCGCGTGGCAACGGCACCACCGTGGTGCGCCTGCGGCACGGCTCGTCGCTCAACGACTTCGGCGACAAGATCGACGCGAACCCCGCCTCGCTCGTCACCGTGCTGTTCCACCTCGGCGAGATGGCGACCGCCACGCAGTCGCTCGACGAGGACACGTTCGCGGCGCTCGGCGCCGAGCTCGGCTACGTCGTCGAGATGGTGTCCGCCGAGGAGGAGGACCGCGAGCTGCTCGGGTCCTTCGACATCGACCTCGACGCCGAGCTCGAGGCGGAGTCCGACGAGGACCTCGCCCCGCGGCCGCCGGTGGTCACCGTCATGGGCCACGTCGACCACGGCAAGACGAAGCTCCTCGACGCCATCCGCCAGACGGACGTCGTCGCGGGCGAGGCCGGGGGCATCACCCAGCACATCGGTGCCTACCAGGTGAAGACCGAGCACGAGGGCGTCGAGCGCGCCATCACGTTCATCGACACCCCGGGCCACGAGGCGTTCACCGCCATGCGTGCCCGTGGCGCCCAGGTGACGGACATCGCGATCCTCGTGGTCGCGGCCGACGACGGCGTGATGCCGCAGACGATCGAGGCGCTCAACCACGCGCAGGCGGCCGGCGTGCCGATCGTCGTCGCGGTCAACAAGGTGGACAAGGAGGGCGCCAACCCCGCCAAGATCCGCCAGCAGCTGACCGAGTACAACCTGGTGGCGGAGGAGTACGGCGGCGACACGATGTTCGTCGACGTCTCCGCCAAGCAGCGCACCGGCATCGACAACCTGCTCGAGGCGGTCCTCCTCACGGCGGACGCCGCCCTCGACCTGCGGGCCAACCCGGACAAGGACGCGCGCGGCGTGGCGATCGAGGCCAACCTCGACCGCGGCCGCGGCGCCGTCGCGACGGTGCTGGTCCAGTCCGGCACCCTGCGGGTCGGCGACGCGATCGTCGCCGGCACGGCCCACGGCCGCGTCCGCGCGATGTTCGACGAGCACGGCGGCAACCTCCCCGAGGCGGGCCCCGCCCGTCCCGTGCAGGTGCTGGGCCTCACCAGCGTGCCGAGCGCCGGGGACACGTTCCTCGTCGCGCCCGACGACCGCACGGCGCGGCAGATCGCCGAGAAGCGCGAGGCCGCCGAGCGGGCCGCGCTGCTGGCGAAGCGCCGCAAGCGGATCAGCCTCGAGGACTTCACGCAGGCCCTCGCCCAGGGCAAGGTCGAGACGCTCAACCTGGTCATCAAGGGCGACGTGTCCGGTGCGGTCGAGGCCCTGGAGGACGCGCTGCTCAAGATCGACGTCGGCGACGAGGTCGACCTGCGCGTCATCCACCGCGGCGTCGGTGCGATCACGCAGAACGACGTCAACCTGGCGACGGTCGACAACGCGATCATCATCGGGTTCAACGTCAAGTTCGCCGAGCGCGTCGAGGACCTCGCCGAGCGCGAGGGCGTCGACGTCCGCTTCTACTCGGTGATCTACCAGGCGATTGACGACGTCGAGGCGGCCCTCAAGGGCATGCTCAAGCCGGAGTACGAGGAGGTGCAGCTCGGCACCGCGGAGGTGCGCGAGGTGTTCCGGTCCTCGAAGTTCGGCAACATCGCCGGTTCGCTGGTGCGCAGCGGCGAGATCCGCCGCAACGCGAAGGCCCGTGTGCTGCGCGGCGGGAAGGTGATCGGGGACAACCTGACCATCGACTCGCTCAAGCGGTTCAAGGACGACGTCACCGAGGTCCGCGAGGGCTACGAGTGCGGTATCGGGCTCGGGTCGTTCAACGACATCCAGGTCGAGGACGTCATCGAGACGTTCGAGATGCGGGAAAAGCCCCGCAGCTGACAGGGAGCTGGTCGATGGCGGAGAACCCTCGGGCGCGGCAGCTGGGCCACCGGATCCTTCAGGTGGTGGCCCGGCTGCTCGACACCCGGATCAAGGACCCGCGCCTGGGCTTCGTCACCGTGACCGACGTGCGCGTCACCGGCGACCTCCAGCACGCGGACGTCTACTACACGGTGTACGGGGACGACGAGGCGCGCGCCGGCTCGGCCGCCGCCCTCGCCTCCGCCACGGGGCTCATCCGCTCCGAGGGGGGTCAGGCGACCGGGCTGCGGCTGACGCCGACGCTGGCGTTCCACCTCGACGCGGTGCCGGAGACGGCGGCGCACCTCGAGGCGGCGCTCGCCGAGGCGGCCCGGCGCGACGCGGAGGTCGCCCCGCGGGCGCGCGGGGCGGCGGTCGCCCGGGGGGGGGGCCCCGACCCCCCGCCCCCGGAGGCCGCGGGGGGGGGGCCGGCCAGGCCCGCCCCCGCCCGCCCCGGGGG
>CAZBIO010000047.1:0-27227 GCA_964491965.1 uncultured Cellulomonas sp.
CCAACTCCATACCCACCACCCCACCACCGACCACCGACATCCGACCTGCTCAGACCCCACATCTGGTCACCCAAACGAGTGGCACCAACGACGTTTCGCGCACAACGAACACGCGGCCGGCAGCCACCACGCCGCGCCCGCCCGTGAACGGTCCTTCTCGGCGCGGCCGCCCGGTGCCGCCGCCGGCCACGCCCGCCGGCAGCCCTCCCCGCGCGCCCGGGCCCGACCCGGTGAGGTCGAGTAGTGCTGGTTCGGAGTCTCAGCTCTCCCCGCGCGCCCGGCCCGAGACCGATGCACGATGTCCCCATGCCCCTCTGGCTCACAGGCGACCCCGCCGCCGACGAACTCCTCGACACCGACCCGTTCGCGCTGCTCGTCGGGATGCTCCTCGACCAGCAGATGACGATGGAGGCCGCCTTCTCCGGCCCCAAGAAGCTCGCCGACCGCATGGGCGCCCTGGACCCGCGGCGCATCGCCGAGATGCCGCCCGACGAGTTCGCCGACCTCGCCGCCACGCCACCCTCGATCCACCGCTACCCGCGGAACATGGCGACCCGCCTCCAGGCGCTGGCGCGCATCGTGGCCGACGAGTACGACGGCGACGCCTCCCGCATCTGGCTGGGCGGCGACCCTGACGGGCGCACCATCCTCGGCCGGCTCGAGGCGCTACCCGGCTTCGGCGCCCAGAAGGCACGGATCTTCCTCGCGCTGCTCGGCAAGCGGCGCGGGCTGACCGCGCCGGGCTGGCGCGAGGTCGTCGGGCACTACGGCGAGCCCGGGTTCGCCTCGGTCGCGGACATCACCGACGCGGAGTCGCTCGCCAAGGTTCGTGCGTCCAAGCAGGCCGCCAAGGCCGCCGCCCGCGCCGCGAAGGGCTAACGCGGAGTACCGGCAATCCCGCACGACGAGCACACCGCATCCGCCCCAGCCCGACGACCGCACGCCTCCACCCCGACGAGCCCGCATCCGCGGCCCGACGACCGCACACGGCCCCCACCGCGCGACGAGGCGCCGGCCCCCGAGGGGAACCGGCGCCTCGTCGTGCGAAGCGGCAGGTCAGCTCACTTCTTCGCCTGCCCCGGCGCCACGCCGGCCCCCGACAGCGGCGGCACGATGCTGATCTGCGCCGTGCGGTTGCCGTCGAGGGTCTTGGCCAGCGTCACCTGCGTGCCGAAGCCCACGCCGTCGTCCGCGGGGTTGCCGGTGCCGAGGAATTGGCCGCCGCCCAGGTCGAGGCCGAACAGGTCGGGGATGAGGTTCCCGTCCGGGTCGACGATCCGCGTCGAGTACGGCGCGTTGCCCGCCGACGGCACCGCCACCGAGGCGTCGATGTCGCGGAAGTAGAGCGACGTGCCGCGCAGCTCCAGCCCCGGGTACCAGCCCTGGTCGTCGCTGAACGTGCTGACCGGCGCCTGGGCCGGGAAGCTCGTGCAGGCGACGGGCGTGCTGGCAACCCCGTCCGGCGTCAGGCATTCGACGAACGGGTACGTCGGCGCCAGGCCGAACGCGTTGTTCGACGACTGCGGCCGGGACGCGAGGTTCTTCAGGACCGTCGTGTCGAACGGCGCCGCCGCGGCCTCACCCGACCGCCGGAGCGGGTCGGAGTGCGAGTCGACGATCAGCAGCCCGCCCTTCGAGCCGTAGCTCGGGAGGGCCGACACGTTGGCCGTGATGTTGTTCGCGTTCCCGTAGGTCGTGTCGCGGTACCAGACGAGCATGCCGGGTGCGTTGTACGCGACCTTCTCGACGTTCCACGCGCCCTCGTCGGTCTGGTACGTGGTGTCGTAGGCGTACTTGAGGCCCTCGTCGAACCCGTCGAGGTTGCGCCACTCCACCATGTAGTACTGCGCCTTGACCGACGAGCCCGGGTCGATGCGCCAGCCCGGGCCGGTGCCGCCGTCCCAGCTGCCGACCGTCGCGGTCCAGCCGTTGGCGCCGCCCTCGACGTCGTCGGACCACACGACGGTGCCGTCGCCGGCGACGAGCGAGAAGTCGTCGGCGAACCAGCCCCGCTCCTGGAACGCGGCGTCGGTGTCGAGGACGAGCCGGACGGAGACGGTCTGCCCCGCGAACCCCGACAGGTCGACGTACTGGTGCACCCAGTCGCCCGAGATGCCCGTGAGGCCGTTCGTCTTGCCCCACGTCGTCATGTTCCCGTGCGGGTCCACCGTGGTGGTGGCCACCGAGCCGTCCTCGTTGTAGACGACCTGCGGCACCCACGTCTGGCCGCCGTCCGTCGAGACCTCGACGAACCCGAAGTCCCACTCCTCCTCGATCGCGTAGTCGTTCCACATCCAGAACTTCCCGCCGTCGGGGACGTTCTCGACCGTGCGGCTGATCGCGATGTCCGCCCAGTCCTGGTCCGCTCCCGAGTACCACGCGAGCGAGCCCGAGTGCGGCACGGTGAGCGTCACCTGCTTGTCCGGCAGGTCGATCTTCACGCCGTCCGCGGTGCCCTTGAGCGGCCGCGAGGACTGCCCGACCTTCACCGACAGCGGCTTGTCGCCGGGGCCGACGACCACCGGGTCCACCCAGCCGAGCACCCACTTGTCCCACAGGCCCATGTGCGTCGGCATCGACTGGAAGATCGGGCCCGAGTGCGAGCCGGAGTTCATCAGGTCCCAGAAGTCGATGTCGGAGTCGCCCTGGCCGGTCGTGTCGTACAGGTCGGGCAGGCCCAGGTCGTGGCCGTACTCGTGGGCGAACACGCCGACACCCGCGTCCTCCGGCTGCACGATGTAGTTCGACAGGAACAGGCCCGGGTGACCCGGGATCTCCGCGCCGCCGGGGACGGCCGACGAGTGCGCCCAGATGGCGTACGTGCCCTGCTCGCCGCCGCCGCCCGACTTGTCCGCGCCGGCGTGGATCAGCACCACGTGGTCGATCACGCCGTCCGGCTCGAAGACGTCGCCGTCGCCGTCACGGTCGTACTGGTCCTCGACGTCGTAGTCCTGGATGGGGAACTCGGGGTCCTGCTCCATGAGCGCGGCGACCGCGTCGATGGGCAGCTGCCCGGGACCAAGCGGGTTCTCCGGAGATCCCTGCATGTCCTGGTACGGGCCGGCGACCCACTCGTCCACCACGCCGTCCTCGTCGGAGTCGCCCGTGTCGAAGAAGCACCGCTGGGCGCCGTAGTAGGCCTCGGAGTGCGGCACCGTCACCCACGGCGTCGCCGCGCCGGTCACGGTGTACGCGCCGTGGGACATCTCCTCGTACATGTTCTTCATCGTGTAGCCGGAGATGTCGAACCCGGGCTGGCCGTCGGGCCCGGTCAGGTCGGTGCGGACGCGCTCGGTGATGCCCTCGCTCGTGTAGAGCAGCCTGTTGAAGTAGTCGGAGGAGAAGTCCGGCACCCACATCGAGTTGTTGTCGAGGTCCGGCAGCGTCCCCGGGTCGGGCAGCCCGCCGTGCAGCGGTCCCGTCTGCACCGAGCCCGCCATGCACTCCTGCGAGCCCCAGAACGTCGGCACCATCTGGTCGGAGAAGTCCTCGGTGCCGTCGAACTCGACGAGGATCGTCAGGAGCTTGGCCTCCTGCGTCGTCTTCGACGACTTGTAGCGCTTCGCGTACTGGTCGGCCTTGATCTTCTTCGGGCTCGTGCCGGTCGCGAGGGACTGCGCCTCCAGCTCGGCCAGCTTCTTCGCCGCGGCCGGGTTGCCCGACGAGAACTTCCTCTCGAACTCGGCGGACTTCGCGAGGACCGACGCGTCGACCACTCCGCCGGTGGGCAGGTGCACCACTCTCCTGCCGTCCGCGCGGACCTCGACGTCCGTGCCGAGGTCGGGTTGGACCGCCGGCTCGGAGTAGTTGACGTAGTACTCCGAGTCCGCGATGGCGGGCCGGGGCGGGGCGCCGGTCGCCGCCTCCGCCGTCACCAGGCCGGTGACGGCGAGAGCGAGCACGGGGGCCGTCGCCACTGCGCGCAGCGCGGCGCGCCGATGGGCTGTCGACATGCTTGTCTCCCACTCTGTGAGGAACGTGGGTGTTCCGTGTGAGAGCCATTCCGCCCTATCCGGACGAACCTCACAACCCGAGCGAAGCCTTGAGCGCCAGCACCCGACGCGCGGACTCGTCCACCCGGGCGGCGAAGTCGGGGTCCGACGAGGCCCGCGCGACCACCGCCTCGACCGCCGCCGGGGCCGCGTCCGGCTCCTTGGAGAACAGCACCAGGTCGCATCCCGCGGCGATCGCGTCGATCGCCCTGTCCCCCGGCGACCACGCGGCCACCTGCTCGGCGCCGGACAGGTCGTCCGTGATCACCACGCCGTCGAACCCGAGGGTCCCGCGCAGCAGGCCGCCGACGACCACCGGGGAGAAGGCGGCGGGCGCGGACGGGTCGATGAGCGAGTAGACCGCCGTGGACATCAGCACGGTGTCCGCCCCGGCGGCGATCCCGGAGCGGAACACGTCCACGGACGCGTCGTCCGGCGCCGTCACCGTGTCGGTCACGCCGGCGGTGGTGTCCGTGTTCGCCGTGACGCGCCCCAGACCGGGGAAGTGCTTGACCGACACTCCGACGCCGGCCGTCCGCATCCCGTCGAGGAACGCGCCCGCGTGCGACGTCACGGTCTGCTCGTCGAACCCGTAGTTCCGGTCCAGCGCGCCGATCGGCGGGTTGCCGACGGCGTCCGACGAGGACACGAGGTCCATGACGGGGGCCAGGTTGAGGGTGACGCCGGCCGCCGCCAGCTCCTCGCCCCAGGCCTGCGCCTGGGTCCGCAGCTCGTCGGGCGCGACGCCGGCCTGCGCCGTCGCGGCGGGGATCGTCGAGAAGCCCGGGCCGGTGAGCGTCTGCACCCGGCCGCCCTCCTGGTCGACGGCGACCAGCATCGGGGTGCCGTGCGTGGTCGCATCCGTGGCCAGCGCCGTGAAGTCGTCGACCACGGCGCGCACGGCGGTCGACCCGGCCGACGAGCGACCGTGGAGGAACACGTTCCCCACGTGCCGCTGGCTCACCAGGTCCCGGCTCACCTGCTGGGGCTCGGTCAGGTCGAGCCCGACGACGAACAGCTGGCCAACCTTCTCCTCGAGCGTCCAACCGGCCAGCGGGTCCGCCGGGGTGGTGGCGGTCGGCGTCGGCTCGGCCGGGCTCGTCGTCGTGCTCGTGGGCTCCGGCTGCGTCGGGGACGACGTCACGGCCCCGGTCGGTGTGGGCCCGGGCGGGAGCGTCGCGGGGCTGCGCAGCGCCGCCCAGGTCACCGCGAGCGCGGCCACGGCGATGGCCGCGACCACCACGGCGACCCACATCCCCCGGCGCGCCCGCCGTGTGCCACGAACCGGCTCCTGGCGAGCCATGCGACCACCTCCGGCCGCCACGGTAACGATGGTGTGGCACCCCGGCCCGCCGGAACCGCTACCGCGGACCTCGCGCCGCCGCGCCGTCCGCGTACCCGGCGCGGTACGCCTCGGCGGACCCGAGCCGGAACATGTCCTGGTCGGCCGCGCGCACCAGCGCCCGAGCCCCCGGCCCGTCCTCGTCGGTCACCCAACGGCCGGCGCCCCGCACCACGGCGACCGGGTGCCCGCCGACCTTGCCCTTGACCAGCTCCGCGGCGGCCGCCAGCTCGTCGGCCACCGCCGCGACGGTCATGGTGAGCGGCCGGCCGAACGCGTCCGCCTGCCCGCGCAGGTCGTCGAGCACGACGAGCCCCGCGGCGCCGATCGCCATGTCGGTGACCCCCTCGCGCCACGGCCGCCCCGCGGTGTCGGAGACCAGCACCGCCACGCGCACGCCGAAGCGCGCCCCCAGGCCCGCGCGCAGCGCGCGCGCCGTCGCGTCCGGGTCCTCCGGCAGCAGCAGCACCGTCCCGCCGGGCGTGTTCGAGGCGTCGACTCCGGCGGCCGCCATCACCAGCCCCAGCCGGTTCTCGACGATCCGCGTCACGCCGCCGGGGTGCTCGCGCGTGGCGACCACGCGCACCGTCTCGTCGGTGATCGCCTGCTCGCGGTCGTCGGCCGCCACCTGGCGCCCCTCGGCCTTGGAGACCACCTTGCTGGTCACCACGACGACGTCGCCGTCCGCGAGCGCGTGCGACGGATCGGCCGCGGCGTCCGCGGCCAGCGCCTCGGCCAGGAGCGCGACGAGGTCGTCGCCGGCCCGCACCTCGGGGATGCCGCCCGGGGCCCAGGCGCGCAGCTCGGTCACGGTCGCCTCATCGCGTCAGAGCGGGCAGCACGTCGCGCCCGAACACCTCGATCCACTCACGCTGGTTGCGGCCGACGTTGTGCAGGTAGATCCGGTCGAAGCCCAGGTCGACGTACTTCTGGATCTCCGCCCGGTGCACGTCCGGGTCGGCCGAGACCACCATGCGCCCGGCGAAGTCCTCCGGGCGGACCAGCTTGGCCATCGCCTCGAAGTCGAACGGCGAGCGGATGTCGCCCTTGCCGAACTTCATGCCGCCATTGGGCCACTCGCGCATCGCGTTGGCCAGCGCCTCCTCGTCGGTCGCCGCCCACGACAGGTGGAGCTGGAGCAGTTTCGGCATCGTGTCGGGGTCCTTGCCCGCCTCGCGCGCGCCCTCGGCGAACTTGGCGAACAGGCCGGAGATCTTCTCCAGCGGCGCCCCGACCGTGATGAGCCCGTCGACCGTGCGGCCGGCGCGCTTGGCGGTGACCGGGCCGGCGGTGGCGACGAGGATCTCCGGCGCCTTGGCGGGCATCGTCCACAGCCGCGTGGACTCCAGCTTGTAGAACTGCCCGGCGAACTTGGCGTCCTTGCCGGCCAGCGACGCGCTGAACAGCTTGGAGATGATCTCGATCGCCTCGAACATCCGGTTGATGCGCTCCGGCGCCTCCGGCCAGTACGCGCCGGTGATGTGCTCGTTGAGCGCCTCGCCCGAGCCGAGGCCCAGCCAGTGCCGGCCCGGGTACATCGCGGCGGCCGTCGCCGACGCCTGCGCGACGATCGCCGGGTGGAACCGGAAGGTCGGGGCCGTGACGCCGGGGCCGAAGTCGCCGGTGGTCCGCTCGGCGACCGCCGTCAGGTAGTTCCACACGAAGGCCGACTGCCCCTGCGCCGGCACCCACGGCTGGAAGTGGTCCGCCGCCATGACGCCGCTGAACCCGTGCTGCTCCGCGTATGCCGCGAGCTCCACCGCCTCGGTCGGGTGGAACTGCTCCAGTGCCGCCGAGTACCCGACCGTCAGTCCGCTCACGCCTCGCCCCTCTCGTCGCCGTGAGACTAACGCGGCTCCTGGTCGAGGATCGCGGCCGTCAGCGCCTCGACCGGCTCGCGCGGCGACGTCGGGTTGGCGACGAGCGTGATGTCGACCGCGCCGAGGTCGGGCAGGCCCAGGGCGGCCGGCAGCTGCACCAGGTCGGGCGGGAGGAGCGAGCGCGCGAACACGGTGACGCCCAGTCCGGCGCGCACCGCGGCGAGCACGCCGTTGACCTCCGTGGTCTTGGCCGTGATCCGCCAGGTGCGCCCGGCGTCCGAGAGCGCCCGCTCGGCGGTCTTCCGCGTGAGCGACGAGCCCTGGTAGGTGATGAGTGGCACCGGGGTCCCGGGCTCGAGCACCGTCCCGGACAGGCCCACCCAGGCGAACCGGTCGCGCCGCACCAGCTGCCCCTCGGTCTCCCCGACGGCCTGCTTGATGAAGACGAGGTCGAGCTGCCCGGCGCGCAGCCGGCGGTGCAGCACCGCGCTCTGCGACAGCATCAGCTCCAGCGTGATGCGCGGGTGGCCCTGCCGAAAGTCGCGCAGCACGCGCGGCAGCTGGGCGAGCGCCAGGTCGTCGGCCGCGCCGAACCGCAGCCGCCCGCGCATCGCCGATCCGGTGAAGTAGCTCGTCGCGCGGTCCTGCGCCGCGAGGATCGTCCGGGCGAAGCCGGCCATCGCCTGGCCGTCGTCCGTCAGCTGCACGCCGCGCGTGTCGCGCTCGAGGAGCCGCCGGCCGACCGCCTCCTCCAGCTTCCGCACGTGCTGGCTGACCGTGGGCTGCGCGAGACCCAGCCGGGACGCGGCGCGCGTGAAGTTCAAGACTTCGGCAACGGCGAGGAAAGAGCGGAGCTGATCTGGGTCGTACACGGTTCACGCCTTCGCATGTTGTTCGATCGCACAGGCCTCGGACCTGCGCGATCGTCCGAGCGTCATCACGAAACGTGATCACATTAAGAGGACTTATGAGCGACGGCAATGGCGCCGATGGGACTTACCGTGGACGAGTCGAATCGTTCCGAGCCATCTCTCGTCATAGTTCTCCCACGCCCGTAGCCCTCCAGGACCCATGCCCGTGACCACGGCCAGCACCGCCCCCACCCGACCCGCCCGCATCGCCCGCGCCACCTCGCTGCGCGACGCGTTCGGCCCGCTCGAGGTCCGCAACTACCGGCTCTACGTGCTGTCCCAGGTGCTGATGAACACCGCCGGCTGGGCGGCCCGCGTGGCGCAGAACTGGCTGATCCTCCAGCTGACCGGCTCGACCGCGCTCGTCGGGCTGACCGTCGCGTTCCAGTTCGCGCCGAGCGTCGCGTTCGGGCTGCACGGCGGCGTCGTGGCCGACCGCTACTCCCGCCGCACCATCCTCGTGGTGACGCAGCTGTGCTTCGGCCTGTCCACGCTGGCGGTCGGCCTGCTCGCCCTCACGGGCTACGTGCAGCCGTGGCACGTGCTCCTCGCCGCGGCGCTCACCGGTGTGACGATCGCCTACGACAACCCGGCGCGGCAGGCGTTCGTCTACGAGATCGCCGGCCCCGAGCACATGCGGCAGGCAATCAGCATCAACTCCGCGGTGTTCCAGCTCGGCGCGCTCGTCGGGCCGGCGGTCGCAGGCGTGCTGATCAGCGCGGTCGGCGAAGGCTGGGCCTTCGTCCTCAACGCCGCCGCGTGCTTCACCGCGATGGCGCTCGTCGTGGCCATGCGCACGTCGGAGCTGTCGCCCACCGAGGCGGTCGTCCGGGCCAAGGGCCAGCTGCGCGAGGGCCTCGCCCACTCCCGCCGCGAGCCGGCGATCCTCTGGCCCACCGTCCTCGTCGGCGCCGTCGCGCTGACCGGCATCAACATGAACACGGTGCTCGCCGCCTACACGGACGACGTGTTCAAGAACGGGGCCGGCGGCTACGCGCTGCTGACGTCGATGCTCGCGGTCGGCGGCGTCGTCGGCTCCCTCATCTCGGCGCGCAGCGCCCGGACGCGGCTGCGGCACCTGGCCACCTTCGCCGCCGTGATCGGCGTGCTGCTGCTGGTCCTGGCCGCGACGTCGTCGCAGGCGCTCTTCCTCGTCGTGCTCGTCGTGCTCGGCACCGTCAGCCTCGTCTACCTCACCGGCAGCAATTCGCTGGTGCAGCAGGTGGTCCCCGACGACCTGCGGGGCCGTGTCATGGCCCTCTACCTGCTGGTGCTGCTCGGGGGGCAGGCCGCCTCGGGCGTGATCATCGGCTGGGTCTCGGAGCACGGCGGCGCGCACGTGGCGATGGCCGTCTCGGCCTCCGGGCCGCTGCTCGGTGCCCTGGCCGTCGCGTGGGCGATCGCCCACGGCCAGGGCATGCATCCGCGCGACGTCGTCGCGCAACTCCCCCGGCGGACCGTGTGGCGGGCCGTCGAGCCGGACCGCGCCCCCGGTGGCGCGGACTCTCCCGCGGACCCGACGTACGACGCGCCGGCGCCGTGCGACGGCGTGCCCGCCCCGCGGCGCTCCGGCGCCGTCTCGACTCACCCCTGACGTACGCAAGGACCTCGATCGTGCCCCTCGCCGGTGTCGCACCCCTGACCCGGACCACTCCCCGCCGCCTGCTCGACTCGTTCGGGCCGCTCCAGGTACGCAACTACCGGCTCTACGTCGGCGGGCAGATCCTCACCAACACGGCCAGCTGGGCGGCGCGCGTCGCCCAGGACTGGCTGATGCTCACGCTCACCGGGTCCACCGCGATGGTCGGGCTGACGGTGGCGTTCCAGTTCGCGCCCATGGTGGCGCTCAGCCTCCTGGGCGGCGTGGTCGCGGACCGGTTGCCCCGGCGCAACATCCTGATGATCACGCAGGCGGTGTTCGGGGTCTCGACGCTCCTGGTGGGCATCGCGGCCCTCTCCGGCCGCGCGCAGGCGTGGCACATCCTCGGCGCCGCGCTGCTCACCGGCCTCGCCACGGCGTTCGACGCCCCCGCGCGCCAGGCATTCGTCAACGAGGTCGCGGGCCCGACGAACCTCGGGCAAGCGATCAGCCTGAACTCCGCGGTGTTCCAGGGCGGCGCGCTCGTCGGTCCCGCGGTCGCCGGCGTGCTGATCCACGCGGTCGGCGAGGGCTGGGCCTTCGTGGTCAACGCCGTGGCGTGCCTGGTGGCGGTGGTCTTGCTGAGCGTGATGCGGGTCGACGAGCTGACGCCCACGCCGTCGGTGCCGCGCGCGAAGGGGCAGCTGCGCGAGGGCCTGGCGTACGTCCGCCGCACGCCGACGGTGCTGTGGCCGGTGATCCTCATCGGCTTCGTCGCGATCACCGGCGTCAACATGGCGACGGTCCTCACCGCGTACACCGACCAGGTGTTCCGCAACGGTGCCGGCGGGTACGCCCTGCTCAACTCGACGCTCGCGGTCGGGGCCCTCACGGGCGCCCTCGTCGCCACCCGCCGCGCCGGGCGGCTGCGGCTGCGCCAGCTCGCGCTGCTCGCAGCGGCCATCGGCGCCACCCAGCTCGTCGCGGCGACGCTGTCCGCCGAGGTGCCCTTCCTCGTGGTGCTGGTGGTGATGGGCACCATGACGCTCCTGTACATCACCGGTGGCAACACGCTGGTGCAGATGACGGTGGCCGACGAGATGCGCGGCCGCGTCATGGCGCTCTACATGCTCGTCTCGCTCGGCTGCCAGGGCGCCTCCGGGCTGATCATCGGCTGGGTGTCGGAGCACGCCGGCGCGCACGTCGCGATGGCGGTGGCCGCCGCGGGCCCGTTGCTCGGCGCGATCCTCGTCGCCGCCACGCTCGCGCACGGCGAGGGGCTGCGGCCGCGCGACGTCCTCGAGCGCGTCCCCGCACGGGCGCGTCAGGCCCTGGGGCGCACCGAGTCGCCGGCGGCCTCGTCGGCGCAGACGGCGGAGCCGTCGAACCGCGGCGAGGGCAGCAGCGCGGCGAGGGCCGGCTCGTCGAGCTCGTCGGACGGCGCGGCTTCGTCGGACGGCGCGGCTTCGTCGGGCGACGCGTCCTCGTCGGACGGCGCGCTGCTCCCCGCACCGCGCCGCACCAGCGCCACCCCGGCGACCACGCCCACCGCGCCGAGGATCTGAACCGGCAGCGGCGTCTCGCCGAGCAGCAGCCAGGCGAGCACCACCGAGAACAGCACCTCCGCGAGCCCGACGAAGGACGCCACCCGCTCCCCCAGCAGCCGCACCGACACCGTGCTGATCCCGTACGCGAGCGCCGTGGGGACGGAGCCGACGACGAGCACGGGGACGAACCACGGCAGGTGCGCGCCGAGCATGTCGACGTGCACCGGCGGGGCGGCGACGGGCAGGAGCCCGACGAGCACGAGCACGGCGACGGTCAGCCAGCCGACCAGCAGGCCGGCGCCGGCCAGCGTGACCGGGGGCAGGGCGGTGGGGCGCGCCGCGAGCACCCAGTAGACGGCGTTGGCGACCGCCGCGCTCAGCGCGAACGCCATACCGGCGGGGTCGAGCCGCAGGGAGCCGGCGACGTCGAGCACCAGCACCAGCCCGCCCATCGCCAGCGCGGCGCCCGCCAGGACCGAGGGCGCCGGCGCCTGGCGCGTGCGCAGCCAGGAGTAGCCGATGAGCAGCAGCGGCGCCGTGAACTCCAGGAGCAGCGCCACGGCGACGGGCAGCCGGTCGACGGCGAGGTAGTAGAGGGTGGCGCAGCCGCCCACGGCGACGACGCCGAACGTCAGCAGCACGCGCCACTCGGCCCGCAGCAGCCCGTACCGGCCGCGCTGCACGGCGCCGATCCCCAGCCGGAAGAGCATCGCCCCGCCCGGGGTCCAGCCGGCCTCGAAGAGCGGCTTGATCACCGGGCCGCTCGTCGCGAACGCCAGCGCCGCCACGAGACCGGCCACCAGCCCGGCCTGCCGGCCGCCCGTCACCCCACGCACGTCGAGGACTCCTCACCCGTCCGCCCCGAAAGCCGGCGGGTCGGCCCCGCGTAGGATCCCCGTCAGGCGTCAACCGTCCGAACGCGCCTGACACTACGGGCGGCGACGACAGGAGTCAATGTGACCTTTGCCCCTGACACCGAGGTGGCGCTGCTGTCGGCGACCACGCTCGTCAACACCGGCCTGCGCCGCGACGGCGTCGACGCGCTGACCACCGTCGCGGACCTCGACCGGTTCTTCGCGGAGTTCGGGTACGCCGGCCGCCGCGACCGCGACGACGCCGAGGTGGCGCAGGTGCGCGCGGTGCGCGGCCGGCTGCACGGCCTGTGGTCGGTGGACCGGGACGAGGCCGCGGAGCGCGTCAACGCCATGCTGCGCGAGGCGCGCGCCCTCCCCTACCTGACGCGGCACGACCAGTGGGACTGGCACCTGCACGCGACGGACCTGGGCGAGCCGCTGGCGACGCGCATCCTGGTCGAGGCGGCGATGGCGTTCGTCGACGTCATCCGGTCCGACGAGTACGCGCGCGTCGCGGTGTGCGCCGCCGACGACTGCCAAGCGGTGCTCGTCGACCTGTCGCGCAACCGCTCCCGGCGGTTCTGTGACGTCAACAACTGCGCCAACCGCGCGCACGTCGCCGCCTACCGCGCCCGCCGCGCCGCCACCTGACCCGCCGCGCCCCGGAGTTTCCTGGAGTTCGGGGCGTGGATCGCGCCGCGAACCTCAGGAAACCGGCCGTCGGCGCGTTCGGGGCCCGGTCCGCGTTCTGGGAAGATGGGCGCCATGCCTGAGCTGACCCCTCCCGTGACCACCGCCCCGGCGACCCTCGTCGCCCGCGCGGTACCGGAGAAGGTGTCGCTGGACGGGGTCGAGGAGCGGTGGACCGCCCGGTGGGAGGAGCTGGGCACCTACCGGTTCGACCGCTCCAAGTCCCGCGAGCAGATCTACTCGATCGACACGCCGCCCCCCACGGTCTCCGGCTCGCTGCACGTGGGCCACGTGTTCAGCTACACGCACACGGACGTCGTCGCGCGCTACCGCCGCATGCGCGGCGCCGAGGTGTTCTACCCGATGGGCTGGGACGACAACGGCCTGCCCACCGAGCGCCGCGTGCAGAACTACTACGGCGTGCGCTGCGACCCGTCGCTGCCGTACGAGCCGGGCTTCGTGCCGCCGCACCAGGGCACCGATGGTAAGGCGGTCAAGCCGGCCGACCAGGTCCCCGTGTCCCGCCGCACCTTCATCGAGCTCTGCGAGCGCCTGTCGGCCGAGGACGAGGTCCAGTTCGAGGCACTGTGGCGCCGCCTCGGCCTCTCCGTCGACTGGTCGATGACCTACCAGACCATCGGCGACAACGCGCGCGCCGTGGCGCAGGCCGCGTTCCTGCGCAACCTCGCCCGCGGCGAGGCGTACCAGGCCGAGGCCCCCGGGCTGTGGGACGTCACCTTCCAGACCGCGGTCGCCCAGGCCGAGCTCGAGGCGCGCGACTACCCCGGGTTCTTCCACCGGGTCGCGTTCCATCGCCCGGACGGCACGCCGGTCTTCATCGAGACCACCCGTCCGGAGCTGCTCCCGGCGTGCGTCGCGCTCATCGCGCACCCCGACGACGAGCGCTACCAGCCGCTGTTCGGCACCACGGTGACCAGCCCGCTGTTCGGCGTCGAGCTCCCGGTGCTCCCCCACCCGGCCGCCGAGCCCGACAAGGGCGCCGGCATCGCGATGTGCTGCACGTTCGGCGACCTGACCGACGTGCAGTGGTGGCGCGAGCTGCAGCTGCCCACCCGGTCGGTCGTCGGGCGCGACGGCCGCCTGCTGCGGGACACGCCGGACTGGATCACCGAGGCCGCCGGCCGTGCCACCTACGAGGCGATGGCCGGCAAGACCACCTTCTCCGCGCGCGAGGCCGTGGTGGACGCGCTGCGCAGCTCGGGCGACCTCGACGGCGAGCCGGTGGCCACGCAGCGCAAGGCGAACTTCTACGAGAAGGGCGACAAGCCACTCGAGATCGTCACCAGCCGCCAGTGGTACATCCGCAACGGCGGGCGCGACGAGGACGTCCGCGCCGCCCTCCTGGCGCGCGGCGCGGAGCTGGACTTCAACCCCGCGTTCATGCAGGTGCGCTACGAGAACTGGGTGGGCGGCCTCAACGGCGACTGGCTCATCAGCCGCCAGCGGTTCTTCGGCGTCCCGTTCCCGGTCTGGTACCCGCTCGACGAGCACGGCGAGGTCGACCACGACCACCCGCTGCTGCCCGACGAGGCCGCGCTGCCGATCGACCCGTCGAGCGAGACCCCGGCCGGCTACACCCCCGACCAGCGCGGTGTGCCCGGCGGCTTCGTCGGCGACCCCGACGTGATGGACACGTGGGCGACCAGCTCGCTGAGCCCGCAGATCGTCGGCGGCTGGCGCGCGGACCCGGACCTGTTCGCCCGGGTGTTCCCCATGGACCTGCGCCCGCAGGGGCAGGACATCATCCGCACGTGGCTGTTCGCCACGGTGGTCCGCGCCCATTTCGAGCACGGCACCCTGCCCTGGGCGCACGCGGCGATCAGCGGCTGGATCCTCGACCCCGACCGCAAGAAGATGAGCAAGTCCAAGGGCAACGTGGTCACGCCCATGGACCTGCTCGTCGAGCACGGCTCCGACGCCGTCCGCTACTGGGCGGCCTCCGCGAAGCTCGGCACCGACGCCGCGTTCGAGGTCGGCCAGATGAAGATCGGCCGGCGGCTGGCGATCAAGGTGCTCAACGCGAGCAAGTTCGCGCTCTCGTTCGGCGAGGCGTCGCTCGACCCGTCCTTGGTGACCGACCCGCTCGACCGCGCGATGCTCGCCGGCCTCGCGGACGTCGTCGACCAGGCGACCGCCGCGCTTGACGCCTACGACCACACGCGGGCCCTCGAGGTCACCGAGTCGTTCTTCTGGACGTTCTGCGACGACTACCTGGAGCTGGTCAAGGACCGCGCCTACGCCTCCGACGGCAGCACGTCCGCGCGCGCCGCCGGGCAGTCGGCCCGCACCGCCCTCGCCCTCGCGCTCGACGTCATGCTCCGGCTGTTCGCGCCGGTGCTGCCGTTCGCCACCGAGGAGGTCTGGTCGTGGTGGCGGCCGGGTTCCGTGCACCGCGCCCCGTGGCCGACGAGCGAGCCGCTGCGCGCCGCCGCCGCGGGCGCGGACCCCTCGGTCGTCGGGGCCGCCGGTGCCGCGCTCGCCGCGCTGCGCAAGGTGAAGTCCGAGGCCAAGGTGTCGATGCGCACGCCGCTCGTCGCGGTGACGCTCGCCCTGCCGGCCGCGCTGCGGCCCGGCGTCGAGGCCGCGCTGGCGGACCTGCGCGCCGCCGGTCGCGTCACCGGCCCGCTTGAGCTCGTCGACGACGAGGTCGAGGCGCCCGTGACGCGTCACGCCGAACTCGGCGAGGCCGAGCCTCGGGCGTGAGACCCTCCCGCTAGGGTTTCGACCACAACCTACGAGGAGCCCTCATGGTCGAGTTCGCCTCCCCCTCTCTCGGTGTCTACGACGAGTCGCTGTCCATCCCCGGGATGCTCGCCGAGCGTCTGCGCACCAGCCCCAGCAGTGTGTTCCTCGAACGGTCGACCGGCCTGGGCGGCACCTGGGTGCCGATGACCGTGGCGGCATTCGTCGCCGAGGCGAACGCCGTCGCCAAGGGGCTGGTCGCCTCGGGCGTCGGGATCGGCGACCGGGTCGGCATCATGAGCCGCACCCGCTACGAGTGGACGCTCGTCGACTTCGCGTGCTGGCAGGCCGGAGCGGTCGGTGTCCCGATCTACGAGACCTCGTCCGCCGAGCAGGTGAAGTGGATCGCCGGTGACGCCGGGATCACACTCGCGGTCGTGGAGACCGCCGCCCACGCCGCCGTCGTCGGCCAGGTGCGCGGCGAGCTGCCCGAGCTGGCCGACGTGCTGGTGATCGACGAGGGCGCGGTCGGCGCTCTCGTCGAGCGCGGCGCCGCCGCCGGCGTCCGCGACGAGGAGATCGAGCGCCGCTCCCGCGTCGCGGACGGCTCGTCACTCGCGACGATCATCTACACGTCGGGCACCACCGGCCGCCCCAAGGGCGCCGAGCTGACGCACGGCAACTTCGTCTCGCTGACCCGCGAGGGCCAGGCGAGCCTGCGCGAGGTCTGCGCGATGCCCTACTCCCGGACGCTGCTGTTCATGCCGCTCGCGCACGTGTTCGCCCGGTTCATCGAGGTGCTCTGCGTGACCACGGGCGCGGTCCTGGGCCACACGCCGGACACGCGCAACCTCATCGCCGACCTCGCCACGTTCAAGCCGACCTTCGTGCTCGCGGTGCCGCGCGTGTTCGAGAAGGTCTACAACTCGGCCGAGCAGAAGGCCGGCGCGGGCGTCAAGCTCGGGCTGTTCCGCTGGGCGGCCAAGGTCGCGATCACCTACTCGCGCGCACTGGACACCCCGGCTGGGCCCAGCCCGGTGCTCAAGGCGCAGCACGCCGTCGCAGGGGTGCTGGTGCACTCCAAGCTGCGCAAGGCGCTCGGCGGGCGCGCCGAGTTCGCGATCTCCGGTGGCGCGCCGCTCGGCGAGCGGCTGGGGCACTTCTACCGCGGCATCGGCGTGCGAATCCTCGAGGGCTACGGCCTGACGGAGACCACCGCGCCGACGGCGGTCAACCGGCCCGAGAAGGTGAAGATCGGCACGGTCGGCCCGGCGTTCGCGGGCACGGCGCTGCGCGTCGACGAGTCCGGCTCGATCTGGGTCAAGGGCCCGCACGTGTTCCGCGGGTACCGCGGGATGCCCGACGAGACCGCGAAGGTGCTGGTCGACGGCTGGTTCGAGACGGGCGACCTCGGCGCGCTCGACGCCGACGGGTACCTGACGATCACCGGCCGCAAGAAGGAGCTCATCGTCACCGCGGGCGGGAAGAACGTCGCGCCGGCGCTGCTCGAGGACCGGCTCCGTGGCCACCCGCTCGTCAGCCAGGTGGTCGTCGTCGGCGACCAGCGGCCGTTCATCGGCGCCCTGGTCACCCTCGACGCGGAGATGCTCCCCGGCTGGCTGTCGATGCACGGGCTGCCGCCGATGGACGTGCAGACCGCCGCGAAGGACCCCCACGTGCTGTCCGCGCTCGACCGGGCGGCCGCCCGCGCGAGCGAGGTGGTGTCGCGCGCCGAGTCCATCCGCAAGGTTCGCGTGCTGACCACGGACTTCACCATCGAGAACGGCTACCTCACGCCGTCGCTCAAGGTGAAGCGGGGCCAGGTGCTCAAGGACTTCGCCGCGGAGATCGAGAACCTGTACGTCGACACCCGGCCTGCTGGCGGCGCAGGCGACTGACGCCCGCCGGGTGCGGCCCCGCGGGCCGGCCCCGGCGCGCCCAGGGAGTCAGCCGAGCGAGCGCAGCCGCGTCCGGTCGGCCGACTGGGACAACAGCCCGCCTCCCGGCGGCGTCCCGCTGTCCGACCAGCGCAGCAGCGCGCCGACCCCGTCGGCCGCCTGGGCCTCCCCCGGTTCTGCCACCGTGATGCCGGCGTCCTGACCGAGCGCCGCGCGCACCATCGCGACGTGCGCGGTCATGCGCCGCGGTGGTGCCATCGACCCCATCGCGTCGAGGTCGGCCGCGCGCGTCGCGAGCTGGAGCGGCTCGCCGCCGACCCACAGCTCGCGCGTGCCGAGGACCGTGTCGACGACGTCGGCCGCGAAGACCAGCTCGGCGACCTGACCGCGGCGCAGCACCTCGACCACGTCGGTGATCCCGCTGACCGCGCCGTTGTTCCGGCCGAGCGCCTCCGCGAGCCGGGCCACGACCGCGCCCCTCCGGGTGGCGCGGAACGCCTCCACCGCCTCGCGCAGCCGCGCCTTGAAGGCCTCGGCGTGCGCGCCCTCGCCGCGCGCCCCGCCGGGCACGTCGACCAGGCGTTCCCGGACGGGCTGGCCCACCGAGTCCCGCACCAGCACCACGGTGCGCAGGTCGCCGGTGAGGACGACGAGGTCGGCGGGCTCGTCGGCCAGCGCCTGGTCCAGGGCGCGCGCCACCACCTCCGCGTTGCGCTGCCAGGAGTCCTCGGCGCGCGTCTGGGTGCGCCGGGAGAGCCCGCCCTCGCGCGTCTTGTGCACGTCGTCGTGCCCGCCGGACACGGTCGTCGTCGCCTTCGTCGGCTCCCGCTCGCCCGTGGTCACCCGGGTCAGGTCCGCGCCCGTGCGGTCCACGGCGACGACGAGCAGCCGCACCGTCTCCTCCGCCGCGCGGATCACCGGCAGCAGCGCCGGCACGGGGCCGACGACCACCGTGTCCCCGGCGGGCGGCACGGAGAGCATCCGGTCGACCACCACACCGTCCGCGTCGGCGACGACCACCCGGCCGTGCGGGCTCCGCCGGCCGTCCGGCACCGCCAGCAGGTCCCCGATCTCGTCGAGCACCGCGGCGGAGCCCGCGGTGCCGAGGGAGCGGCGGAGCGCCTTCCAGCGCTCGGCGGCTTCCGACTCGCCGCCGACGTCCGTCGGGGTGGCGTCGAGGTGCACCGTGACGAATGGCGCGGGGCGGCCGAGGAGGGGCTTGAGCCAGTGCAGGTCCATCGGTTCTACCTTCGGACACCCGGGGGCCGGACGCCACCCCAGCCGGAAGGTCCCGGGCGCGTCAGGACCGTGTCGGTGCCACCCCCGTCGAGCCGCGCACCACGAGGCCCGTCGGCAACACGACCTCCTCGGGCGTGCCGTGCCGGGCCGCCAGGCGGCGCAGCATCAGGTCGACGCCCGCGGTGCCCGCACGCTCCTTCGGCACGGCCACCGTGGTCAGCGGCGGCGAGACCATCGAGGCGACCGCGAGGTCGTCGTACCCCACCACCGACACGTCGTCCGGCACGCGCACCCCGCGGGCGGCCAGGCGGTGCAGCAGCCCCAGCGCGACGAGGTCGTTGTACGCCACCACGGCCGTGGCGCCGGACGCGAGCACCAGGTCGGCGGCGGCGACACCGCCCTCGAACGTCGGCGCGACCGGCCCGAACGGCACCACCTCGACGCCGGGTTCGCCGAGCCCGGCGAGCCGCTGCCCCGCGGCCCAGGAGGCCTCCGGCCCGCGCACGTGGGCGATCGCACGGTGGCCGAGCGCCCGCAGGTGGGCGAGCGCCTGGTGCGTGCCGCCGACGACGTCCGCCGACAGGCTCGACACCCCCGGCAGCCGCCGGTGGAGCAGGACCGCCGCCTGCGTGCCGATGACGTCGAGCAGCTCGTCGTCCGCGGTCCGCGGCGAGCAGACGAGCAGGCCGTCGACCCCGCCGGCGAGCGACCGGATCGCCTCCACCTCGGCGTGCTGGTCCTCGTCGGTGTCGGCGATGAACACCTGGACGTCGAGCGCGCGGGCGCGCACCGACACGCCCTTGGCGACGTCCGCGAAGAACGGGTTCCGCAGGTCGGGCACGACGAGGCCGAGGGTGCCGGTGCGGCCGGTGACGAGCCCCTGCGCCTGGCGGTTTGGCCGGTAGCCGAGGCGTCCGGCCGCCTCCAGAACCGCCTGGCGCGTCGACGGGCTGACGATGCCGCCCGTCATCGCGCGCGAGACCGTGGACGACGACACGCCGGCGACGCGGGCGACGTCGTGGATCGTGGTGCGCTCGGTCACGTCACGGCCCCGAGCTGCCACGGGATGAACTCGTCGGCGCCGAGGTCGAGCTCCTCGCTGACCGTCTGCCGGCACACCACCGTCGCGCCGCCGGCGACCAGGCCGGTGACCGAGACCGGGTCGTACCCGGGCGTGTCCATGAAGCCGAGCCCGTGGGTGGTGATCGGCTCGGCGTACTCGTAGACCGCGGCCAGCTCGGCCGTGCCGGCCTTGGCGACCGCGCCGAGCGACTTCTCGGGGATGGTCGTCAGGCCGCCCGCCTTGTTGCCGGGCGACGGGTTGTTGTCCAGCGTGCCGCCGCCGGCCGCGACGTACTCCTGCCACCAGTCGATCCGGTCGAGGAGCCTGCGCCCCACCTCGCGCGAGACCGCGCGCCGCGTCGGCAGGTGCTCCGCGCCGAACACCTCGGGCGTCTCGGCGAGCACGCTCGTGCCGCCGTGCGCCGCGAGGAGGTCGGTGAGCAGGCCGGCGACGGTCACCATCTCGCAGCCGAGGCCCAGCACCAGGACGCCCGCCATGTTCGGGTGCGTGGCGTAGCCGCGCAGCGTGCGCCGCAGCACCTGCCCGCCCTCGCTCGTCGGCACCAGGCCGCAGCCGGAGTCGTGGGTCAGCGCGACGACGCCGTCGACGTGCGGGTAGGCGTCGAGCACCGGGCCGCGGAACTGGTCGGCGATGAGCCGGGCGGTGGACGCCGAGCAGTTGACGCTCGTGACGATGCCGACGTACTGGCGCGTGGCCACCCGCCCGTCGCCCCGGGCGTACCCCTCGAACGTCCGCGGCTCGCGGGGCGCCGGCAGGGCGACCCGGCCCGTCCCGAACTCGTGCGCGACGCCCGTGTGGGCGTCCATCCCGACGTTGTGGACGTGGACGTGGTCGCCGGGCGCGATGGCCGCGGTCGCCCGGCCGATCACCTGCCCGTACTTGTGCACCGCGTCCCCGGGCGCCGGCGCGCGGACCGCGACCTTGTGGCCGCGCGGCAGGGTGCGGGTCAGGACGAGCTCGCCCCCGGCATGGTCCAGCGCGCTGCCGGCCGACAGGTCGCGCGTGGCGACCGCGACGTCGTCGTCGGGCCGCAGCAGCAGGGCGACGTCCGCGAGCGCGGCGGTCATCGCGCGGCCTCGTTGGGCGCGGCCACGCCGGGCGCGGGCACGACGAGCGCCGCCTCGTCGGGCGCGGGCACGGGTGGGTAGGCGGCCTTGGGGATCTCGTAGGCGAGGTCGACCGCGGTCTCGATCGCCTCGTCGAGGCCGAGGCGGTGCTCGGCGACGAGCCGGGCGAGGAAGCCGGCGTCGACCCGCCGGAAGAGGTCGTGCCGCGCGGGGATCGAGAGGAACGCGCGGGTGTCGTCCACGAACCCCGTCGTGTTGTAGAAGCCGGCCGTGTCCGTAACCGTCTCGCGCCAGCGTCGCATCCCCTCCGGCGTGTCGAGGAACCACCACGGCGCGCCGAGCCGGACCGCCGGGTACACGCCGGCCAGCGGCGCGAGCTCGCGGCCGAACGTGTCCTCGTCGACCGTGAACAGGTACAGCCTCAGCCGCGGGTGATGGCCGAAGGCCGTGAGCAGCGGGTGCAGCCCCCGCGTGAACTCGGTGACGAGCGGGATGTCGTAGCCGACGTCCGGACCCCGCTCGGCGAACACGCGCGGGTCGTAGTCGCGCAGCACCCCGGGGTGCAGCTGCATGACGAGCCCGTCCTGCGTGGACATGCGGGCCATCTCGAACAGCATGTGCGCCTCGAACGCGTCCGCCTGTGCCGCGGTGACCTCGCCGGCCAGCGCCGCCGCGAACAGCGCGCGGGCGTCCGCCAGGTCGAGCGGCGCCGCCTGCGCCGAGCGCGGGCCGTGGTCGGTGGCGCGGGCTCCCGCGGCGACGAACCCCGCGCGGCGCCGCTCCAGGGCGTCGACGAAGGCGTCGTAGGTGCCGATCTCGGTCCCGGCCCTCGCCGCCAGGCGCGCCACGTCGTCGCGCCACGCCGGCCGGTCGAGCCGCACCACCGCGTCCGGGCGGAAGGTCGGCACCACCCGGCCCGGCGCGCGGGCCGCGAGCGCGCGGTGACCGTCGAGCGACGCGTCCGCCGGGTCGGTGGTGGCGATGATCTCGATGCCGAGGCGGTCGAGCAGCGCCATCGGCCGGAAGCCCGGCTCCGCGAGCCGCGCGGCGATCTCGTCGTACGACTCGTCGGCGGTCGCGGCGGACGGCGGGGAGGCCAGGCCGAAGAGTTCGACGAAGACGTGCTCCAGCCAGAATCGCGTCGGCGTGCCGCGGAACAGGTGCCAGTGCGACGCGAACGTGCGCCAGATCTCGCGCGGGTCCGTCTCGACCGGGCCGCCGTCGCGCCGCGGGACGCCGAGCGCGCCGTGCGGCACGCCCTGCGAGACGAGCATCCGCACCAGGTAGTGGTCCGGGACCACCAGCAGCGACGCCGGGTCGCCGAAGGACTCGTCGCGCTCGAAGACCGAGACATCGACGTGCCCGTGCATCGAGACCAGCGGGAGGCCTGTCGTCGCCGCCAGGATCTCCCGCGCGATCGACCGGACCCCGGGGTCCGCGGGGAGCGCGCGATCCGGGTGCAGCTGCCATCGCCCACGGGCGTCCGACATCCGCCGTTCCTCTCGTCCCCGCCCATCGTTGGGCGGCCAGTGGAAACCTTTGCAGTCAGGATTCTGCGGCAGCGTATGCGTGGTGTCCATGCCGGACAGGAGCCTTGTCGGGTGTTGCTGCAACGTGGTGGAATCGTCTGCACCCGGGCAGGCGGCTCGATCCCCGCGCCGCCGGCGCCCGACGGAGGAATCGATGACGCTGCCCCGACTCAGCCTCGCCACCTGGACGCGGCGGCCCGCCGTCGGCCTGCCCGCCGACGTCGAGGGGCCCGCTGTCGACCCGCGCGAGCTGTCCGTCGGACAGGTGCACCTGGGCCTCGGCGCGTTCCACCGGGCGCACCAGGAGGTGGTGACGCAGGCCGCGATCGCCGCCACCGGCGACACCCGCTGGGGCGTGCTCGGCGTCACGCAGCGCTCGGCGCGTGTGGCCGACGACCTCGCGCCGCAGGACGGGCTCTACGGCGTGCTGACCCTCGGGCGCGACGCGACGTCGCTCCAGCTCGTCGGGACCCTGCGGGCGGCCGCCTACCCGGGCCGCGACACCGCGCGCGTCATCGCGGCGATCGCCGCGCCGACCACCCACGTCGTCACCCTGACCGTGACCGAGAAGGGCTACCGCCTCGGCTCGGACGGCAGGGCCGACCTGGCCGACCCGGGCACCGCACAGGACGTCGCCGCGCTGGCCGCGGCGTGGTCGGGGCACGACGAGGGCGCACCCGCCGTCACCGCGATCGGGCTGCTGCTGCGTGGCCTGGCGGCCCGGGCGCGGGCGGACGCCGGTCCCCTGTCGGTGGTCTGCTGCGACAACCTCTCCGACAACGGCATGCGCCTCGCCGCACTCGTCGGCTCGTGGCTCGACGCGACGGCGGGCGCCGGGCGGCTGCGGGCGTGGGTCGAGGATCAGGTGCGGTTCCCCGGCACGATGGTCGACCGCATCGTCCCCGCCACCACGGCCGCCAACCGCGCCACGGCGGCGGGGATGCTCGGGCTCGAGGACGCCGGGCTCGTCGTCGGCGAGCCGTTCCTGCAGTGGGTGATCCGCGACGACTTCGCCGGGCCGCGGCCCGCGTGGCACCTCGCCGGCGCCACCCTGACCGACGACGTCGCCCCCTACGAGCGGGCGAAGCTGCGCGTGCTCAACGGGCCGCACTCGACGCTGGCATACCTCGGCGCGCTGCGCGGGTATCCGACGATCGCACGGGCCGTGGCCGACCCGGACCTCGAGGCGATCGTGCGCACGCTCGTCGACCGGGACGTCATGCCCACCCTCGAGGCACCCGGCGGGCTCGACCTCGCCGCCTACCGCGACGAGGTGCTGGCGCGGTTTGCGAACCCGAACACCGGCCACACCACCGTGCAGGTGGCGATGGACGGCTCCCAGAAGCTGCCCCACCGGCTCCTCGACACCGCGCACGACCGGCTGGCCGCCGGCGCCGTCCCCACCGCGGTCGCGACGAGCGTCGCCGCATGGATCGCCTACGTGCGCGCCGCCACCGCCGGCACCTTGGTCGTGGACGGCCGCCCGGTGGAGCTGGACGACCCGCTGGCCCCGGCGCTGGCGGAGGCCGCCGCCGGCCCGCTCGACGGCGTCGTCGACCGGTTCTTCGCGATCCGGTCGGTGTTCGGCGACGAGCTGCCCCAGGCGACGGTCTTCAGGGACGCGGTGGCCGCCGCACTGCGCCGGCTGGCGAGCTAGGCCGATCGGTCGGCGCGCCCGGCGGGTGTCCGAGGACGGCGCCGCGCGACGGGGACTATCCGAGGACGGCCCCGCGCGACGCCGACTGCACGAGCTTGGTGTACTTGGCGAGGACGCCGCGCGTGTAGGGGTGCGGCAGAGGCGCCCAGCCGTCGCGCCGGGCGGCCATCTCGGCGTCGTCGACCAGCAGGTCGAGGGTCTTGGCGCGCACGTCGAGGCGGATCCGGTCCCCGTCGCGCACGAACGCGATCGGCCCGCCGTCGACAGCCTCGGGCGCGATGTGCCCGACGCACGCGCCGGTGGTGCCGCCGGAGAACCGCCCGTCGGTGATCAGCAGGACGTCCTTGCCGAGCCCGGCCCCCTTGATCGCGCCGGTGATGGCGAGCATCTCGCGCATGCCGGGCCCGCCCTTGGGTCCCTCGTAGCGGATGACGACGACGTCGCCCGCGGCGATGGTGCCGTCCTCGAGCGCGTCGAGCGCGGCCCGCTCCCGCTCGAAGACGCGCGCTGTCCCCTCGACGACGTCCGCCGCGAGTCCCGCCGACTTCACGACCGCCCCGTCCGGGGCGAGCGAGCCGCCCAGGATCGTGATGCCGCCGGTGGCGTGGATCGGGTCGTCCATCGCGCGCAGGATCCTGCCGTCCGGGTCGGGCGGGTCGATCGCGGCGAGGTTCTCCGCGACGGTCCGGCCGGTGACGGTCAGCGCGTCACCGTGGAGCAGCCCGGCGTCGAGCAGGGCCTTCATGACCACGGGCACCCCGCCGGCGCGGTCGACGTCGTTCATGACGTACCGCCCGAACGGCTTGAGGTCGCCCAGGTGCGGCACCCGGTCGCCGATGCGGTCGAAGTCCGCGAGCGTGAGGTCGACCTCGGCCTCGTGCGCGATGGCGAGCAGGTGCAGCACCGCATTGGTGGACCCGCCGAACGCCATGACCACGGCGATGGCGTTCTCGAAGGCGTCCTTGGTGAGGATGTCGCGCGCGGTGATGCCCTGGCGCAGCAGGTTCACCACCGCCTCGCCCGAACGGTGCGCCCAGGCGTCGCGGCGCCGGTCGGCCGACGGCGGCGCGGCGCTCCCCGGCAGGGACATGCCGAGCGCCTCGGCGGCCGAGGCCATCGTGTTCGCCGTGTACATGCCGCCGCAGGCGCCCTCCCCCGGGCAGAAGGCGCGCTCGATGCGCCCGACGTCGTCCTCGCTCATCAGGCCGCGCGCGCAGGCGCCCACGGCCTCGAACGCGTCGATGATCGTGACCTGCTTCTCGGTGCCGTCCGACAGCCGGACCCAGCCCGGCGCGACCGAGCCGGCGTAGAGGAACACGCTGGCCAGGCCGAGCCGGGCGGCCGCCATGAGCATGCCCGGCAGCGACTTGTCGCACCCGGCCAGCAGCACCGACCCGTCGAGCCGCTCGGCCGACATGACGGTCTCCACCGAGTCGGCGATGACGTCGCGGCTGACCAGGGAGAAGTGCATGCCCTCGTGGCCCATCGAGATCCCGTCGGAGACGGAGATGGTGCCGAACTGCAGCGGGTAGCCACCGGCGGCGTGCACGCCCTCCTTGCACGCCTGAGCCAGCCGGTCGAGGGACAGGTTGCAGGGGGTGATCTCGTTCCACGAGCTCGCGACGCCGATCTGCGGCTTGCCGAAGTCGTCGTCACCCATCCCGACGGCGCGCAGCATGCCGCGCGCCGCGGTCGCCTCGATCCCGTCGGTGACCTGCCAGGACCGAGGCTTGATCCGCGCGTTGGTCACCAACGGACCCTAAGGCCGTCCGCGGCCGTTCGCGATCGCCTCGTGGTGGCGGATCACCTCGGCGACGAGGAACGCCAGGAACTTCTCGGCGAACTCGGGGTCGAGGTCGGCTTCGTGCGCCAGTGCCCGCAGCCGCGCCACCTGCTGGGCCTCGCGCGCCGGGTCGCTCGCGGGCAGGCCCAGCTCGGCCTTGAGCACGCCCACCTGCTGGGTCGCCTTGAAGCGCTCGGCGAGGATGTGGATGAGCGCGGCGTCGATGTTGTCGATGCTGTGCCGCAGCCGGGCCAACTCCGGCGGGATCGCCCCTGGTTCGGCGCTCACGCGCTCTTCTCGCGCGGCGTGCGCTTCTCGCGAGGCGCGTCCCGCGGAACGAGTGTCGGGTTGACGTTCTTGAGGACAACGTCGCGCGTGATGACCACGCGGGCGACGTCGTCGCGGCTCGGCACCTCGAACATCACCTGCTGAAGGACCTCCTCCATGATCGCCCGCAGCCCGCGGGCGCCGGTGCCGCGCAGCAGCGCCTGGTCGGCGATCGCACCGATCGCGTCCTCGTCGAACTCCAGCTCGACGCCGTCGATCTGGAACATCCGCTGGTACTGCTTGATCAGGGCATTGCGCGGTTCGGAGAGGATCCGCACCAGCGCGAGCCGGTCGAGCGGCGAGACGGTGGTGATCACCGGCACGCGGCCGATGAACTCCGGGATCAGCCCGAACTTCAGCAGGTCCTCCGGCATGACCTCGCCGTAGACGTCGATGTCGTCGGCCGAGTGCAGCTTGGAGCCGAAGCCGATGCCACGCCGGCCGGCGCGGCTGGTGATGATGTCGTCCAGGCCGGCGAACGCGCCCGCGACGATGAACAGCACGTTCGTCGTGTCGATCTGGATGAACTCCTGGTGCGGATGCTTGCGCCCGCCCTGCGGCGGCACGCTCGCCGTGGTGCCCTCGAGGATCTTCAGGAGCGCCTGCTGCACGCCCTCGCCGGACACGTCGCGCGTGATCGACGGGTTCTCGCTCTTGCGGGCGATCTTGTCGATCTCGTCGATGTAGATGATGCCGGTCTCGGCCTTCTTGACGTCGTAGTCGGCGGCCTGGATCAGCTTGAGGAGGATGTTCTCGACGTCCTCGCCGACGTAGCCCGCCTCGGTGAGGGCCGTGGCGTCGGCGATGGCGAACGGCACGTTGAGCATGCGCGCCAGCGTCTGCGCCAGGTACGTCTTGCCGCAGCCCGTGGGGCCGATGAGCAGGATGTTCGACTTGGCGATCTCGACGTCGTCGCCGGCGCGGCCGGGGTCCCCCGCCTGGATGCGCTTGTAGTGGTTGTAGACCGCCACGGCGAGCGACCGCTTCGCCGCGTCCTGGCCGATGATGTACTGCTCGAGGAACTCGAAGATCTCCTTCGGCTTCGGCAGCTCGACCATGCCGGTCTCGGTGGCCTCGGCGAGCTCCTCCTCGATGATCTCGTTGCACAGGTCGATGCACTCGTCGCAGATGTAGACCCCGGGGCCTGCGATGAGCTTCTTGACCTGCTTCTGCGACTTGCCGCAGAACGAGCACTTGAGGAGGTC
>CAZBIO010000048.1:0-3954 GCA_964491965.1 uncultured Cellulomonas sp.
TGACTCCAGCGGCCCCATAACGCGTCACTTCAGTCACACGCGTCACACCAGCACCACGTGTGGCGGGGTGGGACGGGAGGGTCGCGGTTCCGGCGCGGATACGGCATCATCAGTTTGGAAGGAATCCGAACAAACCCGCGACGATCAGGCGCCTCCCCCGGACGATCAGGCGCCCACACGATCAGGCGCCCACACGATCAGGAGTCCCGATGACGAGGCCCGTGCTGCCCTCCTCCGACGGTGTGCGGGCGGCGGTCGTCCTCGCGGCGGGGCACGACGAGCCCTCGCGCCACCTGCTGACCCAGCCACTCGGCGAGGCGACCGTCGCGCAGCTCGCGCTCGCCACCGTCCGCGCGGTCGTCGCGCCGGAGCGGATCGTCGTCGTCGTGGCCCCCGGGGACCACGAGATCCGGCGCCTGCTCGGCGACGACCTCACCTACGTCGAGCAGGCCGAGCGCCTCGGCACCGGCCACGCCACGCTCGCGGCCCGCGCGGCGGTCGAGGACGCCGACCGCGTGCTCGTCGCCCACGCCGACACCCCGCTGCTGCGCCCGGAGTCGCTGCTCGGCCTCCTGACCCGCCACGAGCTCAAGGCGGCCGACCTGTCGATCCTCACCGCGCACGTCGAGGACGCCGACCCCGCGTACGGCCGGATCGTCCGCAAGGACGGCGCCATCGCGGCCATCGAGCAGGTCGACCCGGCGGACTGCGCCGGCCCCGCCGAGGTCAACGTCGGCGCCTACGTCGCCGCCCCGGGCCTGCTGTTCGGCCAGCTCGAGGAGATGGCGCAGGCCGGCGAGCACCGGCTGACGGATCTCGCGCGGCGCGTCATCGCCCGCGGCCGCCACATCACCGGCTATCGGATCGACGACACCTCCGAGGTCCAGGGCATCAACACGCCCGACGAGCTCGCGGTCGCCGCGGACATCGTGCTGCAACGCCTCTTCGTCCCGAAGAAGAACACTGACACCCGGATCGTGTTCGGCACCGGCGGGTGGCGCGCGCTGATCGGCGAGGGCTTCACGCTGGCCAACGTGCGGCGCCTGTGCCAGGCGATCGCCAACGAGGTCGTCCGCAGCGGTATGGAGGACCGCGGCGTCGTCGTCGGCGGCGACCGGCGCTTCCTCTCCCGCGAGGCCGCGGTGGCCGCCGCCGAGGTGTTCGCCGGCAACAACATCCCCGTCACCCTGCTGCCCGACGACGTCCCCACCCCGCTCGTCACGTTCGCCGCCCCTCACCTGAACGCCGCTTACGGCGTCATCGTCACCTCGAGCCACAACCCGCCGCAGTGGAACGGCATCAAGGTGTTCCGCTCCGACGGCTCCCTGCCCCTGGACGACGAGACCGACCGGTACCAGGACGAGGCGAACGCCATGAGCGTCGCCGACGTCATCACGCTGGACATCGACCTGGCCAGAAAGGCCGGCGTCGTCGTCGAGCGCAACCTCGCCGGCCCCTATGTCGACGCCATCGAGACGATCGTCGACGTCGAGGCCGCGCGCGGCTCGGGCCTGCGCGTCGTCGTCGACCCGATGTACGGCACCAGCCAGCTGACGCTCGGCACGGTCCTCTCCGACATGCGCGTGCAGGCGGAGTTCATCCACGCCGCGCACAACCCGCTGTTCGGGGGCATCGCGCCCGCGCCGGATCTCGAGCGGCTGTCGACCCTCATCGAGATGATCAAGGCCGGCGGAGGCCGCTACCACCTCGGCCTGGCGACCGACGGCGACTCCGACCGCATCGGCATCGTCGACGAGACCGGCGAGTACATCTCGTCGAACGACCTGCTGCTGCTCCTCTATTGGTACCTGCACCAGGTGCGCGGCGAGGCCGGCGGCGTGGTCCGCAACCTGGCGACGACGCACCGCCTCGACCGGCTGGCCGCCCACCTCGGCGAGAAGTCGCTCGAGGTGAAGGTCGGCTTCAAGCACGTCACCGCCGGCATGGACCGGATCGGCGCGCTGCTCGGCGGCGAGTCGTCCGGCGGCCTGACGATCCGCGGCTGGCTGCTGGGCAAGGACGGCATCTTCGCGTGCGCCCTCGTCGTCGAGATGCTCGCGCGCACCGGCCGCACCATCTCCCAGCTCCGCGCGGACCTCGACGCGATCACCGGATCGCTCGTCATGCTCGAGGACGGCGTGCCCGCCACGCCCGAGATGCGTGTCGCGGTGCCGCGCCGCCTGGCGGCCGAGCCGCTCACCCACGTCGGCCCCTACCCCGTGGTGGGCGTCAGCCACCTCGACGGCACCAAGATCCTGCTGGAGGGCGACAACTGGGCGCTCCTGCGGTTCTCCGGCACCGAGCCGGTGCTGCGCATGACCGCCGAGGCCGACACCGCCGAGAAGGCCCGCGAGCTGCTCGACTGGCTGCGCGGGTTCGCCACGGCCGGCGAGTAGCGCCGCCACGGGCCCGCGCCGCCGCCCCAGCCCCGCCCCAGCCCCAGCAGTCCCCCGCCCGACGAAGGACAGGAGAGCTCGTGCGCTACGGACACTTCGCGGCCGGCGAGTACGTCGTCGACCGCCCGGACGTCCCGGTCTCGTGGACCAACTACCTGGGTGGCAAGGACTTCTGCACCGTCATCTCGCACAACGGCGGCGGGTACTCGTACTACACGAGCGCGCAGACGGGGCGCATCACGCGGTTCCGGCAGAACGGTGTGCCCCTCGACCGCCCGGGCAAGTACGTGTACGTCCGGGACGACGAGGGCGGCGACTTCTGGTCCGTCTCCTGGCAGCCGGTGGGCAAGCCGTTCGTCGGGCCCGACGAGCCCGTGCCTGGCGGACCCGCGCCCGACGAGCCCGTGCCCGACGACGGCTCGGCCGGCCGATGGACCACCCGCCACGGCCTCGGGTACACCACCTTCGAGGCGACCTACCGCGGCATCGCGGCGTCGCAGACCGTCTTCGTGCCACTCGACGACGACTGCGAGGTCTGGGACGTCGCGCTCACCAACCTCACCGGCCGCCCGCGCTCGCTGACCGTCACCGGCTATGTCGAGTTCAGCTTCCACACCATCACGGTGGACAACCAGAACCTCCAGATGTCGCTGTACTCCCAAGGCGCCTCGTACGCCGACGGGATCATCGAGGTCGACGCGTACTACGAGCCGTGGACCTTCCACTACTTCGCCTCGTCGGGCACCCCCGACTCGTTCGACGCGATGCGCGACGACTTCGTCGGGCCCTACCGGGACGAGGCCAACCCGCTCGCGGTGGCCCGCGGCCGGGGCAGCAACTCGCAGGGCACCACGCAGAACCACTGCGGCGCGCTGCTGCACCGCCTCACGCTCGCTCCGGGCGAGACCGCGCGGCTCGCGTTCGTCCTCGGGTACGGGTCGCGTGACTCGGCCGGGCGCGCCATGAAGGCCAAGTACTCGTCGTCGGCCACGGTGGACGACGAGCGGACGCGCCTGGCGGCGCACTGGCGCGACAAGCGGGACCGGCTGCGGATCGACACGCCGCACGAGGGCATGAACACGCTGATCAACACCTGGACGCTGCTCCAGGCGGAGACGTGCGTGGTGTGGTCGCGCTTCGCGTCGTTCGTCGAGGTCGGCGGGCGCACCGGCCTGGGTTACCGCGACACCGCGCAGGACTGCATGTCCGTCATCCACTCCAACCCGGCGGCGTCGCTGCGCCGGATCACGCAGCTGCTGCGCGCTCAGACCGAGGCCGGCTACGGGCTGCACCTGTTCGACCCCGCGGACTTCGACCCCGACGCGCCCACGCCGCCGGACGTGCCGTCGCCGACGATCGTGCCGCGCGGCTCGCGCGCGTCGCTGATCCACGGCCTGGAGGACACCTGCTCCGACGACCACCTGTGGCTGGTGCCGACGGTGGTCGAGTACGTCAAGGAGACGGGCGACCGCGGGTTCCTTCAGCGCGAGATCGCGTTCGCCGAGGGCTCGTCGGGCACGGTGTACGAGCACCTGCGGCGCGCGCTGGAGTTCACGGC
>CAZBIO010000049.1:0-4387 GCA_964491965.1 uncultured Cellulomonas sp.
GTCCGCCGGGCTGCCGCCGCGCGCGACCACGGCCGACTCCCCGCCGTCCGGCCGCCCCACCACGGCCCACTGCCCACCGCCGAGCACGTCGCTCGCGGCGGCGGCCACCGCGCACAGGCGGGCCACCACGCCGGACTGCGCCCCCGTGATCGCCGAGGAGCCCGCGACGAGCAGCCGCTCGGCGGTCACCGCCGGGTCCGCCTGCGGCGGCAGCGCGAGCTGCCGCAGCCGCGCCCGGGCGCGCTTGGCCCGGTACTGCGCGGCGTCGGCCCGCCGGAACAGGGCCCGTGCCGGGACGGCGCCGGTCACCGCCGTGGACGCCATGCCCGACGAGATCGCCGCGCCGTGCGGCAGCGGGAACGCCGCGACGATGCGGCTCACGGTCTCCTGGACCTGCGCGCGCGGGTACCCGACGGTCACGATCGAGAACTCGTCGCCGCCGATCCGGCCGGCGGTCGCGCCGGGCAGCTCCTCGGTCACGCGGCGCAGCACGTCCGCCACCGAGCGCAGCAGGTCGTCGCCGACGTCGTGGCCCATCTCGTCGTTGACGCGCTTGAGCCCGTCGACGTCGCACATGATGATGCACGTCTCCTTGCCGGAGGCGAGCGCGTGGTCGGCGGCGCTGTCCACCACGCGGCGGTTCGCCAGGCCGGTCAGCGGGTCGTCGGCGACGAGGTGGCGCACCTGGCCCTCGAGATCCACCCGCGCGACGGCGCCGGCCACCAGGCCGGCCAGCACCTCGCCGGCGGCGACGTCCACCTCGTCGAACGCGGCGTGCGCCGTGCGGCGCAGCGCGCTGATCTGCCCCCACACGGCGCCGTTGACCACCACCGGCACGCCCATCGCCGCGGCGACGCCCATCTGCTGCAGCGGAACGGCCTCGGCCGGGTCGGCGTCGGGGTCGTCGACGTCCACGCGCCACGGCACGCGGTCGCGGAGCAGCCTGCGCAGGGTGGGCCGCTCGTCGGCACGCACCGGCGTCTGCTCCCACAGCATCTCCCGCACCTCGCGCGAGGACGGCATCGCCGCGATGACGGTGAACGTGTCCTGCCTGATGCGGCTCATCGCGGCGCTCGAGACGCCGAGGATCTCCAGCGCGCACTCAGTGGCGATCTCCGCGACGTCCTCGACGTCGCGGGCCATGTCGAGCCGTCGTGCGGCCGCCGCGAACTCGTGCACGACGGACGACGACGTGACCAGCGGGTCCACCGCTGTTGCCTCCTCCGTGCCCGTGCCGGCGCCAGCCATGGGCTCATCATCCCCGATGGGGGCCTCGCCCGGATGGCCGTCAATGGGCGAAACCGGAGGCATCACCCGTTTGGGCTGCCAGGTGTGTCGTCGGGCAGGACCTCAGGCCTCAACCGAGCAGCCGCGGGTACTCCGGCCTCCGGCCTCAACCGAGCAGCCGCGGGTACTGGGCCTCCGACCCCAGCACGTGCTCGGCGAGGAACGCGAACACCGTCCCGTACCAGACCGTCGCGTGCTGCGGGGACAGCACCCAGTGGTTCTCGTCGGGGAAGTAGAGGAACCGGTGCGGGCTGCGGCCCTCGTCGTCCGCCGGCAGGCCGGAGGACGCCAGCAGCTCGTACCAGAGCCGCAGGCCCTCGCCGATCGGCACCCGGTAGTCGTGGTCCCCGTGCACGACGAGCATCGGCGTGCGGATGTCGCCGACGTGCCGGTGCGGGGAGTTGTCCAGGGCCATCTGCGGCGTCATCTCCTGGCGCCAGTAGAAGGCCGCGTCGGTCGTCGGGCCGAACTGGTCCAGCGCCCACAGGCTCGCGTGCGTGACGATCGCGCGGAACCGGTCGGTGTGGCCCGCCACCCAGTTGGCCATGTACCCGCCGAAGGAGCCGCCCATCGCGGCGGTGCGCTCCGGGTCGACGTCGTCCCTGGTCAGCGCCGCGTCGGTGACCGCCATCAGGTCGGTGAACGGCGGCCCGCCCCAGGCGCCCCAGCCGCGCTGGACGAAGTCCTGGCCGTAGCCGGTGGACAGCGCCGGGTCCGGCAGCAGCACCGCGTAGCCCTGCGCGACGAGCAGCCACGGGCACCAGCGCCACGACCAGTCGTTCCACGAGCCGAGCGGCCCGCCGTGGATCCACAGCAGCAGCGGCGCCCGGTGGTCCGGGGCGGCGCCGTGGGGCAGCGCGAGCCAGGCGCGCACGCGCGAGCCGTCCTCGCCGGTGGCCTCGACCTCCTCCAGGCGCCCCGGCAGCTCGGGCAGCGGGGCCGGGCCCGGCAGGGGCTGGGCGGCGACCGGCGCGGGTGCCGTCAGGTCGATCCGCACCGGGTGCGGCGGGGCGGCGTACGACGAGCGGAGCGCGTACGCCGCGGAGCCGTCCGGTGCCACCTGGACGTTGCCGAACGCCGCGTCGTCAGCGGTGACGCGGGCGACCTCCCCGTCGAGACCCACCCGGAACACGGGCCGCCGGCCGTCGTCGTCGGCCACCACCAGCAACCCGTCGGAGCCGGGAAGCCACGTCGCCTCCGACGGCCAGCGGTCCCAGCCCTCGGTCAGCGAGCGCACCTCGCCGCCCGCGAGCGGCACCAGCGCCAGGTCGACCCGCGGCGCCCGGTCCGGCGTCCCGACCGTCTCGCGGCGGAACGCCACCCAGGCGCCGTCGGGCGAGACGTGGGGTTCGGTCGCGTCGTAGCCGTCGTCGGCGACGAGCGTCCGGCGCTCGCCCGTGGCCAGGTCGACGACGACGAGCCCGGTGCGCAGGTCGGCGCGGGCGAGGCGGCGGTCCCAGCTGGTGACCAGCGCCGTGCCGTCCGGGGTCAGCACCGCGTGCTGCTCGTGGAGGGCGGGTCCGGCATCCGGCGTGACGTCGCGCAGCGCCATGCGCGGCTCGTCGATGGCGCGGCCGGAGGCGGCGCCCCGGCGCTCGGCGGTGGCCTCGGCGGTCCGCTCGTCGTCGCGTGCGGCCTGGTTGCTCGCGGTCCCGGACGCCGAACCCTCGCCGGACGCCGCCCGGTCGGGCGCGACCTCGCCGGACGCCGCGGTCCCGGACGCCGCGCTCCCGGGCGCCGACCCCTCGAACGTGCCTACGAACCAGTGCGGCGCGTCGGGGCCCAGGTCGTGGTCCCAGAACCGCACCGGGTAGGCGTCGTGGAGGATCGCCGCGATCTTCTTCTCCTTGCGATCCGTGCGCAGCCGCTCGTCGGCCTCGTCGTCCGACGCGTGCGGCATCACGCCGGAGGCGACGGCGAGGACGGGCGCACCCTCCGCGGCGACGAGCCCCCCGAGCCCGGCCTTGCGCTGCCCGACGACCCTCGCCTCGCCGCCGGCCGCTGGCAGCAGCCACAGCGCGGCGCGCGCGTCGTCGTCGTCGGGCTTGGACTCCGGGTCGGGGCGCGACGAGGTGAACAGCAGGTCGCCGCTCGGGAGGAACGCCGCGCCGGCCTCGCCCTTGGCGCTGCGCGTGAGGCGGTGTGCCGGTCGCGCGCCGGCGGGGTCCACCTCCCAGAGGGCCGTGACGTACTTCGTCGCGGTCGGGTCGAGGGTCGCCACCGTGGTGACCAGCCGCGTGCCGTCGGGCGACAGCACCAGGCCGGAGACGCGGGGGAGGGCGATGTAGGAGCCGAGCTCGTCGAAGGCCGTCACGCCCCCCATCCCACCACGCGCCCCTCCCTCCAACCCCGCCACACGTGGGGCTGGTGATGCAGGTGAAACGTCTCAACAGTTGACTCCCGTCACTCCAGCCCCACGTGTGGCGGGGTGTGGGAGGAGCCGTCGCCCGGCTACCTGACCGCCCACGGGCTGGACGGCGTCAAGGCCTTCGCGCTGTGGCCGCTCGCGCAGGCGGCGCAGTCGACATTCGGGACGGACGAGTGGCCCGACGAGCTGCCCGTCCCGCAGGCGTGGCTCGAGTTCGACGTCGCCTCGCGTCAGGCCGTCGCGGACGCGGCCGACGAGCTTCGCGCCGCCGGGCACCGCATCCTCGTCGACGCGCACGACGAGCCCTGGGGCCAGACGACGGCGCGGCTGCTCTCGCCGGAAGGGCTGCTCATCGGCGTCGCGTACACGCCGTGGATGCACGGAGAGTGAGGCCTCGCACGTCGATCCTGCGGGGCGGCGAATCGGTTGCCGCGTCGTCGGCCGGGCGGTGTCGCCGCGCTCAGGCGTTCGGCGGCGGGGTGTCGCGCTCCGCGAGCCGCGCGAGCATCGCGTTGTAGTCGTCGAGCTCGACGTCCCCCTCGCGCTCCACGCGGCGGTCGCGCCGCCGGGCCGTCCGCTCGTCGTCCCGCGCCCACGCGAACGCCACGCCGATCGCCAGGGCGAGCGTCGGCAGCTCGCCGATCCCCCAGGCCCAGGAGCCGCCCAGCCGCTGGTCGGCGAGGGCGCTCGGCCCCCACGGGCGGCCCATCAGCCCGAACCAGTCGGCGACGA
>CAZBIO010000050.1:0-8603 GCA_964491965.1 uncultured Cellulomonas sp.
CCGGACCGGGTGGGAAGCCGGTTACCGCGTCGGGCGAAGCCGACACCCAGCCGGCCCGAACGCCGCTGGATTCGCTGCGCGTTTAGCCGCCGCGTCGATTGTCCTTCGCCGGGTCGATGCGAGGAACTATCGACCCGGCGAGGAACTATCGACCCGGGCGGGAGCCGCGTGGGGACTGGGCGGGGAGCCGCGGGAGTCTGAGGGGAGTCGCGCCGGGTGGGCGGCGTCAGGTCGTCGGGCCCGACGAGGGCGGGGTGGGCTCGCCGTCACCACCGGCCTCGCGCTCGCGCAGGCGGCGCTCCCGGTCGCGCAGCTGGTCCTCCCAGTCGCGCAGCAGGCGCTCCTTCTCGGGATCCGGCCGGCCGAGCCCGGCGAGGAACGCGGGGTCGTCGTCGGGCGCGATGGTGTGACCGCGCGGGCGCTCGTACTCGGGGAAGCCGGCCGTCTGCGTCGACGGCCAGGGCACGTTCCGGGGCGCCCGGCTGACCGGCCGGCCGGCGACGAGCCAGGCGACGCCGCCGACGATCGGCACGATGATGATCAGCAGGATCCAGAACGGCTTCGGCAGGTTGCGGATGCTCGCGTCGTCGGCCTGGATGCAGTCGATCAGGCAGAAGACCAGCAGCCCGATCTCGACGATGAACGGCACAGCGCGCAGCAACAGCATCGACCCCCTTCGACGACGGCCCGCCCCGCACGGTAGCCCACCGCGACGGCGCTGGTGGGGCGAACGGGGGCGGTGGCGTGAGCGGTTCCCGGTCGGGCCGAGCGGGCGACCGACTGCGGACGCCTCCCGCTGCGACCGCGGTGGCAGGATGGCGGCGCCCCCGTAGCCCAACCGGCAGAGGCAGCCGGCTTAAAACCGGCACAGTCCGGGTTCGAGCCCCGGCGGGGGCACTCCGGCCTCCATCCCCTGCCGCGGTCAGGCGGGCGGCGGCCCGCCGTCCGAGTCGCCGCGCGCGATGCGCCGCCGCAGGTCCTCGAGGAACTCGGGGTCGTCGTCGGGCCCGAGCCGGCCCCGGCGGGACCCGGCGGACCCGCGGGAGCGCGCGGGCCGCCCGAAGGCGAGCCAGGCGACGGCGCCGACGAACGGCAGCAGCACGACGACGAGCGCCCAGCCGAACCGACGCAGGCCGCGGACCCGGTCGTCGGATGTCTGCGCGATGTCGAGCAGGCTGAAGACGAGCAGCCCGAGCCAGAGGATCAGCGGCAGAAACCGGATCATCGTCCCTCCCCGGGAGGAGTCGGCCTCGATGGAGTGGTCAACGCCCGGGAGGCCCGATCCATGCCGGCCGCCCGCGAGACACCGGCCGCCCGCGGCGATGGTTCGCACCCAGGTCGGCATGAGGAACTATCGACGCGGCGGGGAAGTGTCGACGCGGGCGGGGCAGGGCCGGGAACCTGGGGCGTCGCCCTCGCGTTGGGTAGCGTGGGTGTTCATCCCTCGATGAAGGAGGCCGCCGTGGCGAACCCGGTGTTCGACAGCAGCCCGACGTTCCGTGAGCCGCGGCGCGGTGCCAACCGCGGCACCGTCGCCGCCCAGACGGTGGACGCGGCGACCCTCGAGCAGATGTACGCGGCGCCGACCGCGACCGCGCGCGAGACCGGCCGGATGACGTACGACGACGTCATCGTCCGGACCGCCGGTCTGCTGGGCGTCATCGTGGTGACCGGCGCGGCGACGTGGATCCTCGCGCCGCAGCTGTTCTTCGTCGGCGCGATCGTCGGGCTGGTGCTCGGCCTGGTCAACGCCTTCAAGAAGCAGCCGAGCCCCGTGCTGATCACGCTGTACGCGGCCGCGCAGGGCGTGTTCCTCGGCGGGATCAGCGCGTTCTTCGAGGCGCAGTGGGACGGCGTCGTCGGGCAGGCCGTGCTCGGCACCCTGTCGGTCTTCGCGGTGTCGCTGATCGCCTTCCGCTCCGGCAAGGTCCGCGTGACGCCGAAGTTCACGCGGGCCGTGCTCATCGGCATGGGCGGGTACCTGCTGTTCTCGCTGGTCAACGTCGGGCTGATGCTGTTCGGCGTGGGTGGCGGGCAGTGGGGGCCGGTACGCAGCGGTTGGCTCGGCGTCGTCGTCAGCCTCGTCGCCGTCGGCCTCGCGGCCGCCTCGCTCGTCATGGACTTCGACTCGATCAAGCGCGGTGTCGAGAAGGGCGCCCCGCGCAACGTCGCCTGGTACGCGGCGTTCGGGCTCGTCGTCACGCTCGTCTGGCTGTACCTCGAGCTGCTGCGCCTGCTGGCGATCCTGCGCGGCGACTGACTGGCGCCCGCCGCAGCGGCTGACCGCGCCCCTCGCGGCGGCTGACCGCACCGCCACGGGGCTGACCGCACCCGCCGCGGGGCTGACCGCACCCGCCGCGGGGCTCGCCCGTCACGACCGACCGGATCGTGTCGCCATTCGAGACGGCACCGAAAGCAGATGGCAGGCTGGCCGAGTGAGGTATGTCCAGCACGTCACCGACCTCGTCGGTGGCACGCCCCTGGTCCGGCTGTCGTCGGTGACGGCGGGGCTGTCCGCGACGGTCCTGGCGAAGGTCGAGTACCTCAACCCCGGTGGCTCGGTGAAGGACCGCATCGCGCTGGCGATGATCGAGACGGCGGAGGCCAGCGGCGCGCTGAAGCCGGGCGGCACCATCGTCGAGCCGACGAGCGGCAACACGGGCGTCGGCCTCGCGCTCGTCGCGCAGCGCAAGGGCTACCGGTGCGTGTTCGTCTGCCCCGACAAGGTGAGCAAGGACAAGCAGGACGTGCTGCGCGCCTACGGCGCCGAGGTCGTCGTCACGCCAACGGCGGTCCCGCCCGAGCACCCGAACTCCTACTACTCGGTGAGCGACCGCCTGGTCCGCGAGATCCCGGGCGCGTGGAAGCCGGACCAGTACTCCAACCCGCAGGGGCCCGCCGCGCACTACGCGACCACCGGCCCCGAGATCTGGGCGGACACCGAGGGACGCGTCACCCACGTGGTCGTCGGGATCGGCACCGGCGGCACCATCACCGGCACGGGGCGCTACCTCCACGAGGCGTCCGGCGGCCGGGTGCGCGTGGTCGGCGCGGATCCCGCCGGGTCCGTGTACTCCGGCGGCGACGGGCGGCCCTACCTGGTGGAGGGCGTGGGCGAGGACTTCTGGCCGGCGGCCTACGACCCCTCGGTGCCCGACGAGGTCATCGCGGTCTCGGACGCGGAGTCGTTCGCCATGACGCGGCGGCTCGCGCGGGAGGAGGGGCTGCTCGTCGGCGGCTCGTCGGGGATGGCGGTGGTCGCGGCCCTGCGGGTGGCGCGCCGGCTCCAGGACGACGACCCCGCGGCGGCCGCCGATGCCGTGATCGTCGTGCTGCTGCCGGACGGCGGGCGCGGCTACCTGTCGAAGGTGTTCGACGACGCGTGGATGCGCTCGTATGGCTTCCTGGCCTCCGGCGAGGGCGCGAGCGTCGCCGACGTGCTGCGGACCAAGACGGGCACACTGCCCTCCCTGGTCCACACCCACCCGAACGAGACGGTCCGGGACGCCATCGAGATCCTGCGCGAGTTCGGGGTGTCGCAGATGCCCGTGGTGGGTGCCGAGCCGCCGGTGACCATCGGCGAGGTGATCGGCTCCGTGAGCGAGCGGGCGCTGCTCGACGCGGTGTTCTCGGGCGCGGCGGCGTTGGCCGACCGGGTGGACGCGCACATGTCGGCGCCGCTGCCGCTCGTCGGGTCCGGGGAGCCGGTGGAGTCGGCGCGGGTGGCGCTGGAGAAGGCGGACGCGCTGCTCGTCGTCGACGGCGGGAGACCCGTCGGGGTGCTGACGCGGCTGGACCTGCTGGCGTTCCTCGCGCGGTAGGCGAGCGGACCCCGGACCATCGCCCGGAACCGTCGCCCGGCACCGAAACCGTCGCCTGGCACCGAAACCGTCGCCTGGCACTGGAACCGAACCGTCGCCTGGCGAAGAGCCCCGGGGCGTCGGTTCGCCTCGCTAGGGTTGCGCCGACCGCCCCCACGACGACGAGGGACACCCCTGTGGCCATCTACGACCTGCCGCTGCCCGAGCTCGAGCGCTACCTGCCGGACGTCGACGAGCCCGACGACTTCGACGAGTTCTGGGCGTCGACGCTCGCCGAGGCGCGGCGGTTCGACCTGGGGCTGACGGTGGAGCCGGTCGAGACCGGCCTGTCCCTCGTCGACACCTACGACGTGACGTTCGCCGGCTTCGGCGGGCAGCCGATCAAGGCGTGGCTGGTGCGGCCCGCGGGGTCCGCGGACTCGGGGGAGCGGCTGCCCGCCGTGGTCGAGTACCTCGGGTACGGCGGCGGGCGGGGGCTGCCGGAGGAGCGGCTCGCGTGGCCGGCCGCCGGGTACGTGTACCTGGTGATGGACACGCGCGGCCAGGGCTCGGCGTGGGGTGCCGGCGGCGACACCCCGGACCCCGAGGGCTCGACGCCGGCGTATCCGGGCTACATGACGCGCGGCGTGCTCGACCCCGCGGGGTACTACTACCGGCGCCTGTTCACCGACGCGGTCCGAGCCGTCGACGCGGTGCGCGCACTGCCCGGTGTGGATCCGGCGCGCGTGGCGGTGACGGGCGGCTCGCAGGGCGGCGCGCTGACCCTGGCGGTCGCGGGGTTGGCCGACGGCCTGGTCGCCGCGATGCCCGACGTGCCGTTCCTCGCCAACTTCCGTCGCGCGGTCGACGTGACGGACGGCTTCCCGTACCAGGAGATCGTCAGGTACCTGCAGGTGCACCGCGAGCACGAGGACGCCGTGTTCCGGACGCTCGCCTACGTCGACGTGGTGTCCCACGCGAAGCGCGCGAGCGCGCCGGCCCTGTTCTCCGTGGCCCTGCGGGACGAGACGTGCCCTCCGTCGACGGTGTTCGCCGCGTACAACCACTACGCGGGCTCGTCGGGCATGCGGCCCGCAACGCAGATCGAGGTGTACCCCTTCAACCTCCACGAGGGCGGCCAGGCGTACCAGCTCCGGCGCCAGATCGCGTGGCTGCGGGGAGTGCTCGAGGGCTGATCGGGGCCGCCGATCCCCGACCGCGGTCGCCAGCTTTCCCCAATTTCGCTCCACGGGTGTTGCGTAATTGGGCTTAGGTGAGGCTAACCTAAGTCCCCTAACCGCAGCCGGTGCGGCTCCGCGCCGCCCGCCCCCGTGAGAGGACCGTCCTTGCGCACGCCACGACCCCTCGGTGCCGTCATCGCCCTCGCCCTCGCCTCACTGCTCGCCGCGTGCTCGTCGTCGGGCGCGGCCGAAGGGCCCGACTCGCCGGACGCCTCGGATGCCTCCGAAGGGACGGCGACGCAACCGGAGGCCGAGGCCACCGCCGACGAGGCGGCCTTCCCGGTGACCATCGAGCACGTGTTCGGCACGACGACGATCCCGGCCCCGCCGGAGCGCGTCGCGACGGTCGCCTGGGCCAACCACGAGGTGCCGCTGGCGCTCGGCATCGTCCCGGTCGGCATGAGCAAGGCGACGTGGGGCGACGATGACCGCGACGGCGTGCTGCCGTGGGTGGAGGACAGGCTCGCCGAGCTCGGGGCGCCGACGCCGGTGCTGTTCGACGAGACCGACGGCATCGACGTCGAGGCGGTCGCCGACACCGACCCCGACGTCATCCTCGCCGCCTACTCCGGCCTGACCCGCGAGGAGTACGACACCCTGTCGAAGATCGCCCCCGTGGTCGCGTACCCCGACGTGGCGTGGGGTACGTCGCTCGAGGACATGATCCGGCTGGACTCAGCGGCGCTCGGCCTAACCGACGAGGGTGACGCCCTGATCGACGACCTCCACGCGCAGGTCGACGCGGCGCTGGCGCGGCATCCCGAGCTCGACGGCAGGACGGTGCTGTTCTCGTTCCTCGACCCGGCCGACCTCAGCCAGGTCGGCTTCTACACCGCGCACGACACCCGGCCGGGCTTCCTCGCCGGCATCGGGCTGCCACTGCCGGCGGTCGTCGAGGAGGAGACCGCCGGGACCGACGCCTTCTACGTCACGGTGAGCTCGGAGGAGGCCGACCGGTTCTCTGATGTCGACGTGTTCGTCACCTATGGCGATGCCGACGGCGCGATCGTCGGGCAGCTGCAGGCCGACCCGCTGCTGTCGACCATCCCGGCGGTGGCGCGGGGATCGATCGCGGTGCTCGAGAACGACACCCCGCTGGCGGCGTCGGCGAACCCCTCGCCCCTGTCGATCGGGTGGGGCATCGACGACTACTTCGCGCTGCTCGCCGGCGCGCTGACGCAGCAGGGGTGAGCGCGACACTCGCCGGCACGCTGGCGCCGGACGCCGCGCGGCTGCGTCGTCCGGCGGTCGTGCGGCTCGCCTGGCTGGCCGCGGGCGCCGGGGTGCTCGCGGTGCTTTTCGGGCTGTCCGTCGCGTTCGGGGTCAGGGAGGTCTCGCTCGGCGAGATCGTCGCCACGCTCGGGGGAGATGCGAGCGGCGTCGCGCAGGCGGCGGTCGTCGCGCGGATCCCGCGCACGGTGCTGGCGCTGCTCGTGGGCTCCGCCCTCGGGCTGTCGGGCGCCTCGATGCAGGCGGTCACCCGCAACCCGCTCGCGGACCCCGGGATCCTCGGCGTGTCGAGCGGTGCGGCGTTCGCCGTCGTTACGGGCATCGCCTTCTTCGGGCTGGCCGACCCCTTGGCCACGATGGGCGTCGCCGTCGCGGGGGCGACCCTCGCGGCGGTGCTCGTGTACGCGGTCGGGTCGCTCGGCCGCGGAGGGGCGAGCCCGCTCAAGCTCGCGCTCGCCGGCGCCGCGACCTCGGCGGCGTTCTCGTCGCTGGTCAGCGCCGTGCTGCTGCCGCGGGTCGACGTGATGACCAGCTTCCGCTTCTGGCAGATCGGCGGCGTCGGTGGGGCGCGGTGGGACCGGATCGGGCTGGTCGCCCCGGTGCTGGGGGTCGGGGCGCTCGTCGTCCTTGCGTGCGCGCGGGGCATGAACTCCCTCGCGCTCGGCGACGACGTCGCCGCGGGGCTCGGCGAGAACGTCGCCCGGACGCGGCTCGTCGCGTCGGCCGGCGCCGTGGTGCTCGCCGGGGCCGCGACGGCGGCCGCCGGGCCGATCGGCTTCGTCGGGCTCGTCGTCCCGCACGTCTGCCGGCTGCTCGTCGGAACGGACCACCGGTGGCTCTTGCCGTTCTCGGCCGTGGCCGGGGCGGGCCTGCTGGTGGCCGCCGACGTGGTGGGACGGGTGGTGGCGCGGCCGTCCGAGGTGGAGGTCGGGATCGTCACCGCGGTGGTGGGGGCGCCGTTCTTCATCTGGATCGTGCGGCGGCAGAAGGTGCGCGAGCTGTGACCGCGGCGACTGCTGACCTGGCGGCAGCGATGGAAACGGCGGATGGCGTGGCCGCCGCAGTGGCGGCCGGCCGGCGTGCGCGGATCCGCCGCCGAGCCGTGATCACCGCGGTTCTCGGGGTGGCCGTTCTCGCGGTCGCCGCGGTCTCCCTCATGGTCGGCAACACGTTCTACGGGCCCGACGAGGTGTGGCGGGTGCTCCTCGGCGAGACGGTGGCCGGCGCGTCGTTCACCGTCGGTGAGCTGCGGCTGCCGCGCGCGGCGCTCGGGCTGCTGTCCGGCGTCGCGTTCGGCGCGGCCGGCGTCACCTTCCAGACGATGCTGCGCAACCCGCTGGCGTCCCCGGACATCATCGGCGTCAGCTCCGGGGCGAGCGCTGCGGCGGTGGTGGGCATCGTCGTCCTGTCGCTCGACGAGGCCGCGGTGTCCTTCCTCGCCCTGGGGGCCGCCCTCGTCACCGCCGTCGCGATCTACCTGCTGGCCCACCGGGGCGGCTTCGCCGGGACGCGCCTCATCCTCATCGGCGTCGGGGTTGCGGCGATGCTCGACTCGCTCGTCTCCTACGTGCTGTCGCGCGCCGCGGCGTGGGACGTCCAGTCCGCGATGCGGTGGCTGACGGGCAGCCTCAACGGGGCGACGTGGGAGCGCGTGACGCCGCTCGCGCTGGTCAGCGCGGTGATGGTGCCGTTGCTCGTCGCGCGCGGCCGGGACCTGGGGGTGCTCCGCCTCGGGGACGACTCGGCGGCGTCCCTCGGGGTGCCGGTTCGCGCGACCCGGATGCTGCTCGTCGTCGCGGCGGTGGCGCTGCTGGCATTCGCCACGGCGGCCAGCGGCCCGGTCGCGTTCGTCGCGTTCATGTCCGGGCCGATCGCCGCGCGGATCGTCGGCCCCGGCGCCTCGCTGCTGGTGCCGTCGGCGCTCGTCGGGGCGTTGCTGGTGCTCGTCGCCGACCTCGTCGGGCAGTTCGGGTTCGGTGACCGGTATCCCGTCGGCGTGGTCACCGGCGTGCTCGGGGCGCCGTACCTCGTCTTCCTGCTCGTGCGGACCAACCGCTCCGGAGGTGCGCTGTGACGGGTCCGAACGCGCTCGCCGGCTTCCGCCTACTCGCTGGCTTCCACCTGCTCCCCGGCCTCCGCCTACTTTCTGACCCCCGCCGCTCCGGAGGTGCGTCGTGACCGGTTCCCACCTGCTCGCGGCCGAGGCGGTGACGCTCGCCTACGGCGAGCGCGTCGTCGTCGAGTCGCTCGACCTGGCCGTGGAGCCGGGCCGCATCACGTCGATCGTCGGGGCCAACGGCTGCGGCAAGTCGACGCTGCTGCGGGCGCTCGC
>CAZBIO010000051.1:0-4888 GCA_964491965.1 uncultured Cellulomonas sp.
GCTCCCAAAAATGGAGCCCGAGGATATGGTGGCACTTTTGCTAGTTTGTTTGGCAGCGGTCCTATTGCTGAATGGCATACAGGACCATGTAGAGGCAATTATCACGACTATTTTAGGCTTCTACTTTGGTCACAAAATTACTACCACTACCCAAAATAACATGAAAAAAGACCAGCAGGAACCTCAATAACAAAAACCGCCCAAACCTGAAAGTGCTCAAAGAGGTTGGGCGGTTTTTTAATTGTACTAAACTACTTACGGCGCCAGAGCAGCCACCAAGGCCGTCACTTCTGTGGAAGTCCAAGAAGCGAGAGCAGTAGTGAATGGCGAGGCGTTGAACTTAGACGAATCACCGGCGTGAATCGCCACACCTAGCTTTGCCAAAAGGTAAAGCTGAAAACCCGGTTCAGCGTGGTTGGTGCCAGTCTTATAGCTGATGTCAAACGACACCATGCCAAGAGTGGCAGCATTGCTGTCAAAAGACGACTTTGCGGAGTGAGCTGCGTAGGCCGCATGAACGGTGTCATACGCAGAAGCGTCCGGGAAAAAGTTTTTAACAATGTACTGAGCCAACCAGCTAATCCAAGTTTGACCGCTAGTGGTTACCGCGCGAGCGAAACCAATGTAAGCGGAATCTTCTTGGACTACTTTCAAAGCCTTGCCGGCCGTTCCGAGTGCTAAGCGCTGGTCACCTTGACCGCCGGTTTTTGGATTTGACGGAGTGACGAGCTGGCGAACGACTGCGCGGCCTTTCCACCCGAAGTGGACCATAGAGCCTGCAATTTTACCCGACGCCGTGCCGGACAAAAGGGGCATAGTAACTTTAGCCATATACTTTTTATCCTTTGCTATCTTAATTTACTTTACCGCTTCGACCATTTTAAGGCAGCGGCGTTTTTAAAAACTCAGAAAGAAAAAATCCGTATCCGTGTCTTTTTTTTCCTTTTGCAACTTCATTATACTGCTCTTTTTGTTCAGTAGTCAAACTTTGCCAGGCTTCTATTGCATTTCTGAATTTTGTTCGTTGATTTTGCTGTTCTTCTGTGTTTGGATTTCTCGGCCAGTAGTAAGGCATGAGGACTTGATACCGTCCTTTTTTGCTTCTGCGCTGCTGCCAAATTCCGTACGCGCCTTGGTCATCGCCGTATGTAAAAGTACCGAATTTTCTTCGGCCGTAACTATCAGGCCACCCGACGCGCCGTCGTGCCTGTGCGCCTATCCATTTTTGAGCTGCTGCGACTTTTGCCATGGCATTTTATTTTCCCAATAAACCTTGATGTAATTTTTCGTAATTTTGTACCTAACTCTTTTACCAATACCGAGTGTGCCTAAATACCAGAATGTTACAATGGCAAACCTGCACGTTTTAAAAAACCGCTTTAGAATGTCCATAAGTCCTCAAAATACTTTTGCATTTCTGCTGCAAAACTTTCTGACTGTATTAAAACAGATGCCTCGTGATTAAGTGTCAAGGCGTTCATGGTGTAATTGTGGGACCCTAAAACAGCGACTTTAGAATCTACCACAAAAAATTTCGCATGGAGTGTTTTGCCGCCCTGCCAGTGTTTTATCTTTAACCCTAAATTCTTAAGTTCCTGTACACTCTCTAAACGCATTGTGAGTATCCGCACATCGACACCTCGTCGACTTGCGCTTTTGATGGCCTCGAGTAGTCTGAAAGGCTGGCTCCCCACTTGGTCGGGGTAAATACGAAAATCAAAAACCACAATACAAAGGCTAGTATTTGCAGTAGCGAAAATCTTTTCGATTGCTGGTACGTACTGTTTTCCGAGAATGAGTGTGACATTTTCCATGTTATGGATAAAGTAAATAAAAAGGCTTTAGTCTGGCATTTGGCTGGTTCCCAGCAGATGTGTTGGTAATGTCTACCTGGTACGGTGATGTTCGAGTATTGTCTAATGACGTGTAATTTAGCTCAGCTACTAGTGTTCCGTCAATGTAAAATTTACCGCCCACTCCGTGAAAATACTGCATTGTCCAAGTGTGTTCATCGTTTAAAGCAATTCCCGATATTTCTGATAGATGTTCGATGTTATCTGACGCTGAAAATATACGGGCATACAAATGACCATTTAGAATTTTAAAGCCACAAAAATATTCGTCAAAAATACCCTCTCTGTCACCGATACCAAAATAAGCTTCGACTGCGCCAGTACCCTCGAATTTAGCATTGAATTCTAAAAGAGGGTCTTTGTTGTACTCTACTGCAGCAACGTTCGAAGCATAGGCTGAAAGGTATGCTCGATCGTTTAGAGTTGTAGTGGTCATTAAAAATACTCCACCAATTTCAAGCTCATGACTAAACCCTCCTGACTGAAAGGCGTCTAATGACTGAAATGCTCCTACTAAAGTAAACTGCCCGAAAAAACCTTTAGATAATTTGTCTGGTACAATTGAATTTGCTTTGTGGTCTACCACATCGCTTTGTCTGTGTGTTTCTAAACTGCCGCCGGACCCCATATGCGCCTCACTGTCTGCTAAATGCGCGGCGATTTTCGCGTCGATTTCTTGGTCAATGGTAGTAGAATCGTCTTGTGATTTTGGCAGCAGTCCCCATGTGTCCATAGCAAAAAGTATTATTAAGAACGTAAGTAATAGAATCAACCATTTTATTTTTGTTTTCATTTTAGCTCAAAGCTAAAGAGCGTCCTACCTCATTCCAATTTGTACCGTCACATTCTGCCTCAATAACGTCAACGGCATTTGCAGCAGTCGAAAGGGTCAAAGTTCCACCCACTTTTTTAAAGTTTGACGGCCAGGTTACGGTCCTGCTGCCGGTCGCGTCTTGCACTAACCTTAAAACGATGCGCTCACCGCGCGGCACTCTTGTGACTGGCATTGTAACGGTAATGTTGCCAGTTAACACTCCTTTTATTTCGCTGCCGGTTGACCTGTCGAAAGTGACGGCGCCAGTAATGTTTCCAGCGTCGTTTAGTAAGCTGTCCGGGTTAATTCCGTAATTGTTTTTAAGCGATGCGCCCGTTGCACTTAATACTGCGCTGCCGACTGCAGCAGTAATGAAGTTTATGATGTAGTTGTCTGACCACTGGTTGTAGGTTGAAGTACCGCTGCTTTGTAAAGCGACATCCCAACCGTCCACGTAGTTGTCGTTAACCTGACAATGGTTTGAATTGTCCAAAACTAAACATGGTTGTGTAGAGCCAGAAATCCCTGAACACTGATTACCGTGCATCTGAGAATAGTCGCAATACGTAAACTTAATGCCGCCCGACCCGACCATTGTGAGGATTTTTATAATGTTGTCGTTTACGTGGACGTTCCTCATCGGTTGTCCAGATTTGCCGATTATGTAAATCCAGCCGTCTACAATGGTATTACCCGCAACAAGTATAGAGCTTGATACGTCGCCGGTGTTCGATTCATCAGACACAATGAGCAGCGCTGATGACGGCGCACCTGGGTAATTTAAAGGACGTTGTATCGTGTTGCCGCTTATCTCCGAGTACTCGTGAGGGTCGCGCTCCCAACCAAATTCAACCGCACCCCAGCATATATTGTTTTTGAACTTTACTTCTTTTGCAGCAACCATGTCAAAAGCATTGTAGTAAGTTCCCGAATTCGCTTCGTTTTTGTCTTGAATAATGTAGTTTCCCTGTATGTTGAAATCCCTGCAATCTAGAGAACTGTCGTCTACTGGACCGCCGCCGATTAAGTCGTTAATACAATTACCCAAAATAGTGTTTCCTTTGTATGATATTTTCTCTGTGAGCTGTGTGGCCGTTGACCAAGCAAAAATACCAAATGCCATTGTGTGCAGATAGCAATTCTCCACGGTAACCCTAGAACAGCCGACGATGCCTATACACTTGTAGTAGGTTGAGCCTGACTGTGAGGTATTGTCTATTTTTAAATCCCGTATTTTGCAACCGGTGAGGCCGTCTAAATTCCAGTAGGTATTGTTCACTGGAAAATTTACCACTGTCGCATCGCCTTCCCCTTCGACCGTTACTCCTGATTTGTGAACAATGTTCGCAGCAGCATTAAAAGCTTCACCCCGCAAATGCAAAATACCGCCGCCGACTGCGGCTAGGTCTGTGATTGCCTGGTTGATTTGTACTTCGTCGGCCGTGCCGTCTGTGATGTAATGCGCTGCGGCGCTGCCGACTATTTTGTAGTGGGCTGCTCGCAGGAATTGTTCAATAGCTACAATTTCGTCATCGAGCTTTGTAACGTCCTCTGCATACCCGGCGTATTGGTTGTCCGGGTCGTAAGTTACGCCTGGCCTGTTTGCCTTTGTGCGTGGAGAATAAACACCTGTAGGGAAATCTGACATAAATTTTTTTTAAATTAGTTTTGTAAAAGACTTTTAAGCACCGTACAAAAATACACCGTACAACCGCAAACCATACGAAGATGTTTCGGTCGTCCCGATGTTTGTTTTAACAAAAAGGTTGTAGCCAGTGTAATTTTTTCCTGCTGCATTTTCGTTCCATGTTTCCTTTGTTTCAGTGTCTAAAGCACGCCAAAGGGCGACGACCTCGCGGTATGCCGCCCTCTGTGTCTCTCGTCCCGGCGTCAAAAAATCCTTCTGTCGCTTTTGAAACCTGACTTGCTGGCCGGTTTTCCGACGCGAAAAAGTGAGGTAGGGTGTTACGCTGCCCGCAGCAGTTTCCGATAATAGAGGTGTTGTGACTTTAGCCATAGACTATTTTTTTAAAACGCATACAAACTTCCAAACCCTGCACCGTCGGGCAAGTCTACAGGTGCCCAATGTTCCGGTACTTGGTAAAACGCTTTAGTGAAACCGGTGGCGATGTTGAGACAGTAGGGGTCCCGTACCCAATTCACGCCACCGTGTATAGCCCGCAAGTTGTCGAACTGTAGAGTGCCTCTACAATTAAAAACT
>CAZBIO010000052.1:0-2792 GCA_964491965.1 uncultured Cellulomonas sp.
GATCGTCCAGAAGGTCAACGAGGTCACCCTGATCCCCGTCGACCAGCTCCAGGCGGCCCTCGCGGACCCGGCGTCGATCGGGCTGCCCGCGGAGGCCGGCGGCAACGCCGAGGGCTGGCTGTACCCCAGCACCTACCAGGCCGACCCGAAGGCGACGGCCGCGGACGTGCTGAGCCAGATGGTGTCGACGACGGTGACGACGCTCCAGAACAAGGGCGTGCCCCAGGACCAGTGGCAGACGGTGCTGACCAAGGCGTCGCTCATCGAGCGTGAGGCCGGGCGCGACGAGGACCGCGGCAAGATGGCGCGGGTCATCGACAACCGGCTCGACCAGGGCTGGCCACTGGAGATCGACGCGACGGTCCTCTACGGGCTCGGCCGCACCAGCGGCGGACTGACGGACGCCGAACTCGAGGACGCGAGCAATCCTTACAACACGCGCCAGCACGGCGGCTTGCCGCCGACGCCGATCGCCTCGCCCGGCGAGAAGTCGATCGACGCGGTGCTCAACCCCGAGCCGGGCGACTGGATGTTCTGGGTGACGGTGAACTTCGACACCAAGGAGACGAAGTTCGCCCTGACGCTCGACGAGCATGACCAGTACGTCGCGGAGATGAACGCCTGGCTCGCGCAGCACACCACCGCCGCGCCCACCGACGCGCCGCAATAGCGGTGGCGGGCGCTCGTCGCGCGGCGGTGCTCGGCCACCCGATCGCGCACTCCCTGTCACCGGCGCTGCATCGCGCCGCCTACGCCGCGCTCGGCCTCGACGGCTGGACGTACGAGTGGGTGGACGTCACCGCCGAGCAGCTGCCGGGCTTCGTCGCCGGCCTCGACGCGACCTGGGCCGGCCTGTCGCTGACCATGCCGCTCAAGCACGCGGTGCTGCCGCTGCTGGACCACGTCGACCCGCTCGCCGACGTCGTCGGCGCGGTCAACACGGTGCTGGTCCAGCCGGTGGGCGGCGCCCGCGCGCTCGTCGGCGCCAACACGGACGTGTACGGCCTGGTCGCCGCGCTGCGCGAGGGGCTGGCCCGCGTGGCCGCGTCCGGTGCGGTGCCCGACGAGCCCCGGACGGCCGCCGTGCTCGGCGGGGGAGCGACGGCCGCGTCGACCCTGGCGGCGCTCGGCGAGCTCGGCGTCACCGCGCCGGCCGTCTACGTCCGGTCTCTGGGCCGCTCGGGTCCGTTGGTGCGCGCCGCGCACCGCATGAGCGTCGAGCCGCGGTTCCGGCCGTTCGCCGCCGCGGCCGGCGAGCTGGGAGAGGCCGACCTCGTCGTCGCCACCCTCCCCGCGCACGGCGCCGACGAGCTGGCGGCCGCCCTGCCCGCCCGGACGCCCGGCGTGCTCCTCGACGTGGTGTACGACCCGAGGCCCACCGCGCTGGCCATCGCGTGGGCGCGGGCCGGCGGGGTCGTCGTCGGCGGGGAGCGGATGCTGCTCCACCAGGCCGCCGAGCAGGTGCGGCTGATGACGGGACTCCCCGCGCCGCTCGCCGCGATGGACGGCGCGCTGGCCGGCGCTTTGCGGGCTTCCGCCTGATTTCACCCAGGTCAGATCACCTATCCACCCCTCCTGGACGGCCGTCCGGACGGTTATCGTCGTGCGGCCGACGCGAGGACCTTGGTCCCGATTCGTCCCGGCTCGCGGGACGTTCGACGGGGCCCTCACGACGCCGCAGTTCCGTGCCGATACAGGTGGCACCTGTCGCCACGCGGGGACGGGGGAAGGGAGACGGTCGTGAAGCAGCTCGGCGAGATCCTGCTCGACGAAGGCCTGGTCACCGAGGCCCAGCTGCTGGCGGCGTTGGACGAGACCGGCACGCGCAACTCGTCCCTCGGCCGCGCGCTCGTCGAGCTCGGGTTCCTCACGGAGGGTCAGCTCGTCAAGGCCCTCGCCGGCCAGGTCGGCATGACGTACGTCGACCTCGACGAGTTCCCCGTGGACCGCGCGGCCGTCGCGCTCGTGCCCGCCGCGCTCTGCCGCCGCTACACGGTGCTGCCGATCGACCTCAAGGACGGCGAGTTGGTCCTCGCCACCGCCGACCCCGGCAACGTCGTCGCGGTCGACGACGTGCGCACCGTCGCCGGCATACCGGTGCGGCCCGTCGTCGCGACACACGACGACGTGCTGCGGGCGATCGACCGCTTCTGCCGCGCCGACGGCGAGATGGAGAACCTCTCGTCGGCGATGACGGAGGAGGCGGTCGACGACGGCCCCGACTTCAAGATGGGCGACTTCGTCGACGACGACGCGCCCATCGTCCGGTACGTCAACCTGCTGGTGACGCAGGCGATCACCGACCGCGCCTCGGACATCCACATCGAGCCGACCGAGAAGGACCTGCGGGTCCGGTACCGAATCGACGGCGTGCTCCACGAGGTGCAGCGCAGCCCCCGCAACATCCAGGCGGGCGTCATCAGCCGCGTGAAGATCATGAGCGAGATCGACATCGCCGAGAAGCGCAAGCCGCAGGACGGCCGCATGTCGGTGCTGCACCAGGGGCGCAAGATCGACCTCCGCGTGGCGACGCTGCCGACGGTGTGGGGCGAGAAGATCGTCATGCGCATCCTCGACAACTCGACCGCGAGCCTCGACCTGCGCGAGCTGTCGTTCCTCGAGCGCAACTACTCGATCTACCACGAGTCGTACACCAAGCCCTACGGGATGATCCTGGTCACCGGCCCGACGGGCTCCGGCAAGTCGACCACCCTGTACGCGACTCTCAACGCGGTGTCCCGGCCGGAGATCAACGTCATCACCGTCGAGGACCCGGTGGAGTACCGGCTGCC
>CAZBIO010000053.1:0-4978 GCA_964491965.1 uncultured Cellulomonas sp.
CGTGACGGGGCGGGCCGCCAGCCGCGCGCGCGGCCTGATGGCGCGGGCGGCGTGACGGGGCGGGCGGCCTGACGGGGCCGGGACCCGCGGCGGCGGACGACACGCCGACGGCCGATCGCCCCCGGCGGCGGGTCCGACGCGCCGCTCCACCGAACCGCTCAGTCGGAATGAGCGTTACCGCAGGTCATCGAGTATGCGATTTCCCAGGTGTGCCAGGCCCCACCACCCGGTCGGGCGAAATGTCAACGGTCGATGCAAGTTCATCGTGCTGGACGTTTGACCAGTGCGCCCGTCAGGGCGCACACTCTCCATCGACGGTGCGCATCGCCTGCCCCCTGCGCGGTGCGCACCGTTTCATGTCCTCGGAAGGGGTGGACGGGTCCGGTGCCCGGCCACCCCTTCGGCGTCTCCTCGGGGTCACGGCGTGCCATCGCGGGCCTACGCCGGGCCCGGGCTAGCGTGCCAGGCGTGACCGTTCCAGCTTCCGCCGCCCCGGACCCCACGCGTGGGTCGGACGCGCGCGCGTCGGAGCCAGCGGTCGCGCTCGTCGACCCGCCGTCCCCGGCGGAGCTGGTCGAGGGCATGGTGGCCACCTGGCGCGCCTCGCTGGTCGAGGCGGCGGGCGGCTCCACGCTCGTCGACGTCGAGCAGCTCGGCGACGCGGTCCTCGACCTCTCGGCGGCGCACCCCTCCGGCCTGGCACAGCTCCTCGCCGGCCGCGCGACGAGGCTCTCCAGCCTGGTGCGCGAGGGCACGGCCCTCGCCACGGCCCGGCGTCACGCGCGGGCGGTCGCCGCCCGTGCCACCGTCTACACCCAGCAGTACGGCATCGCGCCGACGTCGCTGGCGATCGGCGTCGCGACGTGGACCGAGCGGACGCTGCCGGATGTCGCGACGGAGGACGTCGCCGCGCTGGCCACCGCGACGCGCCCCGGGGTGTCACGGTCGGGCGGCGAGCAGGACGACGAGGCTCCGGCCGCGCCTGCCGCGCCGGTCGAGCGCGTGATGCGCGCCCCCGTGCTCCTGCGCCCCGTGACGCTGCGGGCCAAGGGTGCCGCCGAGTCGGACTACGAGCTGGCGCTCGAGCCCACCGTCGAGATCAACCCCGTTCTGGCGCGCGCCCTGCGCGGCCACGGCGCCCTCCTCGACCCGGCCGCGCTCGCCCGCGGCACGTTCACCGACTCCGGCTTCGACCCGCACGGCGCCCTCGCGCGGCTCGCGTCGCTGGGCTGGGCGGTGCTCGAGGACTTCACGCTGACCGAGCGGGTGGTCGTCGGCACGTTCGTCCACCCGGGACAGGTCCTGGTCGACGACCTCGACCAGCTCGCCGGCTCGGTGCAGCGGCACGAGGTGCTCGCCGCGCTCGCCGGCGTCAGCGAGGTCCGCGAGGCGATGCAGCGGCCACTGCCCCCGCCGGCGCGGGGCGACCGCGACCCGGCGCTCGACCGGACGGTCGGCGACCTCGACCCCGCCCAGCAGCACCTGGTCGACGTCGTCGCGGGCGGCGGGCACGTGTTCGTCGACGCCCCGGCGGGCACCGATGTGACGGGGACGCTCGCGGCGCTCGTCGCCGACGCGGCAGCCGCGGGCCGCACCGTCCTCTACGTCCCCGGCCACCGCCGCGCGGCCGCCGCCCTCGCGGACCGCCTCGAGCGGCTCGGCGTGGGCGACCTGCTGCTCGACGTCGCCCCCGAGGCCGGGTGGCGTTCGTCGGCGACGCGGCGGCTCCTCGCCGCGATGACGCTGGAGCAGTCGGTGGTCGACGAGCGCGCGGCGTGGCAGCTGCGCGCCGAGCTGGGCGAGCACCGCGAGGCGTTGCGCGGCTACGTCCGCGGCCTGCACACGCCGCGCCAGCCGTGGGGTGTGTCCGCGTACGACGCGCTCCAGGAGCTCGCCCGCCTGACCTCGACGCGGCCCACGCCGCACACCACCGTGCGCCTGGCGGCGGACGTCGCCCGCGTGCTCGACGCCCCGGCTCGCAACCAAGCCGCCGCCGACCTGACGCGCGCCGGTGAGCTCGGCGCCTTCTCGCTGCGCCCGTCGGACACGCCCTGGTACGGCGCCGACCTGCGCACGCCCGCCGACGCGACGACGGCCCTCACCCGGGTCGGCCGGCTGCTCGACACGCTGCCGGACGTCATGGCCCGCGCCGCGGCCGTCGCCGCCGACACCGGCCTCACCCCGCCGGAGACGATCGCCGGCTGGAGCGAGCAGCTGCGCATGCTCGACGAGGTCCGGGTGTCGCTCGACGTGTTCCAGCCGCTGGTGTTCGAGCGCACCGCGGCCGACCTCGTCGCCGCCACCGCCAGCAAGCAGTGGCGCGCCGAGCACGGCGTCGAGATGGGCCACTGGGTCCGGCGGCGGCTGCGCAAGCAGGCGAAAGACATGGTGCGGCCTGGCCGCCCGGTGGCCGACCTCCACGCGGCGCTGGTCGACGTGCAGCGGCGGCGCGAGATGTGGCAGTCCTATTGCCCCGGCGGTGGCTGGCCGCGGCTGCCCGACGGCCTCGAGGTGGTCGAGGCCGACCACGCCGCCGTCACGCGCGACCTCGCCGCCCTCGACGCCGTGCTCGCCGACACGCCCGAGGGCCCCGGGCTCGCGGCGCTGCCGATGTCCGAGCTGACGGAGCGCCTGACCCGGCTGCGCGACGGCGCGGCCGCGCTCGACACGCTCCCCGGGCGGACCGCGCTGGTGCGCCACCTGCGCAACACGGGCCTCGGCGAGCTCGTCGACGACCTGGCGCAGCGCCGCGTCGCCCCGGCGCTCGCGGCCGCGGAGCTCGACCTGGCGTGGTGGAGCACCGTCCTCGAGCTGATCCTCGCCGCCGACCCGGCGCTCGTCGGTTACGACGGCGGCACCCTCGACGCCCTGTCCACCCGGTATTCCGAGCTGGACCGCGCCCACGTCGGCGGGCTCGCCGTGCCGGTGCGCAACGCCGTGGTCAAGGCGATGGGCGCCGCCCTGCGCCAGAACCGCGACCAGGCCGAGACGCTGTTCGGCGAGCTGATCGAGGAGCGCGTCACGTCCGTGCGGGACGTCATGGCCCGCTACCCGGACGTCGCCCGGCGACTGCGGCCGGTGATCGCCGCGAGCCCGATGCTGGTGCCGCAGGTGCTGCCGCCGTCGCGGACCGTGGACCTCGTCGTGCTCGACGCCGCGACGCGCATGCCCATCGAAGTGGCCGTCTCCGCGATCGCGCGCGGGCGGCACGTCGTCGTCGTCGGCGACGCGCGATGCTCGTCGGGCAGCGCCGTCCGGGAGCTGGCGGAGGTGCTGCCCCACCTGGAGCTGCACACCGACGCGAGCCGGCGCGACCCGTGGCTCACCGCGTTCCTCGTCGCGCACGGGTACGCCGGCGCGCTCGCCCCGACGCCCCTGCCGGCCTCCGCGCCCCTCGTCTCGTTGGTTCAGGTGGACGGCACGGGCCTGCCGGGCGTGGAGTCCGGGATCGTCGACTCGACGCACGAGGAGGTGGCGCGCGTCGTCGAGATCGTCCTCGAGCACGCGCTGAGCCACCCCGACGAGACGCTCGCGGTGGTCACCGTCACGCCGCGGCACGCCGACGCGGTGCGCGAGCAGGTGCTCGGGGAGGCGCGGTCAAACCCGGCGCTCGGCACGTTCTTCGAGCCGTCGCGACCGGACCCGTTCGTCGTCGTCGACCTGCCGCACGTCGCCGGCCTGCGCCGCGACGCGATCGTGCGGTCGCTCGGGCTGGGGCGAACGCCGCACCGGCGGGTGCTCCACACGTTCGGCCCGGTGAGCACCCCCGCCGGGGACGCGATGCTCCTCGACGCGATCGGGTGCGCGCAGCACCGGCTGACTCTCGTGTCGGCGTTCGGCGCCGGGGACATGGACACCGCGCGCCTGCGCGGGCCGGGGCCGCGGCTGCTCGCCGACCTGCTGGCGTTCGCCGAGCGGCGCGGGCGGGGGGACGTGGACCCGCTGGCGCCGCTGGAGGAGCCTGGCGACGAGGCCGGACCTTCCGCTTCCGGGGCCGCGTCCGACGGGCCCGGGGCCGACGATGCTCCTGCTGCCACTGCCGGCGGTGGCATCGGGCCTGGTGGCGCGGGGTCCGGGGCGTCCGCGTCCGGCCAGTCCGTGCCCGCCCAGTCCGTGCCCGACGAGGCCGCGGGGGCTTCCGACGAACACACCGCGGGGATGACCGACGAGGGCGCGGTGGCGGGGTCCGACGAGGCCGCGCGGGACCGAGTCGTCTCCGACGAGGTCGGGCCCAGCGCTGCTCGGTCCGGCGCTGCCGGCCCGGCCGGTGGCGTCTCCGGCGCGCGGGGCGGTGCCGTCCTCTCCGCACTCGACGCCGCCCACCGGCAGGCCGCCGCGCGAGCCGGCGTCGTGGAGCCCTCCGACCCCGACCGCCTGGTGCTCGACCTCGCCGAGCGGCTGTGGCGGCACGGGCTGACGGTCGACGTCGACCACGGCATCCCGGGCGGCGTGAAGATCCCGCTGGTCGTCGGGCACCCCGCCCTGCGCGACCGGTTCCTCGTCGCGGTGTTGACCGACGACCAGGCGTATGTCGACGAGCCCAGCGTCCGCGTGCGCGACCGGCTCGTGCCGCAGCGCCTGGAGCGTCTCGGCTGGTCGGTGGTGCGCGTGTGGTCCGCGGCGGCGTTCCTCGACCCCGAGGCCGAGGTCGACCGGATCCGCCGCGCCGTGCACGCCGCACTGCCGGTGCAGGTGGCGGTGCTCACGTCGCCGCTCGTCGTGCCCGCGGTGCCCGACGAGAGCGGCGAGCTGGCGCTCCCTGCCGTCGTGGCCGAACCCACGGCCACGGCTGGAAGGGCCGCTGCGCCGGCCGGGACCGCGACCGCCCCGACCGCCGCCGATGGCGCGCCAGTAGCTGCCCCGCCGGCGCGCACCCCGTCGGCCGGCGACGGCGATGGCGCATCGGCTACGACGGCCGCGACCGCCCCGACGGGGCGCGATGGCGCGGCAGGAGGTGTCGCGCCAGGGGCTGCCTCGT
>CAZBIO010000054.1:0-3401 GCA_964491965.1 uncultured Cellulomonas sp.
GAGCACGCCGACGACGAGCGCGCCGACGTCGCCGTCGATGCCCACCAGCTCGAACGCGCCGAACCCGAGCACCACCGCGACGACCACGCCGAACAGCGCCTGGAGCTCGCCGTGCCCCACGCGGTCCCAGATGCGGTGGAGGACCCACTTGCCCGGCAGGAGCAGCAGGAGGAGGAAGGCCCACGGGCTGGGCGGCTCGCCACTGGCCATCGAGAGGAACACCACCGCGACGACGTCCTGCATGACGAGCACGCCGACCGCGATGCGCCCGTAGAGCGACGTGGTGTCGGAGCGGTCGTCGAGCACCTTGACGACGAAGACGGTCGACGAGAACGACAGCGCGAAGCCGACGAGGGCGAGCGCCCCGACGGACTCGGACGCGACGAACCCGAACCCGATCACCGCGCAGAGCCCGAGGAACCCGAGCGCGATGGCGACGCTCACCGCGAGGTGGACGCCGGTGGTCAGCCAGATCTCGCGGCGCAGCAGCGTGCGGACGTCGAGCTTCAGGCCGATGGCGAAAAGCAGCAGGATGACGCCGAAGTCGGCGACCGGCTCGAGGTACGGCAGGTGGGGCGCTCCCCCGGCGCCGAGTGCGAAGCCCGCGGCGAGGAAGCCGACGAGCGGGGGAAGGCGCAGCAGCACCGCCAGGAGCCCGCCCGCCAGCGCGGCTCCGATGTACAGGGCGGCCGCCGCCATGCTGAGCTCCTGTCGCGCCGGTGCGGGGTGTGGGTCCCATTCTGCCGGGCGTCGGGGGCCTGGTCAGCGCCCGAGGGCCCGTCAGCGGCCGAGGTCGGCGCGGGCCACTGCCACGAGCCGCCGCGCGGCGGTGGGCAGCGCCGCACCGTCCTTGGTCACCACGCGCAGCCGCCGGGACAGGTCCAGCCCGACGATCTCCACGCGGGCGAGCGCGCCGCGTGCGACGTCGTCGGCGACGGCCAGGGCGGATAGGACCGCGACCGCGCCGCCGTGGACCACCGCCGCCTTGACCGCGGCGGTCGAGCCGAGCGCGGGAAGATGCTCCGGAAGGCGCTCGCCCATCCGCCGCAGGGCCTCCTCGAGGATCTCGCGCGTGCCCGAGCCCTCCTCGCGCACGACGAGCCCACCGGCCAGCAGCGTGCCGACGTCGACGGCCCGGCGGCGCGCCCACGGGTGGCCCGGCGCGACGACCGCGACGAGCTCGTCCCGGGCGAGCGTGCGCTGGCGCAGGCCGCGCCGCACGTCCGGGCCCTCGACGAAGCCCAGGTCGACCGCGCCGTCCAGCACCAGCCCCATCACCTCGCGGGAGTTGCGCACGACGAGTTCCACGTCGACGGCGGCGCCCCGCGGTGGCTGCGCCGCGAGCATCGCCAGCCAGCGCGGCGCGAGGTACTCGGCGATCGTCATGCTCGCGGCGACGCGCAGCCGCTCCCGCGCGGTGGTACGCAGCGCCGCGACCGAGTCCTCGAACCGGTCCGAGGCGCCGACCGCCTCGCGCGCCCACGACGCGACGACGCGCCCGTCCTCGGTCAGCTGGCTGCCGCGCGGTGTGCGCAGCAGCAGGTCGAGGCCGAGGCGGCGCTCCAGGGCGCGCAGGCCGGCGGAGGCGGTGGGTTGGGCGATGCCGAGGGCGCGCGCCGCGGCGCTGATGGAGCCGTGCTCGTCGGCTGCCACCAGCAGCTCGAGGAGCGCGAGCGGTGTGCGGTCGCCCCGCGCCCGCTCGTCGGCCATAGGTAGAGCCTATGGTTCCCCCGGCAGCTCGGGCTACCGGGGGGACCCGGCGCGGCGGACAGTCGTCCGGTGCCCACCCTCTCCCCGTCCCCGACCCGACGTACCCTCGCGCGCCGGTCGCTCCGGCCGCTCGCCCCCGGCGTCGCCCTCGCGGCCGCCGCGACGGCCGTCGTCCTGGCGGTGTCGCGGTTCGTGCCCACCGTGTCGCCCCTGGTGCTCGCGCTGGTCCTCGGGGCGATCGTCGGCACGCTCGCCGGGACGCGGACCCGGCGCGATGCCGCCGCGGCCGAGCGCTGGACGGCACTCGCCCCGGGCACCGGCCTCGTCGCCCGCCGGGTGCTCCGCATCGGCGTGGTGCTGCTCGGCCTGCGGCTGTCGGTGCCGGAGGTGCTGGCCCTCGGCTGGCGCGGCCTGACGGTGGTGGTCGTCACGCTCGCGGCGACGTTCGCCGGCACGCGGGCGATCGGCCGCCGCCTGGGCGTCTCCGCGAATGCGTCGCTGCTGGTCGCCACCGGCTTCGCGGTGTGCGGGGCTGCGGCGATCTCGGCGATGGCGAGCGTCGTCGAGCGGGATCGAGGCGCGGACGAGCGCGCGATGCGCGACGACGTCGCGGCCGGCCTCGCGCTCGTCACCGCCTACGGCACCCTCGCCATCCTGGTGCTGCCGCCGTTGGCGCGGGCCTTCGGGCTGTCCGACGAGCGGGCCGGCCTGTGGATCGGCGCCAGCGTCCAGGAGGTGGCGCAGGTGATGGCCGCGGCGGGGGCCGTCTCGGCGGCCGCGCTGGCGACCGCCACCGTGGCGAAGCTGGCGCGGGTGGCGCTCCTCGCGCCGCTGGTGGCGGGGGTCGGTGCCGTCCGGTCCGGGCGTGGCGGCGGCGCGACGCCCGGCAAGCGCCCGGCGCCGCTGCCCCTGTTCGTCGCCGGCTTCCTCGCCGCGGTCGTCGTGCGCTCGCTCGGGGTGCTGCCGGCGGGTGTGCTCCACGCGGCCGACACCGTGACGACGGTCCTGTTCACGGGCGCGATGTTCGCGCTGGGCCTCGGGGTCGACGTGCCGCACCTGCTGCGCACCGCACGTCGGACGTTGGTGCTCGGCGCCGCCTCCGCGGCGCTCGCCACGACCGTCGCCCTCGCCGGGGTGCTGGCGCTGACGTGAGCGCCGCGCGGCCTACCGCGAGAAGAGCTTGCTGAGGAAGCCGCCGGACGACGAGGACTCACCCTCGTGGCCGTCGCACCACTGCGCGGCGGGGACCTGCCGCCGGACGGACTCGATGTGCGAGCCGCAGCCGGCCCAGGTGGTCTTGCCGCAGACGGAACACTTGACGGGGTAGCACACAGGGATCTCCTTGCGGGGCTGGGGGGTGTGGACGGCTCAGGCGAGCATGAGGAAGAGCTTCTCCAGCTCCTCCGTTGTCAGGCCCTGGGCCGAGTCGGCGTCGGTCTGGGTGTCGGTGACGCAGTCCTTCATCGCCGTCGAGACGATGGCGAATCCGGCCTTGTCGAGCGCGCTGGTCACGGCCGCGAGCTGGGTGACGACGTCGCGGCAGGAGCCGCCGTTCTCGACGGCCGTGATGACGGCGTTGAGCTGGCCGCTGGCCCGGCGCAGCCGGTTGAGGATCTTGCGGCGCGCTTCCTCGTTGGTGGTGGTCATCTCTGTCTCCCTTCCTGGGCTGTGGACGGGCGGGTCTGTGGGGC
>CAZBIO010000055.1:0-8002 GCA_964491965.1 uncultured Cellulomonas sp.
TGGCCGTCGACGCCGCCGCGGCGGCGCGCGCGGGCCTCGTCGGGATCTGGCTGGACCGCCCGGGCGGGCGCCGCGTCGAGGTGACGGACGATGAGATCGCCGCCGCGGGCGTCCCGGTGATCAGCACGCTGGCGGAGCTGCCGGGGCTGCTCGGCATCTAGCGCGGCAGCGGGTCGAGGATCTCCAGCACCTCGTCGTGCAGCAGGCCGTTGGTGACCAGCGCGCTGCCGCCGTGCGGGCCGGGCACGCCGCGGACCGAGGTGAACCGCCCGCCGGCCTCGGTGACGATCGGCACGATCGCCGCCATGTCGTGCAGCGCCAGCTCCGGCTCCGCGGAGATGTCGACGGCGCCCTCCGCGTCGAGCTCGTGCGACCAGAAGTCGCCGTAGGCGCGGGTGCGCCACACGCGCTTGGCCAGGTCGAAGAACTCGCCGAGCCGCCCCTGCTCCTCCCACTCCGACAGCTCGGAGTACGAGAGCGAGGCGTCCGCGAGCCGGTCGACGTGCGAGACGTGGATCTGCTCGGCGGACGCGAGCGAGCGCCCCGTCCAGGCGCCGGAGCCGACCGCCGCCCACCACCGCTTGTGGAGGGCCGGCGCGCTGACGACGCCCACCACCACGTCGTCGCCGTCCATCAGCGCCAGGAGCGTCGCCCAGACGGGGACGCCGCGCACGAAGTTCTTCGTCCCGTCGATGGGGTCCACCACCCACCGCCGCGCGCCGTGGCCGGTGATCCCGTACTCCTCGCCCTGCACGGCATCGCGCGGGCGCGTGCGCGACAGCTGGGCGCGGATGATCTCCTCCGCGGCGCGGTCGGCGTCGGTGACCGGCGTCAGGTCCGGCTTGGTCTCCACGTGCAGGTCCCGCGCCCGGAACCGGTCCAGGGTCAGTGCGTCCACCTGGTCGGCGATAACGTGAGCCAGCCGCAGGTCGTCGTCGTACCGCGCCGTCATCGCCGTTTCCCTTCGCCACACCGCCACGTCCAGCGGAAACGCTATCGGCTCAGCGCGCCCCGGCCCCGTCGTCGGGCTCCGGCACACCGGTACGGGCCGCCAGGAGCCGCCGGAACGAGTCGAGGCGGGCCGCCCGGGCGGCACGTTCGTCGTCGGACGCGGCGGCGGCCACCCACTCGTCGAGCTCGCAGTCGGGGGAGTCCGCCAGGTGCGTGCAGCCACGCGGGCATTGCGCCGCGACCGCGGCGAGGTCGGCGAACGCGGCGAGCAGGTGCTCCACCGTCACGTGCGCCAGCCCGAACGAGCGGACGCCGGGCGTGTCGATCACCCAGGTCGCCGGGCCGTCGCCGGGCACGCGGAGCGCCACCGCGGACGTCGACGTGTGGCGGCCGCGGCCGGTGACGTCGTTGACCACCCCCGTTGCGCGGCCCGCGCCCGGGACCAGCGCGTTGACCAGCGTCGACTTTCCGACACCCGAGTGCCCGACGAGCACGGACACCTTGCCCGCCAGCGCGGTGCGCAGCGCGTCGAGCCCCTCGATCGCGTCGCCGGCCCGCCGCGTCACCACGACGTCGACCCCCAGGGGCCGGTAGAGGTCGGTGAGCGGCGCGGGGTCGGCCAGGTCGGCCTTGGTCAGCGCCAGCAGCGCGGACATCCCGGCGTCGTAGGCGGCGACGACGCAGCGGTCGATCATCCGCGGCCGCGGCTCCGGCTCGGCCAGCGCGGTGACGATCACCAGCTGGTCGGCGTTGGCGACGACGACGCGCTCCACGGGGTCGGTGTCGTCGGCGGTGCGCCGCAGGACGGTGCGGCGCTCGCCGATGCGGACGATGCGCGCCAGCGTCCCCGGCTCACCGGACGTGTCGCCGACGACGTCCACCCGGTCGCCCGGCACCACGCGCTCGCGGCCCAGCTCGCGCGCCTTCATCGCGACGACCGGACGCTCGCCCTCGTCGCCGGTGACGAGCACCGCGTAGCGGCCCCGGTCGACGCCGATCACCAGCGCGGTCAGCGCGTCCGCGTGCTCGGGGCGCTGCTTGGTCCGCGGGCGTGAGCCACGGCCCGGCCGCACCCGGACGTCGGACTCGTCGTACCGCCGGGCCGTCACCTAGACCCCCAGCATCCGCGCCCACATGCCGGCGAAGCCCGGCATCGTCTTGGCGGTCGTCGCGACGTCGTCGACCTCGATCCCGGGCACGGCGAGCCCGACGAGCGCACCGGCGGTCGCCATCCGGTGGTCCGCGTAGGCGTGCCACACGCCGCCGGTCAGCGGGCGCGGGGTGATCACCAGCCCGTCGCTCGTCTGCTCCGCCCAGCCGCCGCGCGCGGTGATCTCGCCGGCCAGCGCCGCCAGGCGGTCGGTCTCGTGGCCGCGCATGTGCCCGACGCCGCGCAGCCGCGTGGGGGAGTCCGCGAGCACGGCGAGCGCCGCGATCGTCGGGGCGAGCTCGGAGGCGGCGCGCAGGTCGACGTCGATGCCGTGCACGGCGCCGGTGCCGGTGACGGCCAGCACGTCGCCGACGAGCGAGGCGCTCCCGCCCATCCGCTCGAGGAGGCCCGGCAGGAGGACACCCGGCTGGGTGGTGCGCGCGGGCCATCCCGGCACGCGCACGGTGCCGCCCGCGACGAGCGCCGCCGCGAGGAAGGGCGCAGCGTTCGACAAGTCGGGCTCGACGCGCACGTCCCGTGCCGCGACCGGCCCCGGCTCCACCCGCCAGATGCCCGGGCGGGAGTCGTCGACCGCGACGCCGGCCGCGCGCAGCACCGCCACAGTCATCTCGATGTGGGGCAGGCTCGGCAGCGTCGGGCCGGTGTGGCGCAGGGTCAGGCCCTGGTCGTAGCGCGCGGCGGCGAGCAGCAGCCCGGAGACGAACTGGCTGGAGCCGGACGCGTCGACGTCCACCTGCCCGCCGGCCAGCGCACCCCGGCCGTGGACGGTGAAGGGCAGCCGGCCGGGAGCGCCGTACTCGTCGACCCGCACACCGAGCGCACGGAGCGCGTCGAGCACCGGGCCCATCGGGCGCGCGTGCGCCTGCTCGTCGCCGTCGAACCGCACCGCGCCGTTCGCGAGCGCGGCGACCGGCGGCAGGAACCGCATGACGGTCCCCGCCAGCCCGCAGTCGACGGTGGTGCCGCCGACGAGCGGGCCGGGGGAGACGAGCCAGTCTCCGCCGTCCTCGTCGACGCGGGCGCCGAGCGCCGCCAGGGCGCCGGCCATCAGCCGGGTGTCGCGCGAGTCCAGCACGCCGCGCAGGCGCGACGGGCCGTCGGCGATCGCGGCGAGCACCAGGTACCGGTTGGACAGCGACTTTGAGCCGGGCACCTCGACGTGGGCGTCCAGGGGCCCGGGGGCCGTCGGGGCCGCCCACGCGGCAGGACTCGTCACGGCAGGAAGGCTACGGCCCCGCCGCCACCGACATGCGGTCAGTCGGCGGCGTGCGCCGCGGCGCGGGCCTCTCGGTGGGCACGGATGCGGTAGGAGACGCCCGGCCGGCCCTCGGTGTCCGCGACGGCCAGCAGCGCGCCACCGAGCGCGGACAGCGCGGCCCAGAAGCGGCGCCGGCGCGCCTCCTCGACCTCGCCCGCCGCGGAGCGCGACGGCGCGTTGGCGACCACCACGGGCACCGTGAGCGCCGCGAGCGCGAGCCCGGCGGTCCGGGGCGCCTTCCCGAGCGCCAGGAGCGCGGCCGCGGCGATGGTCAGGGCGCCGTGGGCTTGCACGACGAGGGCGAGCTGCCGGTCGGTGATCTCCATCTCGGGCTCGCGGTCGGTGCCCGTGGCCCGGGCGACCTGCGCCGCACGAGCGCGCATCGCCTCCATCCCCTCCCGCGCGGCGACCGCGTGTGCGGACCGGTGGCGGATGGCGTCCAGCCCCTCCGCGACGAACCACGACGCGAGCAGCGGGCGGGCGATGTGACGCAGCAGCACGGGGACCCTCCTCGTCGGACCGGCACGGCGGCGTACCCACGCTAGTGCAGAGGGAATGGCGTCGCGGGTCGAGGCGTTGACCTCGTCGTGACCTGTGCCCTCGCCGACCGTCCCACCGTGGCACGTCCAGGCCTCGTCCAGCAGCGCGGGCTACGCTCGGCGGCGATGAGCGAGGACACCACGCGGGTCCCGGAGGACGAGGACGACGCCACCCGGACCCGGCGTTTCGAGACCGAGGCGCTGGCCTACCTGGACCAGCTCTACGGTGCTGGCCTGCGCATGACCCGGAACGCCGCCGACGCCGAGGACCTGGTGCAGGAGACGTTCACCAAGGCGTTCGCCGCCTTCCACCAGTACCGGCCGGGCACCAACCTCAAGGCCTGGCTCTACCGGATCCTCACCAACACGTACATCAACTCCTACCGCCGCAAGCAGCGCGAACCGATCCAGTCCCACACGGACCAGGTCGAGGACTGGCAGCTGGCCAAGGCGGAGTCGCACACCTCGACGGGGCTGCGGTCGGCGGAGGCGGAAGCCCTCGACCACCTGCCCGACTCGGACGTCAAGGATGCCCTCCAGCGCATCCCCGAGGACTTCCGGATGGCGGTGTACCTGGCGGACGTCGAGGGGTTCGCCTACAAGGAGATCGCCGAGATCATGGGCACCCCGATCGGGACGGTGATGTCCCGCCTGCACCGGGGCCGTGCCCAGCTGCGCGAGCTGTTGCACGACTACGCCCGGGAGCGCGGCCTCGTCGCGGCCGGCCCGGGTGGCACGGAGGGACGATCATGACCGACCGCGCACCGGACGACGACGCCCGGATCCCGCTCGCGGAGGACGACGCTTGCTCGGCGGCCCTGCAGCGGCTGTGGGACTACATCGACGCCGAGCTGACGCCCGAGGACGAGGCGGAGCTGCGGGAGCACCTGCAGGGGTGCCCGCCATGCCTCGCCGAGTACTCGATCGACGTGGTGCTGAAGAACCTCGTGCGCCGCTCCTGCCGCGAGGAGGCGCCGGTGGAGCTGCGGGTGCGCATCACGGAGACGATCGCCCGCACGCGCACGGGTTACGAGCAGGCCTGAGACGACGAAGGAGGCCCCGACCGCCTGGCGGTCGGGGCCTCCTTCATGCCTGTCGGGCTGCTGCTCAGGCGTTGGGGCGCTTGCCGTGGTTGGCGGCGCTCCCGGCACGGCCCTTGCGCTTGCGGCCACGCTTGCTCATCGGTTCTCCTCGGGTTGCTGATGCACGCGGTGCGCGACGTCGGCGTTCATGGTCCCATACCCGCGGGCCTGCCTCGCCCTCGACGACCGCCCTGGCGGAACGGGCGGACGGTTCAAGTCGGACATGGCCCCACCCGATAATCCAGACGTGAACGCGCCGGCGGCCCAGCAGATCTCCATCGTCCCGTTCCTGCACGCGCTGGCGAGCACGGGCGGCTCCGACCTCCACGTGAAGGTCGGGTCCCCGCCGCGCGTGCGCGTGGACGGCCGGCTGCGCAAGCTCCAGGCGCCCGACCTCAAGCCTGCGGACACCGAGCGGATGCTCGAGGAGGTCATCCCGGACGAGCTGGTGCAGTCGTTCCACTCGACCCGCGAGGCCGACTTCGCCTACTCGCTGCCCGGCGTCGGACGGTTCCGCGTCAACGCCTACCAGGCGCGCGGCACGTACGGGATGGTGTTCCGGCGGGTCGCCATCGGTGCGCAGTCGCTGTCCGAGCTGGGGCTGCCGGAGGTGGTGGGCGAGCTGGCGCTCGAGCCGCGCGGCCTCGTGCTGGTGACGGGTCCCACGGGCTCGGGCAAGACGACGACGCTCGCGTCGATGGTCGACCTGGTCAACTCGTACCGCGAGGTCAACATCATCACGATCGAGGACCCGATCGAGATCCTCCACGCGGACAAGAAGGCGATCGTCTCCCAGCGCGAGGTGCGCCAGGACACCGCCGACTTCGCCGTGGCGCTGCGCGCCGCGATGCGCCAGGACCCCGACGTCATCCTCGTCGGCGAGATGCGCGACGTGGAGACGGTGCGGGCGGCGCTGTCCGCAGCCGAGACCGGTCACCTGGTGTTCTCGACGCTCCACACGATCGACGCGGCCGAGTCGGTCAACCGCATCGTCGACTTCTTCCCGCCGCACGAGCAGAAGCAGATCCGCATCGCGCTGTCGCAGGCGCTGCGGGGGATCGTCTCGCAGCGGCTGTGCCGCAAGACGGACGGCGCGGGCCGCGTCCCCGCGGTCGAGGTGATGGTGAACACGGGCCGTATCGCCGAGGCGATCGTCGAGCCGCTGGAGAACCCGCCGATCACGGACCTGATCCGCGAGGGCGACTTCTACAAGATGCAGACCTTCGACCAGCACCTGTTCCGGCTGGTCCGCGACGACCTGGTGACGTATGAGGAGGCGCTGGGCGCCTCGTCGAACCCCCACGACCTGACTGTCGAGCTCAAGGCCGCCGGCATCATCGCCTGACGCGCGCGTCCGCCGACTCGTCGGTTTCGCACCGACTCGTCGGTGATCATCGACGACTCGGTGACAAACCGACGACCCGGTGCGCTTGCGTGGGCGGCGAGACGCGATATATCTTGTCGCGCAACGAGATATATCGCGAAAGGGAGATGTCATGGCTACCGACTCCTGGGTCGTCGACGGCCCGCAGGTGATCGAGGTCGACGACGTCCGCAGCCTCCGCGTCGGACTGGTCAGCGGGCGCGCGGACGTCGTGGTGCACGACGAGGACGTGGTGCGGCTCGAGGTGCACCACGTGGACGGCCGACCGCTCGAGGTGACGTACCGGGGCGGCGAGCTGCGCGTCGGGTACTCGTTCACGCTCGGCGTGTGGGACCAGTTCCTCGACACCCTCCGGCACTTCGGAGGCCGCGACACCGCCGACGTGCACGTCGCCGTCCCCGCCCACGTGGCGGTCCGGCTCGGCACGGTCAACGCGGAGGCGCTGCTCGCCGGGGTCCAGGAGGACTCGTCCGTGTCGACCGTGTCGGGCTCCGCCGTCGTCGACGGCACGCGCGGCAGCCTGTCCGCAAAGACCGTGTCGGGTGACCTCGCGGTGCGCGGTCATGCCGGCCCGCTCGCGCTGAACTCGGTCTCGGGCGAGGTGGCCGCGTCCGGCGACCTGTCGGTGGTCTCGGCGCACACCGTGTCCGGGCGCCTGACGCTCGACGTCTCGTCCGCCACCTCGTCGATCTCCGCCCAGTCGGTGTCCGGCGACGTGACGCTGCGGCTGCCGGAGGGCAAGGGGCTGCGGCTCAACGGCTCGTCCGTCTCGGGGCGGCTCGTCGTGGACGCGCAGGAGTACGGCGGGCGCCAGCCCGGCCGGCGCAACGTCGACCTGGCGACCGGCGACGGCACGTGCCACGTCCAGGTGACCACCGTCTCCGGCAACGTCACGGTGCTGCGCCGCGCCGAGCAGCCGGCCTGATGGCCAGCGTCTTCGGCCACGGACAGCTGCGGCTCTACCTCCTCTGGCTCCTGGAGAGCGGGCCGCGCCACGGGTACGAGCTGATCGTCGCGCTCGAGGACCGGTTCGGCGGCACGTACCGGCCGAGCGCCGGCACGGTGTACCCCCGCCTGGCGCGGCTGGAGGAGGAGGGCCTCGTCGAACGGTCCGACGAGGGTCGCAAGACGACCTATCGGCTCACCGAGGCCGGTCGCCGCGAGCTCGACGAGCGCCGCGCCGACCTGGCGGCGGTGGAGGCGGACATCGCGGCGACCGTGCGGGACCGCGCCGGCCAGGTGCGCGACGACGTCCGTCAGGCGATGTCGCGACTGCGCGACGAGCTCGCCGGGGCCGCCGAGCACGCGCGGGCCTCCGCCGTCCGGGTGGAGCCCGTCCACGACGCGCGGGCGTCCTCGCACGTGCACCGCATGGACGCGGACGCGATGGTCCGGCGGTTCGCCGACGAGCTGCGCGCCGACCTGCGTCGCGCCGACGCGCGGGGCGAGGTGACCGACCTCACCGTGACGACGGTGCGCACCGTGCTCGCGTCGGCCCTGTCGGCGGTGCGGGGGACGCTGCGGGGCTGAGCGGCCGGTGCGCGGCGGCACGGCGCCGGGGCGGCGTCAGGCGGGCTCGGGCAGCCCGAGCCAGGCGTGCCAGCCGGTGTGCAGCAC
>CAZBIO010000056.1:0-22625 GCA_964491965.1 uncultured Cellulomonas sp.
CGAGACCCCGATCTACCAGATGCTCGAGGACTTCAAGCGCCACCCCGCGGTGGCACCGCTGCTCGTGGGGGGCGAGGTCGTCGAGCACTCGGGCCACCTGGTGGCCGAGGGCGGCTTCGACTCGATGCCGCCGCTCGTCGGCGACGGCGTCCTGCTGGCCGGCGAGTCCGCGATGATGTGCATCAACGCCGGCTACACGGTTCGGGGAATGGACCTGGCGATCGCCGCCGGCCAGATCGCCGGGCAGCAGGCGGCCGCCGCCCTGTCCGCCGGTGACACGTCGGCCGCCGGCCTCGCCGGCTACGGCACGGCGCTCGAACAGAGCTTCGTGATGTCGGACCTGCGGACGCTGCGCACCTTCCCCGGGTTCATGGAGCACGCGACGCGGCTGTTCGTCGACTACCCCGCGATGGCCCGTGACATGTTCCGGCAGCTGTTCGCGGTGGACGGGACCCCCGTCCGCCCGCTGCGCAAGACCCTGCCGCCCATCGCGAAGCGCGTCGGGTACCGCAATCTCGTCCGAGACCTCTGGAAGGGGGCGAAGGCGCTGTGAGCCGGATCACGCCGATCAGCGTGAACGTGGACGAGTACCTCGGCCACAACACGTACGAGGTCGACGAGGGCAACCCGCACATCGAGCTCGTCGACCACCCCGACCCCGAGGCGTTCCTGCGGCTCGTGAGGGCGTGCCCGGCCGCGCTCTACAAGGTCGACGCGGACGGCAACCAGACCTTCGACTGTGCGGGCTGCCTCGAGTGCGGCACCTGTCGCATCGTGGGGGCCGACGCCGTCGTCGCCCGCTGGCGGTACCCCGGGCCCACCATGGGGGTCGAGTACCGGTACGGGTGACGGACGCCGGGGCGACGTTCGCGTGCTTGCGCGCACACGTTGAGAGCGAAGCCCCGCCCTACCCCTTCACGCTCCCCGCCACCAACCCGCCGACGAGGCGCTTCTCGATGAGGAAGAACAGCACCACGACGGGCACGATCGCGACGACGGAGACGCCGAAGACGTAGTGCCAGCTGGTCTCGTACTGCCCCACGAACTTGGTCAGCGCCACGGACAGGGGCTGGTTCCCCGCGGAGGTCAGGATCACCAGCGAGGCGGCGAACTCGTTCCAGGCGGCGACGAACACGAAGATGATCGCGGTGACGATCCCCGGCCACACGAGCGGGAGCTGAATCCTGCCCAGCACGGCGAGCCGGCCCGCGCCGTCGATCTGCGCGGCCTCGTCGACCTCCTTGGGAATGCCGGCGAAGAAACTGTGCATGATCCACACCGCGAACGACAGGTTGAACGCGGCGTTGACGAGGATCATCGCCAGCCAGGTGTCCACCAGGCCCAGGGCGAGGAACTCGCGGAACAACCCGGACGTGAGGACGGCCGGCTGCACCATCTGCGTGGTCAGGACGAGGAACAGGAACACCAGCCGCCCGGGGAACCGGAATCGGGCCGTGTAGTACGCGGCGGGCAGCGCCACAGCGAGGACGAGCAGGGTGGCGCAGGAGGCGATGACGATCGTCGAGATGAGGTTCTGCACCAGCGGCGTCTCGGGCGTCGACCACATGGTGACGTAGTTCCGCCAGTTCCATTCCACCGGGAAGTAGGTGGGATCGACCGACCGGATCTGCGCCTTCGTCTTGACCGAGCCGAAGAACATGATCGCGTACGGCAGCACGAACGCGACGAACACCACCACGCCCGCGATGACGCGCAGCGCGACGGAGCGCGCCGGCACCTGGTCGGCGGTGTAACGGCGGCGGCGCCGCACGGCGGGCGGCGGGACGATCGCGGCGCGGGCCTGCGTCAGCTCCGCCACGTCACACCTCCTCCAGCGGCTTCACGACGCGCACGTAGATGGCGACGATGATCAGGACGAAGACGAAGGCAACGACTGACAGCGCGCTGGCGACGTCGATCTGGTGCTGGTTCTGCATGAACTTGAAGATCATCGTCATCACGGTGTCGGCGTCGTAGCCCGGCAGCGACCCCGTCATCACCCGCAGGATCGGCAGGTTGTTGAACACGTTGACGATGTTGATCAGCACCGCGACCGCCAGCGCCCCCTTGAGCTGGGGGAGGACCACCAGGAAGTAGGCGCGGCTGGGGCTGGCACCGTCGATGCGCGCGGCCTCGATGGTGTCCTCGGGGACCGCCTGCAGGCCGGCCAGGATCGTGTACGTGGTGAACGGCAGCGACACGAAGATGGCCACGGCGATGGCCCACGCGAACGCGGTGCCGGCATTCCGGGTCCAGCCGTAGCCCTCGGGCGTGTCGATCAGGCCGATGTCCACGAGGAACTTGTTGATGATGCCGAAGTACGGCTCGAGCCCGTAGTTCACGACGAGGGTCGTCATCACCACGCTGGCCGCCCAGGGGACGATCACCGCCAGCCGCACGATGCGCCGGCCGGGGAACGCCTTGTCGAGGAGCTGCGCCAGCGCCAGCGAGATCAGCACCGTGATTCCGACGACGAGCACGACCCACACGACCGTCCGGCCCAGGATCGGCCAGAAGTACTGGAACGTGAAGACGGTCACGTAGTTCTTGAAGCCGACGCTGCCGTGGTCGACGCCGCTCTGGCTGATGTCGCGGGTCGAGTTGTAGATCATGACCCCGATCGGGAACAGCACCACCCCGACGATGAGCAGCAGCGCGGGCCCGACCCAGGGCAGGGACTGCAGGACGGCAGAACCCCTGCCGCGGGAGCGGGTGGTGCCCACCCCCGCGGCAGGGGTCTCGACGGTGCTGACCATCAGCTGGCGTCGACCTGTGCCTGGATCTCGTCCAGCACGGCCTGGGCCGGCTCGGTCGCCAGCTTGCCGAACAGCGCCTTGAACGCGGAGTCGGTGGCCGACCACTTGGCGTTGGTGGTCGGGTAGAACTGTGCGTCGGGCAGGACGGCGAGGAACGGCGCGAGCGACTCCTCGTCCTTCAGCGCCTCGGCACCCGACGTCGTGGTCGGGAGGAAGCCCTCGGCCTGGACCCACGGCACGTAGACGTCGCTCGTGTAGAAGTAGTCGAAGAACTTGGTGATGGCGTCCTGCTTCGAGCCGTCGTTCTTGAACGCCATCAGCTGGTCCTCGACGCCCAGCGTGAACGGGCTGCCGTCCTTCGTCGGGATCGGGACGATCGAGTAGTTCAGGTCGGGGTTGTTGTCGGCGATCTGCCCGACGGTCGGGGGCAGGCCCACCTGCATGCCGATCTTGCCCTGGACGAAGATGTCCATCAGCGGGCTGCGGTCGGTCGAGCCCGGGTCCGCCTGCGTGGCACCGGCGTCGATCATCTTCTTGATCTGCTCGGCACCCGGCAGGTTGGACGGGTCGCTGACGGTGATCGCGTCGGCGTCGCCGAACGTGCCGCCGCCGCCCCACAGCCACACGGCCGCCTCGCCCTGCGCCTCCTCCGAGCCCAGGGGCATGCCGTAGCCGGCGATGCCGTTGCCGAGCGCGGAGATCTTCGTCGCGGCGTCGAGCAGCTCGTCCCAGGTCGTCGGCGGCTGCGCCACCCCGGCCTGCTCGAGCAGGTCGTTGTTGACGAACAGCGCCCGCGCCGACGCGAGGAGCGGCAGCGCGTACGGCGTGCCGTCCATCGAGTTGTTGGCGAGGAACGACTCGGTGATGTCGGCCAGCGTCTGGTCCGACGTCACCTCGTCGGCGGTGTACAGCAGGCCGTCGGCCGCGAAGCCGGCGAAGGGGCCACCGTTGTAGATGTCCGGGGCCTGGTTGCCCTGGACCTTGGTGGCGATGACCGACTCCAGGTTGTCCCAGGACTGGATCTCGAGGTTCACCGTGATGCCGGGATTCGCCTTCTCGAAGCCGTCGATGACGCCCTCCCAGAGCCCTTGCGTGGCGTCCGAGTAGCTCGGCGCGAGGAGGTTGAGCGTGACGGCCTCGCCCGCCCCGTCGCCCGTGGCGTCGCCCGTCGCGTCCCCGCCCCCGCCGCCGCCCGACGAACCGTCCCCGCCGAACCCGCAGCCCGCGAGGCTGACGCTCGCGACGAGGGTAAGAATGGCGATCCCGCTCAGGCGCTTGCTGTGCTTCATGATGACCTCACCCCTCCATCCCCACGGCACCGTTGCCGTGCAGGGAGTAGTCCCCCATCAGCTGTGATCCATCAGATGGAATCGCGCAAACTCTCCAGCAACTCTGCGCGTTGCGTCAAGGGTATGCGCATTCGTTTGATCGAACCGGTCAGAAAACGATCAATCCGCGAGGCGGAACGGGGAACCGGTGCCGCGGCGGGATCATTCGAGGGACCCGTAGGAGAGGGAAAACAGTGGACGTCGACGACCTGCGCCGGTTCCTCGCGCTCGCGCGGACGGGGCAGATGACCGAGGCGGCGGAGCTGCTGGCGATGCCGCAGTCGACGCTGTCCCGCGCGCTCGCGCGGCTCGAGCAGGAGGCGGGCGCGGCGCTCTTCGACCGCGTCGGGCGGGCCATCCGGCTGAACCCCGCCGGGCGTGCCTTCGTCGAGCACGCCGAGCGTGCGGTCGGCGAGGTCGACGCCGGGCTCCGGCGGGTGCGCCGGATCGTCGACCCCGACGAGGGCGTGGTGCGACTCGCCTTCCTGCACTCGACGGCGGGCTCCTACGTGCCGGCGCTGCTCCGCGACTTCCGCGCCCTGGCGCCGGAGATGCGGTTCGAGCTGTCGGAGGGGGCGGGGCACGAGCTGGTCGCCCTCCTCCAGGCGGGGGAGGCGGACCTGGCGATCAGCGGGCCGCGGCCGCGCGGCGACCTCGACTGGACCGTGCTGTACGTCGAGCAGCTCTGCCTCGTCGTGCCGGCGGGGCACCGTCTCGCCGAGCGCCGTCGCGTCGCGCTCCGCGACGCGGCCGACGAGCCCTTCGTGCTGCTCCGCGAGGGCTTCGGCATGCGGCAGCTCACCGACGCCCTGTTCGCGGCGGCGGGCATCCACCCGCGGATCGCGTTCGAGGCGATCGAGATCCCCTCGGCGGAGGGTCTCGTCGCCGCCGGGTTGGGAGTGTCGGTGGTTCCGCTCCCGCGCGCGGACCGGCAGCAGCCGGGAGTCGCTTACGTCCCGCTCGGCGACGCGGCGGCCCGACGAGAGATCGGGCTGGTCCGGCGCGTGGGTGATGCCGAGTCGGCGGCGGTGCGCCGGTTCGCCGACTTCGTGCTCGGTCGATCGTCTCTTGCATGAGGCGCATCATTAGGCAACGTCCGATGCATTGGACGCGAACGGGCCGGCCTGCCTAGCGTCGCCGCCCGTGAGCACGGTCGCCGTCACGACGACGGACACGACGGACACGACGGGCGCGGCGGACGCGACGCGCACGCGAGACGCGACCCAACAGTGGCAGGGCCACGAGCGCGGATCCGCCGGCTACCGACGACTCCTCGTCGCGCTGGTCCTCGCCGGGACCGCGATCTTCGCCCAGCTCTACGCGCCGCAGGCGGTGCTCCCCGCGATCGCCCGTGACCTTCGCGTCGGCTCGTCCGCGGCGGCACTGATGATCTCGGCGGCGACGATCGGGCTGGCGATCGGCGTCATCCCGTGGTCGATCATCTCCGACCGGATCGGCCGGCTCCCCGCGATGGGGATCGCCGCGGGCATGGCGACCGTGTTCGGCGTCGTCGTCCCGCTGCTCCCGACGCTGCCGCTGATCATCGCCGACCGCGTGCTCGAGGGCTTCTTCGTCGGAGGCGTTCCCGCGATCGCCATGGCGTACCTCAACGAGGAGGTGCACCGCGACCACGCCGCGCACGCCGCCGGCACGTTCATCGGCGGCACCTCGATCGGCGGCCTGCTCGGGCGCCTCGTCGCCAGCATGGTCGCGGACGTCGCCAACTGGCGGCTCGCCCTCCTCGTGGTCGCCCTGCTGTGCGGGGCGGTGACGGTCGTGTTCCTGCGGCTCGCGCCGCGGTCGCTGCTGTTCGTCCCCACCGCCCGTGGCGAGGCGAACCCCGACGGCGGCGTCGGCGCCCGGCTCCTGGCGAACCTCCGCCGGCCGCGCATGTACGTGCTGTGGGCGCAGGGCTGCCTGCTCATGGGCGGGTTTGTCGCGATGTACAACTTCCTCGGGTTCCGGCTGGAGGCCGCGCCGTACGACCTGCCGCAGTGGCTCGCCGGGCTCGTCTTCCTCACGTACCTGACGGGGACCTGGTCGTCGTCCTTCGCCGGCTCGATGGCCGGGCGATTCGGCCGGAAGCCGGTGCTCCTGGTGGCGACGGCGGCGATCGCCGTCGGCGCCGTCCTGACGATCGCCTCGCCGCTGGCAGTCATCCTCGTCGGGCTCGTGCTGACGACGTCGGGCTTCTTCGCCGCGCACGCCATCGCCTCGGGGTGGACGGGCGCCGTCGCGACCGTCGGCCGTGCGCAGGCGACGTCGCTCTACAACCTCTTCTACTACGCCGGGTCGAGCCTCTTCGGCTGGCTCGGGGGCGTGTTCGGGGCCGGGGCCGGGTGGGCCGGGACGGCGGCGATGATCGGTGGGCTGGCGATCGTCGCGACCGGGCTCGCGGCGGCGTTCCTCCCCAGCGGCCGGGACTGACTGCCGCCGCGACGGCCCGACGACCGCACCCGAGCCGCGCGCACGGCGCGGCCGGCCCCCCGTAACACGGTGTCGGCCCATGAAACCTCGTCGTGCCGCGCCACTAGGACCTTTTACCGTCGCCTTCAACGGTCATGAGTGCCAGCGCACAGCCCCGGCTTGCTGGCCGGCAACCCTCGCGACGCGGGTGGGGTGCTCCGGGTGACGACCTGGCCTCGCCGGCGGTCGGCGAGGCAAGCCGAGCACGTCGGTCGCGCCTGCGCGCGGCCAGGAAGAGGCCCCCATGACACGCACCACCCGAGCCCGTGCAGTCCTGGTCGCCGGTGTCGCGACGCTCGGCGCCGCGACCCTGCTCGCCGGTTGCAGCCAGGGTCCGTCCGCCGCCGCGGCGGCGGGCAGCGCCTCGAACGGCGGAACCGTCTACTTCGGCGTCTCGGCCGCGGTGACCGGCCAGTACGCGCAGTACGGCGAGCAGTTCAAGCTGGCGTTCGACCTGGCCGTCGACGAGGTCAACGCCGAGGGTGGCATCGACGGCCGCCCGGTCGCCCTGAAGTACGAGGACTCGCAGTCCGACCCCAAGCAGTCGGTGGCGGTCGCGCAGAAGTTCGTCGGCGACGAGGACGTCATCCTCGTGTTCGGCGACTACTCGTCGGCCGCCTCCATCCCGGCCTCGCCGATCTACACGGCGGGCAAGCTCCTCCAGTACGGCTTCAACAACTCGAACCCCGACTTCACGGCCAAGGGTTCGGAGTACCAGTGGTCCACGTCGATCACGACGAGCGCCACGTACGAGTGGACCGCGGACTACATCAAGGAGCAGGGGGTGAGCTCCGTCGGCGTCACGTACCTCAACACCGCCGACTGGGGCATTCCCGCCTTCAACGCCTTCAAGGCCGAGGCCGACAGGATCGGCCTGACGATCACCGACGCCGAGGGGGTGCTCGACACCTCGGACGACTACCGCCCGTCGCTGACCAAGGCGGTGGCCGGCAACCCCGAGGCCTTCGTCCACGTCGGGTACGGGCCGGACGCGGCGAAGCTCGTCTCGCAGCTGCGCTCCATCGGCTACCAGGGCACGTTCTACGGGGGGCAGGACGAGCAGTCCTTCGACGGCACGCCGGACGCGGAGGGCGCGATCGTCGGCGCCCAGTTCCTCGAGTCCAACCCGGACCCGGCGGTGCAGGCGTTCGTCGGCGCCTTCCAGGAGAAGTACCCGGACGAGGAGACCGTCACCAGCTTCGAGGCGGGCGCCTACGACGCCCTCCACGTCGCGGTGGCGGCCGCGGAGCTCGGCGGGGCCACGCGCGAGGGCGTCCTCCAGGGCTTCCAGCAGCTGAAGGACGTGCCGAGCGTGGTCTACGGCACCATTACGTTCGACCCCGACACGCGCCGGGTCGCCTCGCCGCAGCTGACCCCGACCATCCTCCAGGATGGCGCTTGGGTCGCCCGCAACGACTGACGTACGTGCTCGACACCCTGATCGCCGGCCTGCTCCGGGGGAACGTGTACGCCCTCGGAGCGGTCGGGATCTCCCTGGTCTTCGGCGTCATGAACGTCGTCAACTTCGCCCAGTTCTCCTTCTTCGGGCTGGGCGCGATGCTGGCGTGGTTCTTCGTCGTCGATGTCGGCATGGCCTTCTGGCTGGCGCTGCCGCTGGTCCTCGTGATCTGCGCCACGCTCGGCCTGGCGATCAACCTGGCGGTGGTCCGGCCGCTGGCGAAGTTCCTGCCGCTCGCGGCGATGCTGTCGACCTACGCCGTGTCGCAGATCCTCGACAACGTCTCGCAGATGGCGTTCACCGCGCAGTTCCGGGTGTTTCCCAAGGTGATGCCCACCTCGAACCTGCAGGTCGGGAACATGCGCTTCGGCACCTCCGACGTGGTGATGCTCGCCGTCACCGCCGTCGTCATGGTGGCGATGTCGCTCTTCCTGAAGTACGGCCGGGTGGGCCAGGCGATCCGCGCGACCGCACAGGACCAGGAGGCGGCGCTCCAGGTGGGCATCCCGGTGGGCCTGGTGCAGCACGTCTCGTTCGTCATCGCGTCCGCGCTCGGCGGGCTCGCCGGCGTGTTCATCGCGCTCTACGTCGGGGTGGCGAACCCCACGTCGGGGCTCAACACGGGCATGACCGCCTTCGTCGCCGCGACGCTCGGGGGACTCGGGTCGCTCGTCGGCGCGGTGGTCGGCGGCTTCGCCCTGGGCATCGTGGAGGCGCTCGGCATCCACTTCGTCGGCGACACGTCGCGGCAGATCATCGTCTTCGCCATCCTCATCGTCGTCCTCGTCGTGCGGCCGGGAGGCCTGCTCGGCAAGGTGCCGCTGATCTCCACCGAGCCGCTGACGGGCACGTTCCTGGGCAAGGGGCGCCCGCTGCGGATCCCGCGCTGGGTGTGGCCGTCCGCGCTCGCCGTCGGCGGGGTCGTCGTGCCCCTGCTCGCGAACGACTACGTGCTGACCACCGGCACCCAGGTGCTGATCTACGCGATCATCGCCGCCGGGTTCACCGTCACCGCGGGGCAGTCGGGCGTCATCGCGCTCGGCCAGGCCGGGCCGATCGCCATCGGCGCGTACGCGTCGGCGCTGCTGACGCTGAACCTGCACCTGTCGTTCTGGGTGGCGCTGCCGCTCGCCGGGCTCGCCGCGGCGGTCATCGCCTCGGTGCTGGCATCGCCGGTGTGGGGCGTCAAGGGGCACTACATCTCGATCGTCACGCTGGGGATCGGGACGGCGATCGTCGCGGTCATCCAGCTGGCGCTGCCGCAGGGGATCTACGGCATCCCCGTGCCCCAGTGGGGCGGCACCCTCCTGTGGAGCGCGCGGGCGTACTACCTCATCGACCTCGGGGTGCTGGTCCTCACCCTCCTGGTGATGTGGCGGATCCGGCGCTCGCACCTGGGCAAGGTGATCTCCTCCGTCGGGTCCGACGAGGTCGCGGCGCTGGCCTCGGGCGTGCGGGTGCGCGACTACAAGGCCCTCGCGTTCGCCGTGTCCGCGTTCTTCGCGGGGATCGGCGGCTCCCTGCTCGCGCACCAGTACACGTACATCGACACGACGATCTTCACGATGCTCATGTCCCTGCTGGTGGTGACGATCGTGATCATGGGCGGGGTCGCCCTGCCCTACGGCGCGGTGGTCGGCGCCATCGTCCTGATCGGCGCCATGGAGCTGCTGCGGTTCACCCCGGAGCTGCGGATCGTCGTCTACGGCCTGGTGCTGATCCTCGTGGTGCGGTTCCGCCCGGGCGGGGTCCTGGTGAGGAACTCATGAGCGACGTGCTCCTCGCGGTCACGGACCTCGAGCGCCACTTCGACGGCCTGCGGGCCGTGGACGGGGTCTCCTTCACGGTGGCGCCCCGCGAGGTGGTGTCGATCATCGGGCCCAACGGGTCCGGGAAGACGACGACGCTCAACCTGGTGACCGGCACCATCCCGGCCCACGGCGGCTCGATCGTCCTCGACGGCGTGCCCCTCGACCACGCGGACACCGCACGGATCGCCGAGGACGGCATCGCCCGCACGTTCCAGAACGGCCGCGTGTTCGCCACCCTCTCGGTGGCGGACAACATCGAGGTGGGGATCCACTCGACCCTGCGCGCCAACCGGCCGTTCCGCCGGCTGTCGACCGTGTTTCTGCTGCGCTGGGTCGCCCTGCTCGGCGAGCTGTTCGTCGCGATCGTCGGGACGCCGGCCGCACGCCGGGAGCGCGCCCTGATCGAGGAGACTGTCGCCGCCGAGATCGGGCGCTTCGAGGCGCGCCTCGGGCCCCGCCGCGACGACCCCGCCTACTCGCTGAGCTACGCGAACCGGCGCCGCACCGAGATCGCCCGCGCGCTGGCGCTGCGGCCCAAGCTCCTGGTGCTCGACGAGCCCACCGCGGGGATGAACCAGACCGAGACCGCCGAGGTGCTCCGGCAGCTGCTGGAGCTCAAGGCGGAGGGGCAGGCGATCCTCCTGGTCGAGCACAAGCTGGACCTGGTGATGACGGTCTCGGACCGCGTGATCGTCATGGACGGCGGCCGGGTGATCGCCCAGGGACCGCCCGACGAGGTTCGCCGCGACCCCGCGGTGATCGAGGCGTACCTCGGGCGCCGCCGAGCGGCGGAGGAGCTGGCCCAGTGAGCGAGCTGCTGGCACTCGACGACGTGCACGTCTACTACGGCCCGTTCCACGCGCTGCGCGGCAACAGCCTCACCGTGGGCGAGGGCGAGATCGTCTCCCTGCTCGGCGGCAACGCCAGCGGCAAGTCGACGACGATGAAGACCATCCTCGGGCTCTGCCGCGTGAGGTCGGGCGCGGTCCGCTTCGCCGGCGGGGACCTCACGCACCTGTCCACCCACCACCGGGTGCGGGCGGGTATCGCCTCGGTGCCCGAGGCGCGGCGGGTGTTCCCCCAGATGACGGTCGACGAGAACCTCCTCGCCGGCGCGTACACCCGGCGGGACCGGGCGGGCGTCGCCGAGGACCTCGACCGGATGCGGACCCACTTCCCGCGGCTCGCCGAGCGGCGCCGCCAGGAGGCGGGGACGCTCTCCGGCGGCGAGCAGCAGATGCTCGCCTTCGCCCGGGCGCTGATGAGCCGGCCGCGGCTGGTCTGCATGGACGAGCCGACGATGGGCCTGTCCCCGAAGCTCGTCGACCAGGTGCTCGACGAGATCGCCAGGCTCAACCGCGAGCTCGGCGTCGCCGTGCTGCTCGTCGAGCAGCAGGCGGAGCTCGCCCTGTCGATCGCGAGCCGCGGGTACGTCCTGGCGACCGGCGAGATCGTCGTCGAGGGCAGCGCGCACGAGCTCCTCGACGACCCCCGCATCCAGGAGGCGTACCTCGGAAGGAGTGGTGCCTGATGGCACGGGAGCAACGGCTCGGGTTCTTCACCCGGGTCCTCGACGAGACGACGGCGGGGGAGCGGTACCGGCTCGCGCTCGAGCAGATCCGGGCCGCGGAGGCCCTGGGCTTCGACACCGCATGGGTGGCCCAGCACCACTTCCACGAGCACGAGGGCGGGCTGCCCTCACCGTTCGTCCTGCTCGCGGCCGCCGCGGCGCAGACCTCGCGGATCGTGCTCGGCACCAGCATCGTCACGCTGCCGCTCGAGGCGCCGCTGCGGGTGGCCGAGGACGCCGCGGTGCTGTGGCTGCTGTCCGGCGGGCGGTTCGAGCTCGGCATCGGCAGCGGGGGGACGCCCGCCTCGTTCCCGCCGTTCGGGCACGACCCGAAGGACCGGCCGGCGATCTTCGCCCGGCACACCGAGCAGCTGGTGGGCGCGCTGCGCGGCGACGTGCTGACCAGCGACGGCGGCAGCCTGTACCCGGCCGCGCCGCAGCTGCTCGACACGTGGTGGCAGGCGACGTTCTCGCCGGAGGGTGCCGCCCGGATCGGCGCGGCCGGTGCGGGACTGATGCTGTCGAAGACCCAGCCGCACACCGAGGCGACCCTCGCCGACACGCAGCGCCGCCTGGTCGACGCCTACACCGCCGCCCTGCCCGCCGGGGTGGCGCCGCGCGTGTTCGGCTCACGCAACCTCGTCGTCGTGGACGACGAGGCGACGGCGCGGGACCTCGCGGCGCGGGGGATCGAACGCTCGCTGCCATCCGCCCGCGCGCTCGGTGTCGACGTGCCCGCCGGCGCCTCGCAGGACGAGCTCGCGACGCTGTTCGACCTGCACGTCGGCACGCCCGACGCGATCGTCGCCGAGCTGAAGGACGACCAGGTGCTGCTGGACGCGACCGACCTGGTGTTCCAGTCCCACCCGATCGACCCGCCGCACGACGTGCTGCTGCGCTCGCTCGAGCTCATCGCCACGCGGGTCGCCCCGGCGCTGGGGTGGGCGGCGTCCGCCGGCGCCGCCGCGCCCGCCGCTGGCGCCGCCGCTGCCCCCGTCGCCGAGGGGGCCGTCCGTGGCTGACCTCATCGACACGCTCGTCGGCATCGCGCCCGGGAGCCGCCTCGACGCGCTGCGGGCCAGGCGGCCCATCGCGCGCGCCGACGCGGAGGCGACGTACGACGCCCTCGTCGTCGCGCCCTCCGACCTCGCCCGCGCCAGCGCGGTCGAGCGTGCCGCGATCGGCCACTGGGTCGCCGCCCTCAGCGGGGCCACCCTGCTGGCGGAGCACTATGCCGGCCTGCTCCGCGCGCTCGACGCGGCGGTGCTGGCGGCCCTGGTCGCCGCCCTGCCGGGTGCGACGACGAGCGGCCCCTTCGGCTCCTACCCGCCCGGGCCGCTCTCCGCCGAGGACCAGGACGGGTTGCGATGGACCGCTCCGGAGGACCTGCGCGACGCCGTCGGCCAGCGGCTGTCGGCCGCGCTGGAACACGCCCACCTGCTGACCTACCGGCCGCGGGAGGCGAGCGCCGCCGCCCTCCAGGCGCTGCTGGACGCGGGCTGGAGCGTCGACGGCGTGGTCACCGTCTCCCAGCTCGTCGCCTTCACCCACTTCCAGCTCCGCGTCGTCGCGGGGCTCCTCTCGCTGAAGGAGGCGTGACATGCCCGAGGTCATCGAGTACCCCGGCCTCGACCGGCCGAACGCGTTCACCCAGGCCACGCTCGGGTGGGTGCCCTGGCTCGAGCCGAAGCCCGAGGACGAGCTCACCGGCGACGACTACGCGGCGCTCTCCGACCGTTCCCGGGTGAAGAGCCCCTACTTCCGCCTGCTGGTGCGCGACCCCGTGGTCCTGGGTGCCCGCACCCGCGCCGACAACGACATCTTCTACAACGCGGACGCCGGCCTGCCACGCGCCGAGCGCGAGCTGGCCGCCGCCGCGGCGTCGCGGACCAACGGTTGCGTGTACTGCGCCAGCGTCCACTCCCGGTTCGCAGCGCGGCTGTCCGACCGCGCCGAGGACGTGCAGCGGCTGCTCGACGAGGGCATCGGCGCGGAGCAGGACGCGCGGTGGACCGCCGTGATCCGGGCCGCCGCGGCGCTGGCCGCCACGCCGTCCCGCTTCGGGTCGGAGCACGTCGCAGCGCTGCGGGACGTCGGGTTCGACGACCAAGCGATCCTCGACGTCGTCCAATCGGCCGCGTTCTTCGGCTGGGCGAACCGGCTGATGCTGTCGCTCGGAGAGCCGACGTACTGAGGACGTCCTACTGACGCGGCGGGAAGCCCGGGACACGCGGCGCGCTCGTCGGCGGGCTGGTCCTGCGCCTCGCGCGGGTCGTCGTCGGGGTCGACCCACATGTCGGGGTAGACGCTCGCCGCGGTCCAGCGTGGGCGACGGGCTCGTCATCCGTCGTCATGCCTCGACGGTCGCAGGCCCGACGGGGCCCCGCCACCGAAGAGGCGCGAGGCGCCGGGCGCCGGGGCGTCAGGCATGCGCGAGCAGCGCCGGCCCCAGCGCGGTCAGCGCGGCGGCGTAACGGCCGGTTCGCTCGTCGGGCGAGCCGGGGAGCAGGCCCGCCAGCTCCAGCGAGACCAGGCCGTGCACCAGGCCCCACAGCGCCACGGCGATCGGCTCGGCCTGGTCGGAGCGCGGGCCCGGGAGCACGCGGGCCACGGCGTCGCGCAGCACGACGAAGGTCGGCCGTTGCGTCGCCGGGGGAGCGGCCCCGCCCTGGACGGCGGTCGGTGCCACCGCCCGGTCGAACATGACGCGGTAGAAGTGCGGGTCCTGCAGGGCACTGGTGCGGTACGCCAGCCCGAGCGCCAGCAGGTCGGCGACAGGGTCGTCGGTGCGCGGCACGGCCGCCAGGTGCGCGCCGAACCGCCGGAACCCCTCGGCACTCACGGCGGCGACGAGCGCGTCACGCGAGCCGAACAGCGCATACACCGCGGACGGGCTGGTCCCGGCCGCCGCGGCGACCGAGCGGACCGTCACGGCCTGCTCGCCGCCCGCCGCCACCACCCGGGAGGTCGTCTCGAGCAGGCGGGCACCCAGGGCTTCGTCGTGCAGCCGTGGCCTGGCCATGCCGCGGAGTCTAGGACCTTGACGGCCATTTGCGAACGATGTTCCATAACAGTGTTCGTAAACGTCGGAAGAAGGAGCGGCCATGGTCGAGATCTCCGAGGCGGCCCGCGTCACCGCGGGTGTCGTCATGCTGACCGTCGTGGCGATCGAGTCCGGCGGTGCGTTCATGGTCCGGGTCGTCACCGGGCGCCAGGCGGCGACGGGGTTCCAGACCTCGTTCTTCCGCGCCGGGCATGCCCACGCCGGCGCGCTGGTGATCCTCGGCCTGCTGTGCCTGCTGCTGACCGAGGCCACCGAGCTGGCCGGCTTTGCGCGATGGCTCGCCGGCACCGGGGTGCTCGTGGCCGCGATCCTCATGCCCGCCGGCTTCTTCTTCTCCGCGATGGGCGCCGGCCGACAGAAGCCGAACCGGGCGGTCTGGCTGCTCGTGCTGGGCGCGCTGAGCATCGCCGCGGGTGTGGTGACGCTCGCCGTCGGGCTGCTCAGCGGCTGACCCGCCACACATTCGGGTGACATGGGCGTTTCCTCCCGCCCGGCGCCGTTTCGTCCCTGGTCGCCGAGCCTAAGGTTGCGCCGGCTCGCCTTCGGTGGCGACGACGGGGACGGAGTGGCAGGTGGCGAAGCGCACGGTCGTCGAGTTCGACGACGACCTCAGCGGGGGACCGGCGGCGCAGACGGTGCGGTTCGCCATCGACGGTGCCGGCTACGAGATCGACCTCACGGACGACAACGCGGCGACGCTGCGACGGTTCCTCGCCCCCTACGTCGCGGCTGCGCGTCGTGCGCGCGCCGGGGCCCCCTCGACGCCCACTCGTCGGCATCGCGGGGCGCCCGACCACGACCCGAAGACCGTCCGGGCGTGGGCGAGGTCGCGAGGGATCGCGGTCTCGGACCGGGGCCGCATCCCGGCCGGGGTGCTCGCGCAGTTCCGCGCCGCCGGCGGGTGACGCTCTGCCGCGGCTCTGGCGGGTGGTTTTCGCTCTCGGCGTCGATCTGGGACCGTCGTCCCCTCACCACTTGCGCCCGGCAGCCGATACAGTGGGGTGCGAGCGTGAGACCCCACCGGAACGGTAGTGGGGCGAACCGGTCACATAGAGCCGGTCGCCAGCGGACAGCGGCGCTCGAGAAGTCCGAAGTCGCCCCGTCTGCAGCGGGGCGGCTGCATTTCTGGGGACTTTCGCTCGGCTGGTCGCGACGGCGCGACCGCGTCGGCACTGCTCGGCCGGCCCTCCGGCCTTAGGGTCCGCTTCATGGCGTACTGGCTCTACTTCGTCCACCCGCCGCGACCGGACTTCGTCGCCACGATCGCCGACGACGAGCGTTCCGTGATGACCGGGCCGCACACCGACTACCTCCAGTCGCTGTTCGACGACGGCCGGCTGGTGCTGGCGGGCCCCACCACCGGTGGCTCCCTCGACGACGGCGTGACGATCCTCGAGGCGGACGACGAGGCCGAGGCACGTGCCGTCATGGCGGCGGATCCGGCGATCACCTCCGGCCTGATGACCGGCGAGCTGCGGCGGATCCACGTCGCATTCCTCCGCGGCCGGGACCGGTGAGCGGCGTGCGCATCGGAGTCATCTACCCCCAGGCCGAGTACGGCAGCGACCCGGAGGCGATCGCGCGGTACGCCCGCGCGGCCGAGGGCCTCGGGTTCACCCACATCGGGGCCGACGACCACGTCATCGGCCCCAATCCCGACCGACCCGGCGGTTGGGACGGCTGGGTGACGCACCGGACGCCCTTCGTCGAGCCGCTCGTCCTGTTCTCCTTCATGGCCGGCGTGACGCCTCAGGTGGAGTTCGCCACCTGCGTGCTGCTGCTCCCGCAGCGGCAGACCGTGCTCGTCGCCAAGCAGGCCGCCGGCCTCGACCACCTGTCCGGAGGACGCCTGCGGCTGGGCCTCGGCGTGGGCTGGAACGAGGTCGAGTACGAGTCGCTGCGCGAGGACTTCCACACGCGCGGCCGTCGGTTCGACGAGCAGATCGAGGTGCTGCGCGCGCTGTGGACCACCGAGCACGTGGAGTTCCACGGCAGGTGGCACTCCATCCCGGACGCCGGCATCAACCCGCTGCCGGTGCAGCGGCCCATCCCACTGTGGTTCGGCGGCCACTCGGAGGCGGCGATCCGCCGGATGGCGCGCGTCGGCGACGGCTGGATGCCGCTGTACGGATCGGCCGCCGAGGCGAGGCCGGGGTTGGCGCTCCTCGACCGGTGCCTGGCCGAGGCGGGCCGGAGTCGCGCAGGGTTCGGGCTCGAGGCCCGCATCCCGTACGGGCGCGGCGACGTGGGCGAATGGCACCGGCTGCTCGACGAGTGGGCCGCGGTCGGCGCGACGCACGGCTCGCTGGTGACCACCGACCACGGGTTCACGACGAGCGCGGAGCACTTCGCGGCGCTCGAGCGGTTCGCGCCGGTGGCGCGGGAGTACTGGGCGGCGTAGGGCCGCCCTCTGTCTTCACCTACCACACGGACGGGTGAATGTGCAGGTCAGGGCGGTACTCGGGTTGCCCTTGTCGTCCAGTCTCGCCGCCGCCCGTGCCCGCTTCACGAGAGTCGGGTGCCCTGCCGTCGCGGATCGCGGCCTGGCTCGCGTCCGCGCCGGACGTGCTCGCTGGCGCTGCGACGGCGCGCGACTGGGACGCGAGGACGCGTTCGGCCGCGCTGGCTGCGTTCGACAGGGTGACCAACCTGCTGACAGTCGCCCGCGCCAGGGTGGTGACGGCGGAGCGCGACGCGGGCACCTGGGCGTTGCGCGGCGACCGGGACTTGGCGGGCTTCCTCGGGCGGGTGTCGCACCAGGGTCTCGGCGCCGGTCGGGCCGCGGTGGGGGAGGCGACGACGCTGGAGTCGATGCCCATCGTCGCCCTGGTGGACGGGCCGGTGACGGCCAAGCACGTGGCACAGATCACCCGGGCGACGCAGGAGTCGCCGGCCCTCAACGTCTCGCACGCGCCCGGTGGCACGCAGATCAGCGCGCTGCTGGACTCGGTCGCGGGCCACCAGTTCGTCAAGGCGATCGACGCGCTCAACCCGCGCCCGACGAAGGACGACGATCGAACCGCCACCCAGCGGCGCGCGGACGCGCTGATGGCGATGGTGCAGCGAACGGTGACGGACAAGAGCACCACGCCGGGCGCTGTCGCCCCGGTGCAGGCGGTGATCACGTTCACCCAGGAGACGTGGGCGGCGCTGCGCGCCGCGCGCGGCGGGGCCCGGGACCACGCCGGCCATGCGTCCGCGGCGCGGGACGAGAACGGTGCGCCGTCGAAGGGTTCGACCGCGGACGTGATTGGTGCTGTGAGCGGGGTGCCCGCGGTGACGGACGAGGACGGTCAGGCGTGGCCCGCCGGCGAGATCGCCCGAGCGCTGTGCGACTGCGCGTTGACGCGGGCCGTGCTCAAGGGACCCGGGCTGCCACTCGACCTCGGTCGCGGCGATCGGTACTTCCGCACCCAGCACTGGCTGGCGCTGTACGCCTCGGGCCAGACGACGTGCGCCTGGCCGGGATGCTCGATGCCACTCCGCTACAGCGAGCTCCACCACATGCGCTGGTGGGATCGGGACGACGGCCCGAGCACCATGGCGAACTGCGCGCCCGAGTGTCGCTTCCACCACCAGTACATCCACGACCACGACATCTCGGTGACCCGCCTGCCGGACGGCACCTACGAGCATCGCGACCGTCACGGCCGCTTGATCGGCGACGCCACGAGCCCGCCGGCCGAGGCGTCGCCGATCGATGCGACCGCAGCGGCGTCACCTGGTGCGCGTCAGTCGGCCGTGCCGCAGTCGGTGACGCCGGCGCGGGCGACGACGTCGAGGGTCGCGTCGACGAGCGTGGGGCCCGCGGCGAGGACGCCGTCGTTGTGGTTGGCCCCGTCGACGGCGACCTCGGTGACGTCGGAGCCGCCCTGACGGAGAGCCTCGGCGACGGCGACGCTCTGTGCGGGGGGCACCACCGTGTCGCCGGTGCCGCGCACCACCGCCGTGGGCACGGCGACGGAACGAGCGGGCCCGACGACGGGGAACCGGTCGCGCAGCAGCCAGCCGACCGGCACGGGGAAGGCGACGTCGGCGGCAGCGGCGAGGGATGTCGGGGGAGAGCGCAGCACCAGCCCGTCCGGCGGGTACTCGCTCGCGAGCTCGGTGACGACCGCGGTGCCCAGGCTCTCGCCGAGGTAGACGAGGGGCCCGGGTGCCAGCTCGAGCACGGTCGCGCGAGCGGCCCGGGCGTCCAGCGCGAGACCCGCCTGCGACGGCGACCCGGGGTTGCCGCCGTAACCGCGGTACTCGAGCAACAGCACCCCGAGGCCTTCGTCGGCCAGCGCCCGCACCAGGGGAGCACGGACCGCCCGGTTGCCGCCGTTGCCGGGTGCGACGAGGACGGTGGCGCCGCACCGCGGCGGGACGAACCACGCCGCGAGCTCCAGCCCGTCGGCGGTCGTCACGGTGACGTCCTGCGCGCCGGGCACCAGCTGGGCGGCCGGTGGCGGCGCGGAGCGGTCGGGATAGAACTCGAAGCTGCGCGAGATCGCCCACACGACGACGAGTGCGACGACGACGAGGCCCGCGATCGAGGCGAGGGTGATCACCAGCGCGCGCGACCTGCGTGTTCGCACCCCGACAGCATGGCAGCGCGCGACCCGTGTGTCCGCTCGTCGGCGATCGCACATGGTCGCGCGCTACCCCGTCCCGGATGCGGTCAGCGCGTTCCGGGGTCAGCATGGAAGAGGCGGAGACGCGCCGGCGAAGGAGGCGTCGGCCCTCTCACCGCCCGCACGATGCGGGTGGTCCCCGACCCCGAACGCCGCCAGCTGTCACCCGAGTGTGGAGCGGCATCGGCGAGCGGCGAGGGCGCCGGCGATGAGGGAGGTCGGATGATGAACATCATCTCGGGCGGAAACGAAGGCATCAGCCAGGTGCGGACAGGGATGCGCGTGATCGATGCCGAAGGCGCAGTCATCGGCAAGGTCAAGGACGTCCTGATGGGCGACCCCGAGTCGGTGACCGGTTCCGGCATCGGCGCGGACGAGATGCCGGGCGGCGCCGCCGGGGGCGGCGGACCGGCGATGCCGCACGCAGACCGCACGCGGCTGCTGCGCACCGGCTACGTCGTCGTCCGTCGCGGCGGCATCATCCCGCGGCAGCGGTTCGCCGCGGCCGATGAGATCGCGGAGGTCCATGGCGACGTCGTGCAGCTGACGGTGCCGGCCAAGCGCCTGGCCAGTTGACGGTCAGCGAACGGGGCGACTGACCGATCGCGAACGGGTGGGCTCGTCGGACGGGCCCACCCGTCGTCGTGTCCGGGGCGGGGACGCCGTTCCTTCGTCGTGCCCCGGGGCCGGACGGGGCGCTGTCCGGGATTCGGGACGCAGCGTCAGGAAAGGAATGGCGCCGCGGGTCATGACAGTTCACGATGGTCGAACGACCATCGTCGGCGCGGGCCGGGATCCCCCGCCCTCGTCGCTCCGTCTATGACGACACCAGCCCCCCTTCCGGCGCGCCTCGGCTCGGCCCTGCCCACCGGACCGCATGACAGGACGACGAGTGACCGAACAGCCCACCACCCTCGCCCCGCAGCAGCCACTTCCGCCCGACGAAGTGACCCTCGACCCGTCGCTCCGGCGCCGGAACACCCTCGTCATCAGCCTGCTGCTGGTCTCGACGTTCGTCGTCTTCCTCAACGAGACGATCATGGGCGTCGCGCTCCCGCACCTCATGCAGGACCTCGACATTTCTGCGGTGGCCGCGCAGTGGCTCACCACGGCGTTCCTGCTGACCATGGCGGTGGTCATCCCGATCACCGGCCTGCTGCTCCAGAAGTTCCACACGCGACAGGTGTTCATCACCGCGATGTCGCTCTTCAGTCTCGGCACGCTCGTCGCCGCCCTGGCCCCCGGCTTCGAGGTGCTGCTCGCCGCGCGCGTCATCCAGGCGTCCGGCACCGCGATCATGATGCCGCTCCTCATGACGACGGTCATGAGGCTGGTCCCCGAGCGCGAGCGCGGCCGGACCATGGGCAACATCGCGATCGTCATGTCGGTCGCCCCGGCGGTCGGCCCCACGGTGTCGGGCCTGATCCTGTCGTCGCTGTCCTGGCGGTTCATGTTCGTGCTGGTGCTGCCGCTGGCGCTGGGCGCGCTGGCGCTCGGCGCGGTCCGCATGGTCAACGTCAGCGAGCCGCGGCCCACGCCGATCGACGGGTTGTCGGTGGCGCTTGCGGCGACCGGGTTCGGGGGCCTGGTGCTCGGGCTGTCGCAGCTCGGCAGCGGTGCCGCGAACAGCGGGACGAGCGCCCTGATCACGCTCGTCGTCGGTGCGGCGGCGCTCGGCGCCTTCGTCTGGCGCCAGTTGCGGCTCCAGGACCGTGAGCGGGCGCTGCTGGACCTGCGCACCTTCCGGTTCCGCACGTTCGCCGTCGCGGTGAGCGTGCTCGCGATCGCGATGCTGTCGCTGTTCGGCGTGATCATCCTGCTACCCCTCTACATGCAGGACGTGCTGGGCTTCGACGTGCTCCGCAGCGGCCTGACCCTGCTCCCCGGCGGGTTGACGATGGGCCTGCTCGGCCCGGTGGTCGGCCGGCTCTTCGACCGCGTCGGCGCCCGGCCGCTGCTGCTGCCGGGGGTCGCCCTCGTCAGCCTGGTGCTCTGGGGCCTGAGCACCGTGCGGCCGGACACCCCCTGGTGGTTCGTGCTGGCGGCGCACATGACGCTCAGCGTCGGGCTCGCGTTCACGTTCACGCCGTTGTTCTCGTCGGGCATGGGCGCGCTGCCGGAGCGGCTGTACTCGCACGGGTCGGCGACCATCGGCACGGTGCAGCAGGTCGCGGGGGCGGCCGGCACCGCCCTGTTCGTCGCCGTGATGTCCGGCGTGGCGGCCGCCCAGGGGACGCTCGGCGCCGGCGAGGTGCCGGCCCTGGCGACGGGCATCCGCACCGCGTTCCTCGTCGGGGCGGTGATCTCGCTGGTCGGCGTCGCCGCGGCGGCGCTGGTGCGGGCCGAGCCCCGCAGCGGCGCCAACGGCCCGCACGCCGGACACTGAGCCGCCGGGGCGGACGAGGCTCGTCGTGCCCGGGACCTTCGTCCGGCTCGGGGCGTTCGCTCGTCGGGCCCGCGGACGTTGCCCGGTCTTCGGGGATGGACGGCGGCATCCTGACTAGGACCTTGGCCCTACGGTGGGGCCCGTGACCGATACCCCCACCCGCGGCCTGGCCCGCCACGAGGTGCCGGAGCCGCTCCGCAACGACGTGCGGCTCCTCGGCGGGCTGCTGGGGCGGGTGCTGCGCGAGTCCGTCGGGGAGGACCTGCTCGACGACGTCGAGCGGCTACGCGAGCTGGCGATCCGGGCGCACGACGAGCCCGAGTCCGACGCCCTGGCGCGCGCCGAGGACCTGGTGGCCGGCTTCTCGCACACCCGCGCGGAGCAGGTGGCCCGGGCGTTCACGTGCTACTTCCACCTGGCGAACCTCGCCGAGGAGTTCCATCGCGTCCGCGTGCTGCGCGAGCGGGAGGCGTCCCAGTCTCCCGCGCAGCTGGCGCCCGACGACTCCCTCCCGGCCGCCTACGCGCAGCTGGCCGCGGAGGTGGGGGAGGACGAGGCGCGGGAGCGCCTCCAACGGCTGGAGTTCCGGCCCGTCCTGACCGCCCACCCGACCGAGGCCCGGCGTCGCTCGGTCGCGCGCGCGATCCGCCGCATCGCGGCCCTCGTCGCGGAGCGGGACGCGCTCCACCCCGGGGGCGTGTCGCTCGCCGAGAACGAGCGGCGCCTGCTGGGCGAGATCGACACGCTGTGGCGCACGTCGCCACTGCGCGCCACGAAGCCCACGGTGCTCGACGAGGTCGCCACCGTCCTCGACGTCTTCGACGCGACCCTCGCGGACATGCTCCCCGCCGTCTACCGCCGGCTCGACGACTGGCTGCTCGGCGACCGCGCCGGCACCACCGCGCCGGTGGTCCGCCCGTGGGCGCGTCTCGGGAGCTGGATCGGCGGCGACCGCGACGGCAACCCCAACGTCACCGCCGACGTGACCAGGGACGCCGTCGCGCTGGCGTCGGAGCACGCGCTCGCCGCCCTGGAGACGTCGGCGCGGGAGACCGCCGACGGCCTGACGCTCGACGTGGGCAGCGCCGCGTCGTCGAGCGCGCTGACGGCGCTCTGGCAGCGCCAGCGCGCGCTGGCCAGCGCGGTGACGGAGCGCAACGCGGCGGACT
>CAZBIO010000057.1:0-6938 GCA_964491965.1 uncultured Cellulomonas sp.
CGCGCTGCGGGGTTCCTGAGCGCCCACGTGGCGGGCCGCGGCGGGGCGATCGCGGGCGGCGGCCTTCGGGGGACCGGGGTCGTGCACGTGGCGAGAGGAAGACGATGAACGAGCAACCGGGTCTGCGCGTCAGCGGACTCGTCAAGAGTTTCGGCGGCGTCCGCGCGCTCGCGGGTGCCCAGCTGGATGCCCGGCGCGGAGAGGTGCACGGCATCCTGGGAGAGAACGGCGCCGGCAAGAGCACCCTCATCCGAGTGCTGTCCGGCGTGATCGGACGCGACTCCGGCGAGGTTCTCCTCGACGGCCAGGCACTGCGCCTGGGAACGGCCCGCGCTGCCCTGGCGTCGGGGATCCAGACCGTCTTCCAGGAGTCCAGCCTGATCCCGGCCCTGACGGTCGAGGAGAACCTCCTGTTCGGGAACCTGCCGGTGGCATGGCACCGGCGCATCCGGAGGCGGGAGCTGAGGGCCCGCTACGACCGCATCATCGACAGCCTCGAGGTGCGGCGCCTGAACCCCACGACCCCCGTCGCCGAGCTGTCCGTCGGCGACCGCCAGCTCCTCGAGGTCTGCCGGGCGTTCTCGCGCAAGCCCGAGGTTCTCGTCCTCGACGAGGCGACGTCGGCGCTGTCGCTCGACGAGGCGGACTGGTTGCTTCGTCGGGCACGGGAGGTAGCCCGGGAAGGCGCCGTGGTGCTGTTCGTCTCCCACCGGCTCCAGGAGGTCCGCGCGACCGCCGATCGGCTGACCGTGCTGCGATCGGGCGCGACGGTGCTGGAGGGCCTGGCCAGCGAGATCGACGAGGACGACGCCATCGCGGCGATGCTCGGACGGCGGCAGGAGCGCCTCTACCCCGAGCGCGCGAACAAGCCGACGGATCGCGTGGTGCTCACCGCGCACGGCCTGACGGCACCGGGGCTCGGTCCGGTCGACATCGACCTCCGCGAGGGCGAGATCCTCGGTCTCGCGGCGCTCCCCGGCCAGGGGCAGCGCCAGCTCCTCATGGGCCTGGCGGGGGACCAGCGGCTCGGTGGCGAGATCACCATCGGCGGGACCTCGTACTCGCCGGCGTCGCCGGCAGAGGCCCAGCGCAGCGGGGTCTACCTGGTCCCGGAGGACCGGGCACGCGAGGCGCTGTTCCTGGGTCACACCGTGCAGAACAACCTGACGGCGTCGAGCCTTGGCCTGCTGACACGGTGGCGGTTCGTCCTGAGGCGAGGCGCCGAGCGGGTGACGGCCCGCGAGTCGGCACGGCAGGTCAGCATCGACCGCGGGCGCCTGCAAGCCGGCATCGAGACGCTCAGCGGCGGCAACCAGCAGAAGGCCATCTTCGGCCGGGTCCTGGCCAACAAGCCGCGCGTCCTCATCCTCTACGACTCGACGCGGGGCGTCGACGTCGGAACGAAGGCCGAGCTCTACGAGCTGGTGAACTCACTGGCCGCGGCGGGCGTCGGCGTCGTCTTCTTCTCTACCGACCTGACGGAGATGCTGCAGATGTGTGACCGGATCATGGTCCTGTATTCGGGCAAGGTGGCCGGCGAGCGGACCCGCGATGACGGGGTCGACGAAGAGGCCCTCCTGCGCCTCGCCGCCGGTGTCGGTGCCCGGCACGAGGCGAGCGACGAGGTGCTCGCATGACCACCGCCGACCCCATAGCGCACGGCGGGCGGCCGGCCATGGTGCAGCTGTTGGCACCGCTGCGCCGCGCCGCCTCGGGAGGCGGGGCCGTCATGATCCCGCTCTTCGCGGTCCTACTGATCGTCGACGTCGCCCTGCAGCCGACGATCCTGCAGAGCGCCCAGCTCGGCCTGACGATCCAGACGGCGCTCCCGCTCGTCCTCGTCAGCATCGGGCAGTGCATGGTGCTCCTCACCGGCGGGATCGACGTGTCCGTCGGCGGCATGATGGTGGTCGCCAACGTGCTGCTCGCCACCTGGGTCGGCGACGGCGGCGGCGCCATCTGGCGCCTGATCGTCGTCCTTGCCCTCGGGGCCGTGCTCGGGGCCGTCAACGGCCTCCTGGTGACGCTCGGCGGGTTCGAGCCGTTCGTCGCGACCCTCGGCACGTGGGCGATCTACAACGGCATCGCGCTGCTGATCCTGCCCACGCCGGGCGGCACGCCGCCCGTGGCCATGAGTGCCTGGGTGCAGGACGTCAGCGGAGCCGTGTCCAGGCCGGTGATCCTGCTGATCGCGATCCTGCTCCTGTGGTGGTTCTGGCGCGGGACGCGACTGAGCAAGTCGATCTACGCGGTGGGCAGTGACGAGCAGCGAGCGGGATTGAGCGGAGTCCGGGTCGTCCGGACGAAGTTCGTCGCCTACGCCATGGCAGGCTTCTTCGCCGGCCTGGCGGGCATCTACCTCGGACTGGTCACGGCGACCGGCGATGCCAGCATCGGCGACGGGTACATCCTCAGCTCGATCGAAGCCTGTGTGCTCGGCGGGGTCAGCCTGACCGGCGGTTACGGGGGCGCGGGCCTCGCGGTGGCGGGCGCGTTCGTCCTCACGTTCATCAACGGCATCACGTCGGCGCTCGTCATGCCGCCGTGGGTCGCCATCGTGGTCTCGGCGGCCCTGCTCCTCGCCGTGATCGGCATCCGTTCGCGCCTGGGTCGGAGGTCAGCATGAGTGCGAATACGCAGGTGGCCAAGCCGCGTGGGCTCGGCTTCGGAAGCACGCCGGACGGGCGTCAGGCCCTGAGCGTGGCGGCGACGTTCGCGTTGGCGGTCGCCTTGTTCGTGGCGGCGACCATCTACTCGTCCGGGTTCGCCGCGTTGTCGAACGTTCAGGCGCTGTCGGTCTTCGCGACCTTCACCGGACTGGCGGCGCTCGGCCAGACGTTCGTCATCCTGACGGGCGGCATGGACATGTCCGTCCCGTGGCTGATCGGTTTCGGCGGGATCCAGCTGTCGCAGTTGACGGGCAACTCCGGGATCCCGGTGGGAACGGCCGTCCTCGTCGTCGTCGTGATCGGCCTGCTCATCGGGTGTGTGACGGGCCTGCTCGTCACGGTGCTCGACGCGCCGTCCATGATCGTCACCCTCGGCATGGGTGGGCTGGTCCAGGGCTACCTCGTCGCCGTCGGGACGATCAACTCCAACGGTGCCGTCGTCCCGGACGAGATGAAAGAGCTGGCCGTCGCGAAGTTCGGGCCCGTCCCGGTGGTGACGATCATCTTCCTCGTCGCCGCTCTCCTGGTGTGGCTGGTGCTGACCCGGACGGTCCTGGGCCGCAGCATCTACCTCGGCGGCAGCAACCCGAAGGCGGCACGGCTGGCCGGCATCCGCGTGGCACGGGTCCGGTTCGCGACGTACGTCTTCTCCGCGGGGCTGGCGACGCTCTCGGGTGTGCTGCTCTCCGGATTCATCCAGACGGCGTACCTCGACATGGGCGGCCAATACCTGTTCGCCTCCGTCGCCGCACTGGCCCTCGGTGGAACCGCGCTGATCGGCGGGATCGGCAGCGCGTGGGGCACGGTCGCCGGCGCGCTGGTCCTCACGGTCCTCGCGGGCGCGCTGCCGATGTTCGGCCTGGGGGCCGCCTGGGAGAAGGTCGTCGACGGGGCGGTCATCCTCGCCGGCGTCTACATGGCGCGGAACATCCGGCGGCTGGGAGAGCGGAACGCGAAGGCGTCGCCGGGTGGCGGTCCGGCATCCGCGGCGCCTCCCGACGGCGCGGAGGATCCGAAGCTGGCAGGGGCGATCCCGGATGCCGGCTAGGACCCAACGCTCCGAGCAGGAGCAGGTCGAGCACAAGCAGGCCGTCAACTCGGTCCTGCGGACCCTCGACGTCATCGACGCGCTCGCCGCGGCCGGACGCCCGGTCACGCTGAAGGCGCTGGCGGAGCAGCTCGACCGTCCAGTCGGGAGCATCCACCGACTCCTGAGGACGCTCGAACTGCGCGGGCACGTCATCAACGTCGGCGGCCGCTATCGGCTGTCGCTCAAGATGTGGATGATCGGCGAGTCGGTCATCGCCAGCATCGACGTGGTCGAGGAGGCGCGCCCGGTCAGCAAGCGGCTGTGCGACGAACTCCAGGAAACGGTCAACCTCGCCGTTCGGTCGGGCACCAGTGCGATCTACGTGACCAAGCTGGAGGCGCCGCGCTCGCTGACGCTGGTCACGCGGCTGGGGCTCGAGGTGCCCGTGTACTGCACGGCACTGGGGAAGGCGCTCATCGCCTTCGAGCCCGACGCCACCCGCGAGGAGATCGTCCGCCAGATCGAGTTCCGGCCCCATCTGCAGAACACGGTCACCGATCCCAACGCGCTGCGCGCGGACCTCGAGCGGACGCGGGAGCGGGGCTATGCGATCGACGACGAGGAGTTCGACCCGCGAATCGTCTGCATCGGTGCGCCGGTCTTCGACCACGTCGGTGGCGTCGCCGCCGCGATCAGCACGTCCGCCCCGCGTGACCGGTACACCCCGCAGCTCTGGCCGACGATCGGCCGGTCGGTCATGCGCGCGGCCGAGGAGATCTCCCTGCTGCTCGGCTACCGGTATCCCGAACGCGCCCGCGGCGACGGCCCGGACTCCGACGGAATTGAGAACGTGAAAGGCGGGTCCGCGCAATGGTGACGGCGCGCACGGGCGACACGTAATCGCGCCGGCCGTGCCCGACGACCGATGAACGAGCGCTCGTCGGGCACGGTGATGGACTGGATTTCGAATGGCAGGCGCAGCCCCGTGCACTGCTCCTGCATACCCACCGAGCCGATCATCGCTGGGCTCCACGCGCCCTCGATCGGGGCGGAACTGCCCTCTCGTGAATCGGCTCAGGGAGTTAAGCGCGGGTCTCCGCCGGGGATTTCTGTGAATCGAGGAGCGGGTTTTCATGGTCGCGTTGGTGAATGTTGCGGATGATTTTGCGGTGGATGCGTTGGCGGGGTTTGCGTCGGCGAATGCGGATCGTGTGGTGGCGGTTGTTGGTGGGGTGGTGCGTGCCACGGTGTGTCCGCGGGGGCAGGTTGCGGTGGTGATGGGGGGTGGTTCGGGTCATTTCCCGGCGTTTGCGGGTTGGGTGGGTGTGGGGCTGGGTCACGGGGCGGCGTGCGGGAACGTCTTCTCCTCGCCGTCGCAGTCGTTGGTGGCGTCGGTGGCGCGGGCGGCGGACAACGGTGGCGGGGTTTTGTTCGTGCCGATCAACTATGCCGGCGACATGCTGCATTTTGGTGGGGCGGCCGACGTGTTGCGCGGCGAGGGTGTGGATGTGCGGCTGGTGGCGGTGACCGATGACATCGCGTCGGGGTCGTCGGCGGATCGGGGGTTGCGGCGGGGGATCGCGGGCAGCTTCCTGGTGATGAAGATGGTGGGGGCGGCCGCGGAGGAGGGCCGGTCGCTGGACGCAGTGGCCGCGGTGGCGGCGGCGGCGAACGAGGCGACGCGCTCGTTCGGGGTGGCGTTGTCGGGGTGCACGTTGCCGGGGGCCGATGCCCCGTTGTTCACGGTGCCGGCCGGCCGGATGGCGGTGGGGTTGGGGATCCACGGCGAGCCGGGGATCGATGAGGTGGCGTTGGGGTCGGCGGCCGATGTGGCGGACGTGTTGGTGGACGGGTTGTTCGCCGAGCGGGCGCCGGTGGCCGGTCAGCGGATCGCGGTATTGGTCAATGGGTTGGGCACGACGTCGCCGGACGAGCTGCACCTGGTGTTCTCCCGGGTGCGGGAACGGTGCGAGGCGGCGGGGATGGTGCTGGTCGCACCGGTGGTCGACGAGCTGGTCACCAGCCTGGACATGGCTGGGGTGTCGCTGTCCTTGACCTATCTGAGTGATGAGCTGGAGCGGTTGTGGCTGGCCCCGGCCGACGCCCCGTCCTTCTCGCGGGGGGCGATCGAGCATCGGGGGCGGCGCACGGTGCCGGTCGAGCACAGCCAGGAGCGGGCGGTGCGGGCGGTGCCGGTGGCCTCGTCCCGCTCCCGGACGGCAGCTGCGGAGTTGCGGGATCGGGCCACGGTGGTGGCCGAGTTGCTGCACGCGCAGGAGGGGCACCTGGGGGCGATCGATGCGGTGGCCGGTGATGGTGATCACGGGGCGTGCATGGTCCGCGGCGCGGATGCCGCGGCCACGGCGGCGCAGGCGCTGCTGGTGCGGGGCGCCGGTGCCGGCACGCTGTTGAGCGGGGCGGCGGCGGCCTGGTCGGATGCCGCGGGGGGCACGTCGGGTGCGTTGTGGGGGGCGGGGCTGGCCGCGGCCGGCGACGTGCTGGGCGACAAGGACGCCCCGGACGGTCCCACGGTCGTTGCGGCGGTGCGGGCGTTCCGGGATGCGGTGGTGCGTCGGGGTGGGGCGCAGATGGGGGACAAGACGATGGTCGATGCGATCGTCCCGTTCGTCGAGGCCCTCGAGTTGGGCGTCTCCCGGGGTGTGGGGCTGCGTGAGGCATGGGCGAGTGCGGCGACCCGCGCGATGACCGCGGCCCAGCACACCGCGGACTTCGCCGCCCGCCGCGGACGGGCCCGCACCCATGGCGCCCACTCGCTGGGAACCCCGGACGCCGGCGCCACCTCGTTCGCGCTCGTGGTCAGCGAGCTCGCCTCGTCCTGAACCGACCAGACCCGGGGTGGGCCGCGCTGAGGGCCTCCCGCGGCGGGTGTCGTCGTCATTCGAACTACGTCCGTCGGAATTCAACGAGTTGCCGATGTCTCGGCGCTAGAAGGGAGTTTGTTGTTATGGGTGCTGCGTTTGCGCGTGTGGATGTGGAGCGTGCTGTTGGTTCGTCTGGGGGGGTGTTGCGTCCGGAGCCGACGTGGAATGCGAATTTGTGGACGCCGGCGGGGCGGCGGTTGCATCTGCCGGAGGACCAGGTGGATCGGGGTGATGAGGGGCAGGTGGTGGAGCGGTGGTTGGCGTCCACGACGTTGGTGGACAGTCCGACCGCTACGCCCGGGCAGGGGTTGAGCTATGTGGTGGCTGCCAGTGGGGACCGGTTCTTGTTGAAGGATG
>CAZBIO010000058.1:0-21774 GCA_964491965.1 uncultured Cellulomonas sp.
TCCAGTGGCGGCCCGCGGGCGAGCAGCTGCGCACCCTCCTCGACCAGTGGAAGGAGGCGCAGCGCTCCGGCCCACGGCTCGACCGCCCGTCGGAGGAGGCGCTCTGGAAGCGCTTCAGCCACGCCCGCACCACGTTCGACCGGGAGCGCCGCCACTACTTCGCCGAGCTCGAGGCGCGCAACACCGCGGCCAAGGCGTCGAAGGAAGCGCTCGTCACGCAGGCGGAGAGCCTCGCGACCAGCACCGACTGGGGTGCCACCGCCGGCGCATTCCGCGACCTGATGGCCCAGTGGAAGACGGCCGGCCGTGCCAGCCGCCCGGTGGACGATGCGCTGTGGGCCCGCTTCCGCGCCGCGCAGGACGCCTTCTTCTCGGCACGGGACGTGGCCGCCGCGGCGACGGACTCCGAGTACCAGGCGAACCTCGTCGTCAAGGAGAGGCTCCTGGCGGAGGCGGAGGCGCTCCTGCCGATCAAGGACCTCGCGGCCACCAAGGCGACCCTCCGGTCGATCCAGGACCGCTGGGACGCGGCCGGGAAGGTGCCGCGCGGCGACATCCAGCGCGTCGAGGGGCGGCTGCGTGCCGTGGAGCAGGCCGTTCGCGACGCGGACGACAGCCAGTGGCGGCGCACCAACCCGGAGACCCGTGCGCGGGCCGAGGGCATGGAGGCGCAGCTCGAGCAGGCGATCGCCGGCCTCGAGGCGGATCTCGCGGCGGCGAGCGCCGCGAAGGACGCCCGGAAGGTCGCGGAGGTGACCGCCGCGCTCGAGGCGCGCCGGTCGTGGCTCGAGCAGGTGCAGCGGGCCGCGCGCGACGCGCGCGGCTGACGATCCACAGTCACCCGTTCGGCCGCGGGCCGGTGCGGCAGGCTGCGGCGCGTGTCCGCGTCGCTCCTCGCCTACCGCCCCGACCCCGTCGTCCTGCCGGATCTCGTCCGGCGTGACGAGCTCGACCCGCTGACGTGGACGGGCATGCTGCGCGACGGCGCCCTGGTCCACCTGTGGCACGACGCGGCCATGCGCGCCGACGTGCGGCCCACGCCCGCGCTGCGGCTGGCGGCGCTGGGCTCGGTGGTGCCGCGCCGTGGGGTCGTCGGACGGGCGGCCGCCGTGTGGGTGCACGCCGGCGGGCCGGCTCCGGCGCGCATCGACGTGCTCGTCAGCACCGGGCGGCGCCGCACCGACCCGCACCCGCTGCGCCGGGCCGTGGAGGCGCGGCTGCCCGACGAGGACGTGATGGCGCTCGGCGACGGCCACGTGACCACCGTGCAGCGCACGGGTGTCGACCTGGCGCGCTGGGCCGAGCCGGAGGAGGCCCACCGGCTGCTCGTCGGGCTGCTCCCCCACGGCTTCGACCCGGACGCGGCCCTCGCCTCGCTCGACGTGCTGCCGGGCGAGCGGAACGTCCGGCGCGCCCGCGCCGTGCTCGGCCGGCTGCCCCTCGAGGCCCGGATGACTCAGGCCCGGATGACGGGCTGGTCAGGGGTGCGGGCGCCGGTGATGCGGTAGACGTCGTAGACGCCGTCGACCTTGCGGACCGCCGCCAGCAGCGAGGCCAGGTGCGACGGCTCGGCCATCTCGAAGACGAACCGCGAGAGGGCCACCCGGTCGCGGTTGGTCGAGACCGTGGCGGAGAGGATGTTGACGTGGTGGTCTGAGAGGACCCGTGTCACGTCCGAGAGCAGGCGGGCTCGGTCGAGCGCCTCGACCTGGATCTGCACCAGGAACAGCTGCGAGCTGGTGTGCGTCCACTCGACGTCCACGATCCGCTCCGGCTGGTGGGTGCGCAGGCCGTCGACGTTGACGCAGTCCGTCCGGTGGACGCTGACGCCGTTGCCGCGCGTGACGAACCCGATGATCTCGTCGCCCGGCACCGGCGTGCAGCACTTGGCGAGCTTGACCCAGACGTCGCGCACGCCGCGGACGATGACGCCGGTGTCGCCGGTGCGCACCGTCCGTGCGGACGGACCCGGGCGGGTGACCTCGGCGAGGTCCTCCTCCTGCGCGGGCACTCCCCCGAGCGACGCGACGAGCCGCTGCACCACGGTCTGCGCCGACACCTGGTTCTCGCCGATCGCGGAGTACAGCGCGGTGACGTCCGCGTACCGCATCTCCGCGGCGAGCCCGACGAGCGCCTCGTGCGACAGCAGGCGCTGCAGCGGCAGGTTCTGCTTGCGCATCGCCTTGGCCAGCGCGTCCTTGCCGCGCTCGACGGCCTCCTCGCGCCGCTCCTTGGTGAACCACTGCCGGATCTTGTTGCGGGCGCGCGGGCTCTTGACGAATCCCAGCCAGTCGCGCGACGGGCCGGCGGTCTCGGACTTGGACGTGAAGACGTCGACGACGTCCCCGTTCTCCAGCGTCGAGTCCAGCGGCACCAGGCGCCCGTTGACGCGGGCGCCCATGGTGCGGTGGCCCACCTCGGTGTGCACGGCATACGCGAAGTCCACCGGCGTCGACCCCTGCGGCAGTGAGATGACGTCACCCTTCGGGGTGAACACGTACACCTCGGACCCGGCAATCTCGAACCGCAGCGAGTCGAGGAACTCGCTGGGGTCCGCCGTCTCCTTCTGCCAGTCGACCAGCTGGCGCAGCCAGCTCATGTCGTTGCCCTGGCTGTCGGTGATCTGGGCGCCCTTCGCGTTCTCCTTGTACTTCCAGTGCGCCGCGACGCCGTACTCCGCGCGCCGGTGCATGTCGTGCGTGCGGATCTGGATCTCCACCGGCTTGCCGCCGGGCCCGATCACCGTCGTGTGCAGCGACTGGTACAGGTTGAACTTCGGCATCGCGATGTAGTCCTTGAACCGGCCCGGGACCGGGTTCCATCGCGCGTGCAGGGCGCCGAGCGCGGCGTAGCAGTCACGCACCGTGTCGACGAGCACGCGCACGCCGACCAGGTCGTAGATGTCCGTGAAGTCGCGGCCGCGGACGATCATCTTCTGGTAGATCGAGTAGTAGTGCTTCGGCCGGCCGGTGACCGTCGCCTTGATCTTCGCGTTGCGCAGGTCGGAGGACACCTGCTCGCGGACCACCGACAGGTACTCCTCGCGGGCCGGCGCCCGCTCGGCGACCAGGTGGACGATCTCGTCGTACACCTTGGGGTAGAGCGTGGCGAAGCTGAGGTCCTCGAGCTCCCACTTGATGGTGTTCATGCCGAGGCGGTGGGCCAGCGGCGCGTAGATCTCGAGCGTCTCCCGCGCCTTGCGCTCCGCGGACTCGGGTGAGACGAACCGCCAGGTGCGCGCGTTGTGCAGCCGGTCGGCGAGCTTGATGACCAGCACGCGGATGTCGTGCGACATCGCGACGACCATCTTGCGGACCGTCTCGGCCTGCGCCGCGTCGCCGTACTGCACCTTGTCCAGCTTGGTGACGCCGTCGACGAGCATCGCGACCTCGGGGCCGAAGTCGCGGCGCAGCTGGTCGAGCGAGTAGTCGGTGTCCTCGACGGTGTCGTGCAGCAGGGCCGCCGCGAGCGTGGCGGGCGACATGCCGAGCTCGGCGAGGATCGTCGCGACGGCGACCGGGTGCGTGATGTACGGGTCGCCGCTCTTGCGCAGCTGGCCCCGGTGGGCGCGCTCGGCGACGATGTACGCCTGCTCGAGCATCGACAGGTCCGCGCGCGGGAAGTGCTCCCGGGCGGCCTGCATCACCGGCTCGAGGGCGGGGAACGCGACGGCGGGCCGCCCGCCGAAGCGGGCGAGGCGTGCGCGCACACGCGCGGCCGGCGTGGCCTCGGTGGGTGTGGTCGTCGGCTCGACGCGGGGCGTGACCGTGTCGCTCATGGCTTCGACACCCCCTTCGCGCGCGCGGTAGCAGGCCCAACGTCCGGTCGGTGCCCGCCATTCCGGCGACCCTGTCCGGCCCAGGCAGTCTACGTCGGCGGCTCGGAGCCCCGCGTCGAAGGGCCGGTCAGAGGGCTAGCAGGGCCTCCACCGCGACGTCCGGGACCCGGTCGCGGCCGTGCAGGGCGGTCAGCTCGGCGAGCACCGCGATGCCCACCACCTCCGCGCCGCAGTCGGCGACGAGCTTGAGCGTCGCTGCGGCGGTGCCGCCCGTCGCCAGGACGTCGTCGACGACGAGGACGCGGGACCCCTCCGGCACGGTGAACGGGTGCAGCTCCAGGGTGGCGGTGCCGTACTCGAGGTCGTAGGTCTCGGCGATCGTCGGGCCCGGGAGCTTGCCGGCCTTCCGCACCGGGACCACGCCGGCACCGAGCGCCACCGCGATCGGCGCAGCGAGCAGGAAGCCGCGCGACTCCATCCCGGCGACGAGGTCGACCCCCTCCGGCGCGCCCTCCGCCAGCGCGGCGACCAGGTCGGCGAACGCCTGGGCGTCCGCGAGGACCGGCGTGATGTCCCGGAACAGGACGCCGGGCTCGGGGTAGTCAGGCACCTCACGCATCAGTTCGAGCACCCGAGCCGCGACGGCGGCACGGTCAACCGGCACTGCGGTCACCGCCCCTTGCGCTTGGGCTGGGCGGCGGTGCCGAGGTGGTGGCCAGGCGTCAGCTGTGCGGAACCGGCCGCGGCTGCGGCGACCGCCGCGTCCGACGAACCGGACGCCACCAGCCCCGCGCGCGCCTCGAGGACGCGCCGGGTGTGTGCCGCGATGCGCGGCTCGCGCTCCCGCAGCCACACCTCGAGGGGCGTGGCCAGGAAGATCGACGAGATCGTGCCCGCCGCGATGCCGATGAACAGCGACAACGAGATGTCGCGCAGCGTGCCCGCGCCGAGCAGGAACGCGCCGACGAAGAGGATGCCGGCCACCGGCAGGATCGCGACGACGCCGGTGTTGATCGACCGGACCAAGGTCTGGTTGACCGCGAGGTTCGCGCGCTCCGCGTAGGTGCTGCGCGACTGGTCGAGGACGCCGTGCGTGTTCTCCCGCACCTTGTCGAACACGACCACCTTGTCGTACAGCGAGTACCCGAGGATCGTCAGGAAGCCGATGATCGTCGACGGCGTCACCTCCCACCCGACGGCCGCGTAGATGCCCGCCGCGATGAGGATGTCCGCCAGCATGGCGATGATCGCCGCGAGCGACATGCGCCAGGCGCGGAAGTAGAGCGCCATGATCACGGCCACGATGGCGACGAAGACGACGGTGCCCCACAGCGCGCGCTGCGACACCCCGGCGCCCCAGGTCGGGCCGATGAACGTCGTCGTCACCTGGTCGGGGGCGACGCCGTAGGCGTCGGCCAGCGCCTGGCGGACGGTCTCGACGTCCGTGTTCTGCGTGATCTCCGTGGTCTGGATGCGGATCGCGTTCGCGCCGACCGTGGTGACACGCGGCTGCTCGTCCGGCAGGACGGACTGGACCGCGTCGGTGGCGAGCTGCTGCTCCGTGCTCGTCGCGCCGGAGACCGTGAACTCGGAGCCGCCGCGGAAGTCGAGGCCCAGGTTGAAGCCCCGTCCCAGCAGGATGGCGAGCGAGGCCAGTCCCAGCACGGCGACGACGGTGAACCACCGGGCGCGGTGCTGGACGATGCCGTACGAGCGGCGACCGGCGTAGAGGTCGTTGCCCCACGCGGCGAAGTTCAGGCCGGCCATCAGAGGTTCTCCTCGTTCGTGCCGCTCGCCGGTGCGTCACCCTCGGCGTTCGCAGCGGACCGTGCCGCGGCGCGGCGCTCGGCGATGGTCATGCGATGACCCTGCGCGTCGAGCTGCGGCGCCGGGTGGGCGCCGATGGGGCGCGCACCGACGGGGACTGGTGGCGGCGGCGCCTCTTCGTCGATCTCGGCGTTGACCTCGGCCGCGACGTCCGTCGGGCTCTCCGGGCCGGCGAAGCGTCCGGCGCCGACGTAGCGGATGCCGGAGGCGCGCAGCCGGTCGGGCGACAGGCCGGACGCCCGGTGCCCGTCGCGGAAGAACGGCACCTTGGACAGCACCTCCATCACGGGGTGCGTGAACCAGAACACGACCGCGACGTCGATGATGGTGGTGAGGCCGAGCGTGAACGCGAAGCCCTGCACGCCGCCGACGGCCAGGTAGTAGAGGACGACGGCCGAGACGAGGTTGACGCCCTTGGCGGCCAGGATCGTGCGTCGGGCGCGCGTCCAGCCGCGTTCGACCGCGCCGGCAAGCGTGCGCCCGTCGCGCAGCTCGTCGCGGATGCGTTCGAAGTAGACGATGAACGAGTCTGCCGTGAAGCCGATGGCGACGATGAGGCCCGCGATGCCGGCGAGCGACAGGCGGTAGCCCATCCCCCACGAGAGCAGCGCGATGGAGACGTATGTCAGGAGACCGGCGACGACCAGCGAGCCGATGGTCAGCAGGCCCAGGGTGCGGTACTGGAACAGCGAGTAGATGAAGACGAGCACCAGGCCGATGAGGCCGGCGATCAGTCCGCGCTCCAGCTGCTCGGAGCCGAGGGTCGCGGAGATCTGCTGCTCGCTCTCCACCTGGAAGCTGACGGGCAGCGAGCCGAAGCTCAGCTGGTTGGCCAGCGAGGCGGCGGACGCGCGGGTGAAGTTGCCCGTGATCTGCGCGTTGCCGTCGGGGATCACCGTGTTGACGACGGGGGCCGAGATCACCAGGCCGTCGAGGACGATGCCGAACTGGTTCTTCGGCGAGGCCAGGTCGAGCAGGCGCTGGGTCGTGGCGGCGAACTGAGTGGCGCCCTGCGAGTCGAACGAGAGACTGACCACCCAGTCGGTGCCCACGCCGCCGGTGGACAACTGCTCGAGGCCCGAGGAGGCGCCCGTGATGCGCTGCCCCTGGACCTCGACCGGGCCGAGGATGTACTTCCACAGGCCGTTCTGGTCGCACGTGACGAACGCGGCGTCGGCGGCGCCGTTGACGCCGCCCTTGCGGTTCGCCGGGTCGGAGCAGTCGAGCTTGTCGAACTCCTGCTGCACGGCGTCGGTGACGTAGTAGTCGGAGTCGCTCGGGCTGGACGGGCCGGCCCCTTCGGTGCCCGCCGACTCGCTCGGCGTCGGCGTGGGGGTGGCGCTGTCGCTCGTCGCCGGGCCCACCGACGTGGTGGCGACGAGCACCGGCCGGAACTCCATCTGGGCCGACGTGCGGACCAGGTCGAGCGTCTCCTGCGACGGGTTGCCCGGGAGCGAGACGACGATCTTCGCGTTGGCCCCCGCGCCCTGGCTGGTGATCTCCGCCTCGGCGACGCCCGACGCGTCGACACGCTGGCGGATGACGTCGATCGCCTGGCTGATGGTGGTCGCGGTCACCTGCCCCGCCGCCTCGGGGACCGGGGTGAGTATCAGCTGCGTGCCGCCCTCCAGGTCGAGGGCCAGCAGCGGGGAGAGCGTCGCCTTGGACCAGTGGGTTCCGGCGAGCAGTGCCCCGATCAGCACCACGGTGAGGACGCCCAGCGAGACGAGCGTGCGTACCGGGCGGCGCCGGGCAGTAGGAGCGGCCAACGTCAGATCTCTCTCGTGCGCGCGCCGGCGGGGTCGCCGGCGGGGTGGGTGCCCAGGAACCCTACCCGGGCCACCGTGCTACTTGGTGTCCTTCGTGTCGGGATCCTCGGGCTTCGTCGGCTTCGTGGAGTCGTCGAGGCCGGACAGGTCGTCGGGCACCTCGATGCCGTCGAGCTCCTCGGCCTCCTCGTCCTCGTACTCGTCGTCTTCGTACTCGTAGTCGGCCGAGTCCTCGTCGTACTCGTCGTCCTCGCCCTCGGCCTCCTCCTCGTCGGCCTCCTCGTCGTCCGCCACCGGCGGCTCGATCAGCTTGGCGATGGCGGCCTTGAGCCAGCGGGTCTGGGAGCCGGGCGTCGACTCGAGCGTGATGACGTCGTCCTCGACCGCGACCACAGTGCCGAACAGCCCCGAACCCGTCATCACCTCGTCGCCGGGCTTGAGGTTGTTGCGGAACTCCTGTGCCTTCTGCTGCTGCTTGCGCGAGCGGTTCGACATGAACCACATCGCGCCGACGAGCAGCACGAGCACGGTGATAAGGAACGGATCCATGGCGGGTCTTGGTCTCCCGTCGAGTCGGAGAGTGTCCGCCGCAGTCTAGGCGCCACGGCACGTGGCTCCAACGCGCCGGGGCGGCCGTCGGTTCCGCCCGGTGGCTCAACCGAACAGGGTGTCCTGCGGCGTCGGCGGGACGAGCCCGAGGTGCTGCCAGGCGGTCGGCAGGGCCACGCGGCCGCGCGGCGTCCGCCCGACGAGCCCCTCGCGGACGAGGAACGGCTCGGCGACCGTCTCGACGGTCTCGGGCTCCTCGCCCACCGCGACGGCCAGCGTCGTCAGGCCGACCGGCCCGCCGCCGAACCGCGTGCACAGCGCCTCGAGCACGGCGCGGTCGAGGCGGTCGAGGCCGCGCGCGTCCACCTCGAACACCCGGAGCGCCTGCTGGGCCGCGGACAGGTCCAGCCGACCGTCACCCCTGACCTCCGCCCAGTCGCGGACGCGCCGCAGCAGGCGGTTGGCGATGCGGGGGGTGCCGCGGGAGCGGCCCGCGATCTCGTGGCCCGCCTCCGGTTCCAGGTCCACGCCGAGCAGGCCGGCGCTGCGCGCCAGCACCTGTTCCAGCTCGTCGGTCTCGTAGAAGTCGAGGTGCCCGGTGAAGCCGAACCGGTCGCGCAGCGGCGCCGGCAGCAGCCCCGCGCGGGTCGTCGCGCCGACGACGGTGAAGGGGGGCAGCGACAGCGGGATGGCGCTCGCCCCCGCGCCCTTGCCGACGACGACGTCGACGCGGAAGTCCTCCATCGCCACGTAGAGGAGCTCCTCGGCGGGGCGCGCGAGCCGGTGGATCTCGTCGAGGAAGAGCACCTCCCCCTCCTCAAGCGAGGACAGCACGGCCGCGAGGTCCCCGGCGTGCTGGATCGCCGGACCGCTCGTGACGCGCAGCGACGTGCCCAGCTCGGCGGCGATGATCATCGCCAGGGTCGTCTTGCCGAGGCCCGGCGGGCCGGAGAGCAGCACGTGGTCGGGGGCGCGGTGGCGCCCCGCCGCGGCCTGGAGCACCAGGGACAGCTGCTCGCGCACCACCCGCTGCCCGACGAACTCCGCGAGGCGCCGCGGCCGGAGCGCGGCCTCGGCCGCGCGCTCGATCTCGTCGGCCGAGGGACTCACCAGGCTGTCGGGGGCGAACCGCTCGGTGACCACCGACTCCTCCGCGTCGCCGTCGGGCTGGTCGCGCTGGTCAGCCACGCGCGCCACCCAGCGACCGGAGCGCGGCGCGTAGCAGTCCGGAGACCTCGCCCGGGCCGACGGGCTCGGTGCTGCCCTCGAGCACCGCCGCGACGGCCTCCTGCGCGGTGCGCGCCTGCCAGCCGAGCCCGACGAGCGCCTCGACCACCTGCTCGCGGTGGTCGCCGACCGGCGCCGCCGCCGGCGTCGGCCCCGTGGTGGTCGCCGGGGCGCCGAGCCGGTCCGCCAGCTCGAGCACGATCCGCTGGGCGCCCTTGTGGCCGATGCCGGGGACGCGCTTGAGCGCCGCGAGGTCCTCGTCGGCCACGGCTCGCCGCAGGCCGTCCGGGCTGTGCACCGCGAGCATCGCCAGCGCGAGCCGCGGGCCGACGCCGCTGACCGTCTGGAGCACCTCGAACACCTCGCGCTCGTCGGCGTCGGCGAAGCCGAAGAGGGTCAGGGACTCCTCACGCACGACGAGCGACGTGTGCAGCGTCGCGTGCTGGCCCACTCGCAGGCCGGCCAGCGTGGCCGGCGTCGCCTGGACCAGCATGCCGACGCCGCCGACCTCGACGACCGCCGCATCCAGCCGGACGGCCTGCACCGTCCCGCTCACCGACGCGATCACCACTCGCTCCCCGACGCGATCACCACTCGCTCCCCATCACTCGCACGATGTGCACCCCAGCATGTTCGCACACGTGTACGAACCCCTCCCCCGCGACACGCCCCCCGCCCGCGAGATGAGCACTTCGTAGCGAGATGGGCACCAGCAACTGCTCGTCTCGCGTGAAAGTGCTCGTCTCGCCGGTGCCCCCGGATGTGCATCAGCGGCGTCGCGCGGCCTGCTCGGCCGCCGCCCACTGGCGCTGCGCGGCGGTCAGGGCACCGGGGGGACGCTGCGGCGCGCCCATCGCACCGGCGGGCCGCCACAGGTGGCAGATCGCCAGAGCGAGGGCGTCGGCGGCGTCGGCCGGCCTGGGCCGCTCGTCGAGCCCCAGCAACCGCGCGACCATCGTCTGGACCTGCGCCTTGTCGGCGCGGCCGTTGCCGGTGACGGCCGCCTTGACCTCGCTCGGGGTGTGTACCGCGACCGGGATCCGGCGGCGCGCGGCGGCGACCAGCGCGAGCCCGGCCACCTGCGCGGTGCCCATCACCGTGCCGACGTTGTGCTGCGCGAACACCTGCTCGATGGCGAGCGTGTCCGGGGCGTACTCCTCGAGGACCTCCTCGATGCGACGCTCGATCTGCAGCAGCCGCTGGTCCACGTCGGCCCCGGCCGGCGACCGCGCGACGTCCACGGCCACCATGGCCAGCCGCCGCCCGGGCAGGCCGTCGACGACGCCGAGCCCGCACCGGGTCAGGCCGGGATCGACTCCGAGGACGCGCACACCGCCAGTGTCACAGCAGGCCCGGCGAACGCCGGGCAGGCGCGACGTGCCTGATCACTCCTCGTCGTCGAGCTGCGCCATGACCTCGTCGGACGCGTCGAAGTTGGTGAAGACGTTCTGCACGTCGTCGCTGTCCTCGAGGGCGTCGATCAGCCGGAGGATCTTGCGCGCGCCCTCGACGTCCACCTCGATCTCGGTCGCCGGGTAGAAGACGACGTCGGCGGAGTCGTACTCGATCCCCGCATCCCGCAGCGCGGTGCGGACGGTCACCAGGTCGGTGGCCTCCGTGAGGACCTCGAAGCTGTCGCCCTCGTCGGTGACTTCCTCGGCGCCCGCCTCGAGCACCGCCTCCATGACGGAGTCCTCGTCGGTCCCCGCCTTGGGCACCACGATGACGCCCTTACGGGAGAACAGGTACGAGACGGAGCCCGGGTCGCCCATCGAGCCGCCGTTGCGGGTGATCGCCACGCGCACATCGGACGCGGCGCGGTTGCGGTTGTCCGTCAGGCACTCGACGAGCACCGCGATGCCGCCGGGCCCGTAGCCCTCGTACATGATCGTCTGGTAGTCGGCGCCGCCGGCCTCCTGGCCGGAGCCGCGCTTGACGGCGCGGTCGATGTTCTCGTTGGGGACCGACGACTTCTTCGCCTTCTGGATCGCGTCGAAGAGCGTCGGGTTGCCCGCGGGATCACCGCCACCGGTGCGCGCCGCGACCTCGATGTTCTTGATCAGCTTGGCGAACAGCTTGCCGCGCTTGGCGTCGATCAGCGCCTTCTTGTGCTTGGTGGTGGCCCACTTGGAGTGACCCGACATGCCCAGCTGCTCCTTGCTCCGTGGATGACTCGGGGTGTCGCGGCCCGGCTACAGGCTCTCGCGCACGATGTCGACGAACAGACGGTGCACCCGCGTGTCGCCGGTCACCTCCGGGTGGAACGACGTGACGAGCAACGGCCCCTGACGCACCACGACGATCCTACCGGCGGCCGGGCCCGCCTCCACGCGGCCCAGCACCTGCGCCTTCGGGCCGACCTCCTCGACCCAGGGGGCCCGGATGAACACGGCGTGCACCGGGTCGCCCGCGACGCCCTCGATCTCCAGGTCCGTCTCAAACGAGTCGACCTGACGCCCGAACGCGTTTCGCCGCACGGTGATGTCGAGACCGCCCAGGGTCTGCTGGCCGTCGATCGCCCCGAGGATGCGGTCCGCCAGCAGGATCATCCCCGCGCACGAGCCGTAGGCCGGCATCCCGGCGCGCAGGCGGTCCCGCACGGGCTCGAACAGGTCGAACGCGCGCAGCAGCTTGTCGATCGTCGTCGACTCCCCGCCGGGGAGGACGAGCGCGTCCACGTCCTTCAGCTCGCGCTCGCGCCGCACCGGCACGGCCTGCGCCCCGACCGCGCGCAGCGTGGTCAGGTGCTCGCGCACGTCGCCCTGGAGCGCGAGCACGCCGACGGTCGGTGAGGTGGACGTCACGGCGGGAGAGTCTAGGCGCGGCGAGGCCCGCGGCCCCCGCCGCAACCGACAGGGCTCAGCCGGCCAGCGCCTCGGCCCGGCCGGCACGGGCTGCGATCACCTCGTCGGACAGGCGGGACAGGCCGTCCAGCAGCACCGGCCGCGCGCTGGCCAGGCTGACGCGCACCAGCCCCGCGGCCTGCGCCCCGAACGTGGAGCCCGGCGCGACGGCGACGTGGCGGCGCTCCAGCAGCCGGAGGGCGAAGCCCTCGGTGTCCGCGTCCTCCACGTCCACCAGCAGGTAGAACGCGCCGTCGGGCATCGTGAAGCCGATCCCCCGCTCGGCGAGCAGCGCGGTGGCCGCGTCCCGCCGCTCCCGGTACGAGGCGACGGCCGCCGCCACCAGGTCCTGCGGGCCGGTCAGCGCCGCGACGGCACCCACCTGGCCGACCGTCGACGGGCAGGCGACCAGCGCCTCGGACAGGTGGCCGAGCACCTCGCGCAGCGCGGCGTCCGGCGTCGCGACCCAGCCGATGCGCCAGCCCGTCAGCCCGTACGTCTTCGAGACGCTCCCGAACACCACGACGCGCCCGTCCTCGTCGAACGCCGCCGGGGAGACGTGCGGCACGTCGAAGGTGATCGCCTCGTAGCACTCGTCGGACAGCACCCACAGGTCGTGGCGGCGCGCGACCTCCACCAGCGCCTCGAGGACCGGCGCCGGGTAGACGGCCCCGGTCGGGTTGTCCGGCGAGCAGACGACGATCGCGCGTGTCCGCGACGTGATCGCTGCCTCGACCTCCGCCGGCACGGGGACGAACCCGTGCTCCGGGCGCGTCGGGTAGGTGCGCACCACGGCGCCGGCGGCGGTGGCGGCCATCGCCCAGTTGGGGAAGGTCGGGTCGGGCAGCAGCACCTCGTCGCCGGGGCCCAGCAGCGCCTGGAACGTCATCGCCAGGCCGTGCATGGCGCCGTGCGTCACCACGACGTCGTCGGGGCTCGTCGGGCGGCCGGAACGCAGGGTGACGCGCTCTGCCGCCGCTGCCCGCAGCTCCGGGAGGCCGATGCTCGACGTGTAGCCGGTGCGCCCCTCCCGCGCCGCCGCGGCGGCCGCCTCGACGACGTGCGGCGCCGGGACCTGGTCGGGCTCGCCGATCTCCAGGTGGAGCGCCTGGGGGTCACGCAGCGCGAGGTCCATGAGGGTGCGGATGCCGCTGCGCGGCACCCGGAGGGCGGGAGAGGTCGGGGCGGGGATCGGCACGCGCCGATGTTACCGGCCGGTACCCACCGTCATTCCTCGTGCTGCTCGCCCAGGTGCCGCGTGACGCCGTCCCAGCCGGGAAGCAGGGCGCGCACCAGCTCCGGCAGCCGCGCGGGGAACACCTCGACGTCCACCGCGGCGAGGTCGTCCAGCGTCCACCAGGCCAGCTCGTCGAGCACGTCCGCCTCGACGTCCGTCCACGCGTCCCGCGACAGCGGCGGGAGGTCCGACGAGCGCACGCGCGCGACGAAGAGCTCCTCGTCCTGGCGGCAGAGGACGGCGAAGAAGTCGAAGACCGCGGACCGCGTGTACACCGGCCCGACGAGGTCACCCTCCCCCAGCGCGATCCCCGTCTCCTCGCGCAGCTCGCGGACCGCCGCCGCGCGCGGCGACTCCCCCGCGTCGATCCCGCCGCCGACGGTGAACCACCACGTGCGCTCGGGCTGGTCCACGTCGTGGCCGCGCACCAGCAGCAGGCGGTCGGCTTCGTCGAGCAGGATCACCCGGGCGGCGCGCCGGAACGGCAGCCCGTCGTCGCCCGGCAACCAGTCGGGTCCCAGCCCGGCGGCCGGAGCCATGTCAGCGGACGACGAGCGCGCGCGTCACCAGCCGCGCTCGGCCAGCCGGTGCGGTGCCGGCACGTCGTCGACGTTGATGCCGACCATCGCCTCGCCGAGCCCACGCGACACCTTGGCGATGACGTCCGGGTCGTCGAAGAAGGTGGTCGCCTTGACGATCGCGGCGGCGCGCTGCGCGGGGTTGCCCGACTTGAAGATGCCGGAGCCGACGAACACGCCCTCGGCGCCGAGCTGCATCATCATCGCCGCGTCCGCCGGGGTGGCGATGCCGCCCGCGGTGAACAGCACCACGGGGAGCTTGCCGGCCGCGGCCACCTCGGCGACCAGCGCATACGGCGCCTGGAGCTCCTTCGCCGCGAGGTACAGCTCGTCGGGCGGAAGCGAGGTCAGCCGCCGGATCTCGTCGCGGATCTGCCGCATGTGGGTGGTCGCGTTGGAGACGTCGCCCGTGCCGGCCTCGCCCTTGGAGCGGATCATCGCCGCGCCCTCGGAGATGCGCCGCAGCGCCTCGCCGAGGTTCGTCGCGCCGCAGACGAACGGCACGGTGAACGCCCACTTGTCGATGTGGTGCGAGTAGTCCGCGGGGGTGAGCACCTCGGACTCGTCGATGTAGTCGACGCCGAGCGCCTGGAGCACCTGCGCCTCGACGAAGTGCCCGATCCGGGCCTTGGCCATCACGGGGATCGAGACGGCGCGGACGATCCCGTCGATGAGGTCCGGGTCGCTCATCCGGGCGACGCCGCCCTGGGCGCGGATGTCCGCCGGGACCCGCTCGAGCGCCATGACGGCCACGGCACCGGCGTCCTCCGCGATCTTGGCCTGCTCGGGCGTGACGACGTCCATGATCACGCCGCCCTTGAGCATCTCGGCCATGCCGCGCTTGACGCGTGCCGTGCCGACGACAGGGGTCTCGTTCTCGCCAGTCACGTCTGCCTCGTTCCGGTGGAAGGGGATTCTGTGGCCATCGTAGTCGTGCGCCTCCGGGCGCCCCCGGGGCGTCTCGGCGGGCCAGCCGCGTGTGTCAGGCGCTCGGTGCCTCGCGCGGCAGCCCGTCGGGCCACTCGTCGTCGAGCTCGAACGTCACGGGCTCCGGTGCGCTGCCCGCCAGCCGCAGCAGGCGCACCAGGACGCCGCGGCGCGCGGCGCGCGTCTGGGCGACGGCGTCGTTGTGGAACCGCCGCGCCAGCTGCACCCGGTACCAGGCGGCCGAGAGGTCCGCGAGCAGCGCGCCACCCGCCGGGTCGGACTCGAGCGCGCCGGTCTCCTGCGGGTCGGACAGCGCGACGCGCAGCGCCGCGGTCAGGTCGCTCTCCACCTGGCCACGGTCGAGGTCCGGCGGCGCGGTGCGGGCGCGCCGCGACAGGTCCGAGGCGAGGACGCGCCGCAGCTCCCCGGAGACCGCGGCGGTCGAGGGGGGCCCGCCGCCGACCGACAGCGCCGCCCAGGCGGCCTCGCCGACGACGATCGAGCTCGCCGGGTCGAGCAGGCCGCTCGTCGCGAGCTCGGCGGCGGCGGTCGCGCGGCGCATCAGCTGCGCGTCGAGCACGCCGTGCGACGCGTCCACCCGCCGGTGCAGGCGGTCCAGGCGGCTGGCGTCGACCCACACGAGCCACAGGATGAGCACCAGCACGACGCCGACCATGAGGACGGTCTCGGCCCACGTCATGCGTCGGCCCTCCCCCGCCACAGGCGGTGCTGGGACGTCGGGTCCTCGCCCACCGGCGCGTGGTGGCCGGCGATCGCCATCTCGTACACCGTGAGGATGCGGTCGCACACCTGCGGCCAGTCGTAGCGCAGCACGGCGTCCCGGCCCGCCGCGACGACGCGGCCGCGCAGCTCGGCGTCGTCGAGCACGCGCAGCAGGGTCGCCGCGAGGTCGGCGCTGTCGCCGGCGTGGAACAGCACGCCCGCCGCGCCGTCGTCGAGCACCCGGGAGAACGCGCCCAGGTCGCTGGCCACCACGGGCGTCCCGGCGCTCATCGCCTCGACGAGCACGATCCTGAACGACTCCCCGCCCGTCTGCGGCGCTAAGTAGACGTCCGCCGAGGCGAGCAGCCGCGCCTTGTACTCGTCGGACACGCCGCCGACGAACACGACCGCGCTCGCCAGGGGACCGAGCATCTCCGCCGCGTCGTCGGGCCCGAAGTCGCCGCGACCCGCGACGAGGAACCGCGCGCCGGGGTGCGCGGCCAGCACCGCGGGCACCGCCTCGAGGAGCACCGGCAGGCCCTTGCGGGGCTCGTCGAGCCGGCCGAGGAAGGCGATCGTCGGCCTACTCGGCGTGCCCTCCCACCGCGGCTCGCGCCCCGCCTCCGCGAAGCGGTCGACGTAGACGCCGTTGGGGATCACTACGGCGTCGCCGCCCAGGTGCTCGACGAGCGTGCGGCGCGCGTCCTCGGACACGGCGATGCGGGCCGACACCTTCTCCAGCGACTGGCGCACCAGCGGGTAGGCCAGCTGGAGCGAGCGCGAGCGGTTCATCGACGAGTGGAACGTGCCGACGATCGGCCCGTCGGCGATCCACATCGCCAGCATCCCCAGGCTCGGCGTCACCGGCTCGTGGAGGTGGAGCACGTCGAACTCGCCGTACGCCAGCCACTTGCGCACGCGGGCGGCGGTGAGCGGGCCGAAGGACAGGCGTGCCACCGAGCCGTTGTAGTGGATGGGCACCGCGCGGCCGGCGCCCACGACGTAGTCCGGCAGCGGCGTGTCGTCCGAGGCGGGCGCGAGCACCGACACGTGGTGGCCCCGGTCGAGCAGCGCCTCGGCGAGGTCGCGCACGTGGTACTGGACCCCTCCGGGCATGTCGAAGGAGTAGGGGCAGACGAGCCCGACCCTCAGGCGGTGCCGGCGTACGGCCCTCACGGACGCGCCTCCGCGGCGACGGTCGCGGCATAGCGGGCCGGGTCGAGGTCCTCGACGAACACCCGCTGGAGCATGTGCCAGTCCTCGGGCGCGTCGTGGATCGTCGTCGCCAGGATGTCCACCCACGACTGCGTCATCGCGCGAATCTGGTCGCGACGGGGCAGCGTGGGGTCGGGCAACGGCACCTGCGTGAACTCGAGGTGGATCCCCCACGGTGCGCCGGCCGCCCGGCGCCGCGCGCCGTGCAGCCGCTCGTACGTGATCGCCGTGACCACAGCGGGCGCCCCGGTGGTGATCGCGAGGGCCGCCGGGCCTGCGGCGACCCGCGCGCGGTGCCCGAAGAGGTCCACCTCGACGCCCTTCGAGGTGAGGTCGCGGTCCGCCAGCAGCGGCGCGATCCCGGGGCCGGTCCGCATCACCCGCGTCAGCTTCCGGAACACGTCGCCGCCACCCGTCAGGGGGATGATCCGCAGGCCGATCCGCTCCCGGAACCGGAGGAACTCCTGGAACACCTCCTCCGGCTTCAGCCGCTCGGCCACCGTGGTGACGGGCGCGAGGTCGAGGGTGGCCCAGGCACCCGCCAGGTCCCAGTTGCCGAGGTGCCCCAGGACGAGGATCACCTGGCGGCCCTCGTCGAGGTACGGCTGCACCGCGTCGCGGTTGCCGACGCTGACGCGTGCCACGACCCGCTTCGGCGGCACGTGCGGCAGCGTGAACGCCTCGCCGAAGTACCGCAGGTACGAGCGCATGCCCCGGCGGGAGAGCCGGCGCAGCTCGCGGGCGTCGAGCTCCGGGCGCACGCGCGCCAGGTTGGCCTCGAGCCGCCGCACGCCGCCGCCGTGGCGCAACCAGGTGACGTCGGCGGCGAGGGCCGCGGCGCCCCGCACCAGCGGCTCCGGGAGCACGCCCCCCCACCGCCAGGCGGCGGCGTAGGCGCGCCCGGCGTTCACTCGCATGCGGCGGCCTCCCCCGCACGCGGCCGTTCGGGCCGCCCGCTCACCGCGCCGCCTCCTCCAGCTGGCGGCGCACGACGAGCATCCGCTGCACCACGGTCACCAGCGAGGCGACGGCCAGCAGGCCCAGCGCCACCGTCAGCACGGCGGTGGGCAGTCCCAGCCCGACGAGCCCGGTGGCGAGCAGCGACACGACCACCCGCTCGCCGCGCTCGGCGATCCCGACGGCGGCCTGGGCGCCGACGCCCTCGGCGCGGGCCCGCGCGTACGGCACGATCGCGCCGAGCACCAGGCACGCCAGCGCGAACAGGGCGGTCAGGCGATCGTCGCCCCGCCCGGTGAACCAGATGACCAGGCCCGCGAAGATCGCGCCGTCGACGAACCGGTCGAGCGTCGAGTCGAGGAACGCGCCCCACGGACCGGTGCGGCCCGACCGGCGGGCCATCGCGCCGTCGATGGTGTCCATCAGCGTCGCGACGCCCAGCAGGATCGCCCCGAGGACCAGGTGCCCCGTGGGGAACGCCCACAGCGCGATGGCCACCGCCGCGACGGTCCCGGTGATCGTCACCGCGTCCGGCGAGACGCCGGCACGCAGGAGGGCGTCGACGAGCGGCCGGATCGCCCGCCCCCACACCGTGCGCAGCCGGCTCAGCACGGTTCCCCCGCCTTCGGCCAGGCCGCGGCCAGACGCGCCCGCGTGTCGGCGAGCAGCTCCGGCAGCGCCCGGGTGCGGCCGACGATCGGCAGGAAGTTGGCGTCGCCGCGCCACCGGGGCACAACGTGCTGGTGCAGGTGCGCCGCGATGCCCGCCCCGGCGACCTCGCCGATGTTCATGCCGAGGTTGAAGCCCTGGGGGGCGTACGCGGCCCGCAGGGCGGCCATCGCCGTGCGCGTCAGCCGGCTCAGCTCCGCGACCTCGTCGGTCGTGAGCTCGGCGTAGTCCGCGACGTGGCGGTACGGGCAGACGAGCACGTGACCGGCGTTGTACGGGTAGAGGTTGAGCAGCGCGTAGGTCAGCTCGCCCCGGCCGACGACCAGCCCGTCCTCGTCGGGCAGCGTCGCCGCCCGGCAGAACGGGCAGCCGTCGCCGGGCGCGGCGTCCGTCGGCTTGTCCTGCCCGCCGATGTACGCCATCCGATGCGGCGTCCACAGGCGCTGGAAGCCGTCCGGCTCGCCCGCGAGGTCGTCGGCGCGCTCGGCAGTGCTCACACCTGCACCCGGTCGCGGATCGCGGCGAGGATCCGCTCGATCGCCTCGTCGACCGGAACGCCGTTCTCCTGGCGGCCGTCGCGGTACCGGAAGCTCACGGCACCGGCCCCGGCGTCCTCGCCGCCGGCGATGAGCACGAACGGGACCTTCTGCGTCGCGGCGTTGCGGATCTTCTTGCCGAACCGGTCGTCGGACAGGTCCAGCTCCGCGCGGACGCCGGCGGCACGCAGGCGCGCGACGACGTCCTTCAGGTAGTCGTCGAACGCCTCCGCCACGGGGACGGCGACCACCTGCACCGGGGCCAGCCACGCGGGGAACGCGCCGGCGTAGTGCTCGACGAGGATCGCGAAGAACCGCTCGATCGAGCCGAAGAGCGCGCGGTGGATCATCACCGGCCGCTCCCGCGTGCCGTCGGCCGTCGTGTACTCCAGCTCGAACAGCTCCGGCTCGAAGAAGTCCAGCTGGATGGTCGACAGCTGCCAGGTCCGCCCGATCGCGTCCTTGGCCTGCACGGAGATCTTCGGCCCGTAGAACGCCGCGCCGCCCGGGTCGTCGACGAGGTCGAGGCCGGAGGCGGTCGCCACCTCGCGCAGCGTCGCGGTCGCCTCCTCCCACGACGCGTCGTCGCCGACCGACTTGTTCGGGTCGCGCGTCGACAGCTCGAGGTAGAACTCGCCCAGCCCGTAGTCGCGCAGCAGGTCGAGGACGAAGGTCAGCAGCGACGCCAGCTCGTCGCGCATCTGCTCGCGCGTCGTGTAGATGTGCGCGTCGTCCTGTGTGAAGCCGCGCGCACGCGTCATCCCCTGGACGACGCCGGACTTCTCGTACCGGTACACCGTGCCGAACTCGAACAACCGCAGCGGCAGCTCGCGGTAGGAGCGCCCGCGCGCGGCGTACACGAGGTTGTGCATCGGGCAGTTCATCGGCTTGAGGTAGTAGTCCTGCCCCTCGCGCTTGATCGTGCCGTCCTCGTGGTACTCGGTGTCCAGCCGCATGGGCGGGTACATCCCGTCGGCGTACCACTCGAGGTGCTTGCTCGTCTGGAACAGCTTCGCCTTGGTGATGTGCGGCGTGTTGACGAACGAGTAGCCCGCCTCGACGTGCCGGCGCCGGCTGTACTCCTCCATCTCCATCCGGACGATCCCGCCCTTGGGGTGGAACACCGCCAGGCCGGACCCGATCTCCTCGGGGAAGGAGAACAGGTCGAGCTCGGCACCGAGGCGCCGGTGGTCGCGGCGCTCGGCCTCGGCGACGCGCTCGAGGTGGGCCCGCAGCTCGTCCTTCGTCGGCCACGCCGTGCCGTAGACGCGCTGGAGCTGCGGGTTCTTCTCCGAGCCGCGCCAGTAGGCGGCGGCCGAGCGGGTCAGCTGGAAGCCGTTGGCGATGAGCCGGGTGCTCGGCAGGTGGGGGCCGCGGCACAGGTCCTGCCACGCGACGGTGCCGTCGCGGCGGACGTTCTGGTACATCGTCAGGCCGCCGAGGCCCACCTCGACGTTGGCGCCGTCCTCCGAGCCGGCGTCCCCCTTGAGGCCGATCAGCTCGAGCTTGTACGGCTCGTCCTTCTCGATCTCGCGTGCCTCCGCCTCGGTGACGTCCACGCGCCGGAAGGTCTGGCCCTCCTTGACGATGCGCGCCATGACCTTCTCGAGCTCGCGCAACGACTCGGGCGTGAACGGCTGCTCGACGTCGAAGTCGTAGTAGAAGCCGTCGGTGATCGGCGGGCCGATGCCCAGCCGCGCGGTCGGGTTGACCTCCTGGACCGCCTGGGCCAGGACGTGCGCGGCCGAGTGGCGGAGCACGGCGAGGCCGTCGGGCTCCCCGATGGTCACCGGCTCCACGCTCGCGCCGGCGGGAATGGGGCGCGCCAGGTCCCAGAGCTCCCCGTCCACGCGGACGACGACGACCTCACGGCGCTCGCCGAACAGGTCGGTGCCCGTCGTGCCCGTCGCGACCGTCGTCTCGGCGCCGCTGACGGACAGGGTGATCGACTGGGACACGGCTGCATGCTCCTCGTGACGGACGGGATCGCCGGGCGTCCCGGCGGGCGCCGGGCGGGCGTGCTCGATGCTACCGATCCGGCACGTCCGGCCGGGACCTCCGCCCGGTCCGGCGCGCCCGGGTCGGGTGGCAGCCTCGCGGGAGTGGAGATCCCGCGGCGACGTTTCCCGACCGCGCCGGACGGCGCGGCGGGCGCGATCGAGCGCCTGGGGCCCGACGACCTCACCGTGCTGGCCACCGACGTCGGCCCGTCTCCGATGAACATGGCGGCGGTCCTGTTCGTCGACGGCGCGGACGACGGCTCCATGGCGGTCCCCGACGCGTTCGTCGTGCGCGCCGGGGCGGTGCCGCGCCTGCGCCAGGTCCTGGTGCGCGACGGGCGCAGGGTGGGATGGGCGACCGATCCGGCCGCGTCCCCGGCCGCCCACATCGCCGCCGTCCGCCTACCCGGGGGGGGGCGAGCGGGCGGTGCTCGACGAGTCCGCACGCCTGCTCACCACGCCGCTCGACCCGTCCCGCCCCCTCTGGGCGGCGCGGTGGCTGACCGGCTGGGACGTGTCCGGCTCCCGGCGCGCCGCCCTCGTCGTCGTGCTCCACCACACGCTCGTCGACGGCGTCGGCGGGCTGGAGGTGCTGCGCGCCGTGGCCGACGACGCAACCGCGGGATCGGCGGGCGCGGTGGCCGTCGGCGCACCCGCTCCCGCGCCTCCGCCGTCCGGGCCCCGCGCCTGGTGGGCGGGCCTGCGGGAGCTGGGTCTCGGGCTCGAGACGCCGCGGTTCGCGGCACGGACGTCGTTCAACCGGCCGACGGGTCCCGACCGCAGGCTGGCGGCCGTCGCCGTGCCGCTGGCGGCGTTCCGCGACGGCGCGCACCGGCTCGGCGGGACGATGAACGACGCGACCGTCGCGGCCGTGGTCGGTGCCCTTACGAGGGCCCTCGCCGCGTGTGGCGAGCACCCGTCGTCGCTCGTCGTCTCCGT
>CAZBIO010000059.1:0-3990 GCA_964491965.1 uncultured Cellulomonas sp.
GACGACGGCGCCGGCAACGACCTGGAGAACATGGACGAAGGCCCCTTCCGCGCCCTCGTCGACCTGCTGTCCAACTAACCCGAGGAGCCCCTCATGAGCCACGCCCTGCCCGAGGCCACCGACGCCATGGTCGAGATGGTCGTCGAGCCCGACAACGTCCCGCCCCGCGTGCGGACCGTCGCCTACTACGTGCTCCTCGTCCTGGCGGCGCTCGTCCTGCTCGCCACCGGCCTGGCCCCGATCTGGCTCGACGGCGCCACCGCCACCCGCGTGGTGGCCACCGGCGGCGTCGTCACCAGCGTTGCCGGACTCATCGCCGGCGGCCTCGGCGTCGCCTACCGCCCCACGAGGACCACGTGACCATCCCCGTCGCCATCCTCGTCGGGTGCGGCATCGTCATCGCCGCCGCACTCACCCTCATCGGCGTCCTCATCGGGCACCAGGCACACCGCATCGCCGACCTCGAACGACGGCAGGACGACGCGGACGACTACCTGCGTCGGCTGTGGATCTGGGGCCGCGACCTCCTGGACCTGTACTTCCGGCACCGCCGCGACGGCGCCCCAGACCCACCGCCCATCCCCTCGCGCGAGGGCTAGCGCAGGCCGCGTCGGCTTGCCCGGACCATCGCCATACCCGACGCGACGAGCACCGCGGCCAGGACCCAGCCCTCCGGCGACGTGCCCGTGTACGCCAGCTCGTCGACCACCGGCAACGCGGCCGGGTCGACGACCGGCGCAGGCTCCGGCTCCGCACTCCACACCGGGTCACCGTTCGCGTCGACACCGACCACCGTCAACCGCTGGTCGCCCTCGTCGATCTGACGTCCGATCCGCTCCTCCGGCAACTGGCCCTGGGAGCAGTGATCCACCTCCACCACCTGCCCCGGCTCGCACACCGGGTCGTCTGGCCCCGGCACCCATACACCCAGGCCCGCGAGCACCACGACGCCGAGCGCTCCGCTGCGAGTCGTGTGCGATGCGCCAGAACAAAGGCGCAGGTCACAAGGGCTCCGCCCCCAGGATTCGAACCTGGACCGCAAGGCTCCAAAGGCCTGCGTGCTGCCGTTACACCAGGGCGGACCGGTTCGGCCCCGGCCAAGTCTGCCAGCGCCACGGCCCCGGGGCGGCGGCCGTCCCGGGCACAATGTGCCGATGGCCACCGACACTCGGCGGACCGCGCGCCGGATGACAGGCACGCAGCGCCGCGAACAGCTGCTCGACGTGTCGCGCCGGCTGTTCGCCGAGAAGGGCTTCGACAACACCAGCATCGAGGAGATCGCGGCGCGCGCCGAGGTGTCCAAGCCGGTGATCTACGAGCACTTCGGCGGCAAGGAGGGCATCTACGCCGTCGTCGTCGACCGGGAGATGCAGGCGCTGCTCGGCGCGCTGACGGGAGCCCTGGAAGCCCCCGGCCACCCGAAGGTGCTCGTCGAACGCGCCGCCCTCGCCCTGCTGGAGTACGCCGAGAAGTCCGAGGACGGCTTCCGGATCCTCGTCCGCGACTCCCCCGTCGCCCAGGCGACCGGGACCTTTTCCTCCCTCATCGGGGACGTCGCCACCCAGGTGGAGCACCTGCTCGTCGACCAGTTCCGGCGCACCGGCCTCGACCCGCGCAACGCGCCGATGTACTCCCAGATGCTCGTCGGCATGGTGGCGCTCACCGGCCAGTGGTGGCTCGACGCGAAGAGCCCCAAGCGCACGGAGGTCGCCGCGCACCTGGTCAATCTCGCGTGGAACGGACTCAAGGGCCTGGAGCGCCGCCCGACGCTGACCAAACCCCGACCCGAAAGACCCTCGGGGAAGTCTCTCGACGTCGAGTAACCTGACGGGCGTGGTGGACCAGGCCCAGCGCGACGAGGTCGACCGCATCGTCGCCGCCTGGCGGCGAGAGCGGCCGGATCTCGACGCGTCACCCCTCGAGGTGCTCTCCCGCGTCACCCGCCTGGCACGTCACCTCGACCTCGCCCGGCGCGGCGCCTTCTCGCGGCACGACCTGGAGACCTGGGAGTTCGACGTCCTGTCGGCACTGCGCCGCCAGGGCGCGCCCTACCGGCTGTCCCCCGGCGCGCTGCTCACCCAGACGCTGGTGACCAGCGGCACCATGACCAACCGCATCGACCGGCTCGCGGAGCACGGGCTCGTCGAGCGGCTGCCCTCGCCCGACGACCGCCGGGGCGTCCTGGTGCAGATCACCGCCGAGGGCCTTTCCCGCGTCGACGCCGCGCTCGCCGACCTGCTCGACTCCGAGCGCGCACTGCTGAAGAACCTCGAGATCCCCGACCGCTCCCGCCTCGCCGACCTGCTGCGCGTCCTCGTCGCGCCGTTCGACGGCGCCTCGTGAGTCCAGATCCCGTCCGGCTGCGTGACGCGGGGCGGGGCATGGCCCTCGCGGCACTGCTTCTCTACACGCTCAACATGCGCGGGCCCATCACGGCGCTCGCGCCCGTCATCGGCGACGTCAGCGGCGACCTTCACCTGAGCGCGGCCGCCGCCGGGATGCTCACCGGAGCGCCGGTACTGGTGTTCGCGCTGGTCACACCCGTAGCCGCCACCTTCGTCGTGCGGCGGGGCACGGCCTTCGCCGCCACCGTGTCGCTGCTGGCGGTGCTCGCCGGAACCGTGCTGCGCACCACGGGCGGATTCGCCGCGGCGCTGGCCGGCACCGTGCTGATCGGCGCGGGGATCTGCGTCGCCAACGTCGCGGTGCCCGTGGTGATCGCCCGCGACTTCTCCTCCGGGGTCGCGCGGGTCACCGGCGTCACCACGGCGTCGATGAACGTCGGCGCGGTGCTGACCACCGTCGGCATGGCGCCCCTGGCGTCGCTCGTCGGGTGGCGGTGGGCGCTGGCCTCCTGGGTGGTGGTCGTCGTCGTCGCGCTGGCCGTGTGGTGGCGCGCCTACGGTGGTGCCGCCCGGTCCGGGCAGGGCGAGGCGTCCGACGAGCCCGCGACCACCGGTTCGGCCGCGCCCGACGAGCCCGGGGCTACGGGGCGCCTGGCCGCTGCGGGCGGTCTCGCCGCGCCCGACGAGCCCGCGGCGGGTCCGATCTGGCGGCGGCCCATCACGTGGCTGCTGTCCGTGGCGTTCGCCACCCAGTCCTCGTCGTACTACGCGCTTTCGGCGTGGCTGCCATCGATCCTGCACGACGACGCCGGGCTGTCCACCACGGGGTCGGGCGCCGCCGCGGCCCTGTTCCAGGGGTTCGGCATCCTCGGCAGCCTGCTCGCCGCGGTCGCCCTGCACCGGTGGCACCCGCGGGCGGTGACGCTGGCCATCGCGGCGATGTGGCTCGCGATGCCGCTCGGGCTGCTGCTGGCGCCGGACGGCTGGCCGGCGTGGACGTCGTTCGCGGGTGTGGCCCAGGCATCCAATTACGTGGTGATGATGTCGCTGCTCGCCATCGTCGCGGGGTCGCCGGCGGCCGCCGGGCGGATGTCGGCGATCGTGCAGACGTGCGGCTACGTGATGGCCGGCGTCTGGCCGAGCGTGCTCGGCGCGATCCACACCGCCACCGGGGGCTGGGAGGCGCCGCTCCTCGTCGTCGTCGGGTCGCTCGTCGTCATGGCGACGCTGCACACGATCGCGATCGGCGCGCTGGCCCGGCGCCGCGCGGGAAGCCCGGCGAGCCTGGATCGGTTGGCGACTGTGTCGGGAGGGGAACCATGACCGTCGTCGTCACCGGAGCCACGGGCCACCTGGGCCGGCTCGTCGTCGAGGCGCTGCTCGCCCGCGGGGCCGACCCAGCGGACGTCGTCGCCACCGGGCGGCGCATCGAGGTGCTCACGGACCTCGCGGCGCGCGGCGTGCGCGTGGCGCGGGCCGACTACGACGAGCCCGCGAGCCTCGACGCCGCCTTCGCCGGTGCCGACCGGCTGTTCTTCGCCTCCGGCACCGAGGTGGGCCGGCGGGTCTGCCAGCATCGCAACGTGGTGGACGCGGCCGTGCGCGCCGGCATCGGCCGCGTCGCGTACACGTCGGCGCCGCACGC
>CAZBIO010000060.1:0-5949 GCA_964491965.1 uncultured Cellulomonas sp.
CAGCTGCCCGGCCGGCACCACCCGCCGCCGCGCCACCGCGGCGGTCGTCAGGCCGATGCCGACGAGCGTCCAGACGACGAGCAGCACCACGCCACCCGCGGTCCCGGAACCGGTGAGCACGCCCTGCATCGCGGCCCTCGCCGGCGCGAGCGGCAGCACCCCGGCGACCGTGTCCAGCAGCGGCGGCACGGTCGACACCACGGCGGTCGCCAGGCCCACCACGGCGACGACCACCGAGAGGAACCGGCCGAACCCGCGCGCGATCGCGACGAGCCCCTGGTTGACCGCCGCGAACGCGACCCCGGCCAGCGCCGCGACCGCCGCGAACGCCGTCCAGCCGCCCGGCGTCAGGTCCAGCGCCCGCGCCATCGCCGCGGTGAGGACCAGCCCCTGCACCGCCCCGAGCGCCGCACCCGGCACGAACGCGGCCAGCGCCAGCCGCAGCGAGGACCGCGTGGACCCGACGACGCGGGGCGCCGTCGCGCCGAGCACCAGGAACGTGGCGAGGCCGCCGAGCCACAGGGCGACGACGAGCAGGAAGGGCACGCTCGAGCCGCCGAAGATGCCGCCGCCCTCCCCCGTCGTCGTGACCGGGTTGGCGACGACGTCCGCCAGCCGCCCGGCCTCGTCCGACGAGTACGACGGCACCTGGCCGGCCGCGGTCGACAGCCCGTCGGCGAGGTCGGTCGCCCCGGTGCCGACCTGGGCCGCCCCCGTGGCGAGCTCGCCGGCGCCCGACGCGACCGACGACGCGCCGTCGGCGGACTGCCGCGCGCCGCTGGCCAGCGTCCCGATCCCGCTCGCGAGCTGCGAGGCGCCGGCTGCGGACTGCGAGGCCCCCGACGCCAGCTGCGACGCGCCGGACGCCAGCTGCGACGCCCCCGCCGCGGACTGCGACGCCCCCGACGCCAGCTGGTGCGCGCCGGTGGCCGACTGCCCCAGCGCCCCCGCGAGCGTCGAGAGCCCGGTCGCGGACTCCGAGACGCCGTCGGCCAGGTCGTGGCCTCCCGCCGCCAGCTGCGACGCGCTCCCCGCGAGCTTGCCGAGGGCGGCCGGGCTCGTCTGCTGCTGGAGCGCGGCGCACGCCGCCGCCTGCGGCAGGCTCGGGTCGGCCTGGCCGGCGCACACGGCCGACAGGTGCGCCAGGCCCGCCAACCCGGTCGCGAGCTGGTCGAGGCCGCCCGCGAACTGCTCGGCGGACGCCACCCCGGCCTGCGCGTCGGTCGCGGACTGCTGCACGCCGGACGCCAGCCGGTCCAGGCCGTCGGCGAGCGAGGTCGCGCCGGTCGACAGCTGCCCCACGCCCGACGAGAGCTCGGTGGCGCCCGACGCGAGCCCCGAGGCTCCCCCGGCGACCTGCGACACGCCCGACGAGAGCGACCGCGCACCCGACGCGAGCTGTGCGGCGCCGGTGGACAGCTGCCCCACGCCGGACGCCAGCTGCTCCGCTCCGGTGGCGAGCGACGTCGCCCCCGACCCCACCTGCGTGGCGCCATCCGCGAGCTGGTCGGCGCCGTCGGCGGCGTCCGCAAGGTGGCCGCTGAGGGTGTCGAAGCCGACGAACACGTTCTGCAGGTACGTGGTGGTCAGCTGCGAGGACAGCACCTGCACCGCGACGCTGGTCACCGCCTGCGCCACCGCGGCGTCGACGGGACGCGACCGCGGTGACGTCGCGATGTCGATGGTCGCCTGCTGCGCGTTGCCCGGATCGGTGCCCACCGACGTCGCGGCGGCCGAGAACCCCGCCGGGATGGTGACGACGGTCGCGTACGTGCCGTCGGCGAGGCCCGCCGCCGCGTCGTCCGCGCCGGTCACCGCCCACGTGAAGTTGGTCGGCGAGTCCGAGCCGGACACGTTCGTCGCCCCGTCGCCGCCCGCGGTCACCAGCCCGGCCGCGAGCTGGCGGCCCAGCGGCACGGTCTGGCCGTCCACCTCCACGGCGACGTCCTCGTTGACCACGGCGGCCGAGATCCGGTCGAGGCGCTCGTCGGGCTGCCACAGCGCCCAGACCAGCAGGCCCCCGACGAGAAGCGGCACCAGGACCAGGCCGACGGCCGACAGCCAGCTGGGCCGCCCGGCGTTGCGCGCCCGCTCGGGGTGCAGCACTGAGGTGAGGAACTCGGACATCAGGACACCTTCTCCAGGGCGGTGTGCAGGCGCAGCGTCGTCGTCGGGCCGGCGGGCAGCAGGTCGGCGACCGCGGCGGGGTCGAGGCACGAGAGGACGAGCGTCAGGTCGCGCCCCGACTGCGCGGCGGTGGCGCGGGCGGCGGCGATCTCGTCGCGCAGCGCGGCGCGCGTCGTCGGGTCGGAGACGGCGTCGAGGTCGTCGACGACGACGATCGGCGAGCGGGCGGCGAACGCGTCGTGCAGCTCGCCTACCGGGTCAGCGCGGCGCGCCAGGCCGGCCACCGCGACGCGGCGGCGGATGTCGGGGTCCCGCACCGGCGCGACGAACCCGGCGACCTTGAGCACGCCGGCATCGGCGTGCGCGCGGCCCGCCAGCGTCAGCAGCAGGGCGGTGCGCCCGCTGCGGTGCGGCCCGGCGACGACGAGCGTGGCATCCGTGGGCACCCGCACCGAGACCTCGTCGTACAGCGGGGTGCCGTCCGGCGCGTCGAGGCGCAGCCCGGACGCGACGATCGCGTCGGTGCAGCCGGGCTCCGGCCAGTCGGCGAGCCGCAGCTCGGCGGCCAGCCCCTCGCCCTCGACGTCGAACCGCGGCAGCAGCCGGTCGAGCCAGCGGGGGAAGTGCCACGCCCGGTCGCCCAGCAGGTGGAGCACCGCGGGCACCAGGGTCATGCGCACGACGAAGGCGTCGACGGCGATGCCGGCGGCCAGGCCCAGGGCGATCGGCTTGATGTAGATGGAGCCCTCGGGGATGAAGGCCGCGAAGACCGACACCATGATCAGCGCCGCGGCCGTCACGACCTTCCCGGACGCGAGGAAGCCGGTCCGCACCGCCTGCCGCGCGTCGCCGCGGTGCACGTAGTCCTCGCGCATCCGCGAGACGAGGAACACCTCGTAGTCCATCGCCAGGCCGAACACGACGCCCATGAGGATGATCGGCAGGAACGAGATCACCGGCCCCAGCCGGTCGACGCCGAGCAGCCCGGCACCCCAGCCGCGCTCGAACACCATCGCGACGACGCCGAACGCCGCCACCACCGAGAAGACGTAGCCGAGCGTCGCCTTGAGCGGCACCCACAGCGACCGGAACACCATGGTCAGCAGCAGGAACGACAGGCCGACGACGAGCAGGCCGAACGGCAGAAGAGCCGCGCCGAGCCGGCTGGACACGTCGATCTGCGCGGCCGTGATGCCAGTGACCGAGAGGTCGACGCCGTACGCCTGGAGGAAGTGCGGCTTCATCGAGCGCAGCTCCCGCACCAGGTCCGCCGTCTGCACCGAGTCCGGACCGCCCTCGGGGATCACCTGGACGATGCCGACGGTCGCGTCCTCGTTCGGCGTGGCCAGCGGCACGGACGCGACGCCCGGGAGCGCCTCGATCTCGGCTTTGAGGTCGGCCATCAGCCCGAGCGGGTCGGTGGAGCCGACGATGGTCCCCGCGACGATGAGCGGCCCGTTGTGTCCGGGGCCGAAGTGCTCGGCGACCAGGTCGTAGGTGACGCGCGCGGGCGAGCCGGCGGGCTGGGTCCCGGCGTCCGGCAGCGCGAGGCGCAGGCCGGTGGCGGGCCAGGCGAGGAAGCCGACGAGGGCGACGACGGCGACGATCGTCAGCGCAGGGACCTTGGTGACGGCGGTGATCCAGCCCCGGAAGAACCGGTTGCCGGTGACCTCGCCGCCGTCGAGGCCCACCTCGGGCTCGGCCGCCGAAGCATCGGCGAGGCGCCCGTGCTTGCCGGACGCCGCGGGACGCTCGTCGGGCACCGCGGGACGCTCGTCGGACACCGCGGGACGCTCGTCGGGCACCGTGGGCCGCTCGTCGGGCGCCGTCGCCCGCGCCCCGGACGCCGTGGCCCGAGGCCGCAGCCGCTCGCCCGCGAACCCGAGCAGGGCCGGCGTCAGCGTGACCGCGATGAGCACCGCGATCGCCACCGCGCCGGCAGCGGCGAAGCCCATCGTCGTCAGGAACGGCAGGCCGGCGACGAACAGGCCGGCCAGCGCGATCATCACGGTCAGCCCGGCGAACACCACGGCCGACCCGGCGGTCGCCAGCGACCGCGCGGCGGACTCCTCGACGTCCATCCCGGTGGCGAGCTGGCTGCGGTGGCGGCTGACGACGAACAGCGTGTAGTCGAGGCCGACGGCCAGCCCGAGCATGATCGCCAGCATCGGCGTCGTGGAGTTGACGGCCACCACGCTGGTCGCCGCGTAGATCAGCGCGGTGGAGATCGCGACGCCGAGCAGCGCGGTCACCAGCGGCATGCCGGCGGCGACGAACGAGCCGAACGTCACCAGCAGCACCACGACGGCGACGAGCACGCCGAGCACCTCGGTCAGCCCCATGCCGGGGATGGTCAGCGTGAAGATCTCGCCGCCGAGCGCGGCGGTGGAGCCCGGCGGCAGGGCCGCCCGCAGGTCGTCGGCCACGCCAGTCAGGCCCTCCTTGAGGTCGTCCCCGACCGCCGAGGCCGACCCATCCACCTGGACCGTGACGAGCGCCGCCGAGCCGTCGTCGGACACCGCGCCCTCGACGAGGCCGCCGAACGGGTCAGCGACGGCGGTGACCCCGTCGATCGCCTCCGCGGCGGCGACGGCGTCCTCGACGGGGCCGCGCACGGCCTCGTCGTCCACGCGCATGCCGTCCGGCGCGACGACGACGAGCTGCGCGCTCGAGCCGCTGACCTGGGGGAACGTGGCCTGGAGCTGGTCGAGCGCCGCGCCTGACTCCGTGCCGGGGATGGTGAAGGAGTCGTCGGTGCCGTCGTAGAGGAGGGCGGCGCCCGCGCCGGCGACGACGAGGACCGCGACCCACACCGCGACGACGACGCGCCGTGCGCGGAAGGCCCAGTGGCCGAGCCGATAGAGCGTGGAGGACACGGCATACTCCTGGATCGATCGAGAAACAGCAGCCCATTCGATACGCCGGTGTATCCGATACGTGAATGTATCCGATACGCTGGTGTATCGACAACTCGGGACGCTCCCCAGAAGTTCCAGGAAGGGGGCAGGGTGTCCGCCGTCGGGACCACCACGCCGGCCGGTACGGCGCGCCGTGCCGCGACCCGCGAGCGCCTGCTCGACGCGGCCTTCGAGGTGTTCGCCGAGCAGGGCGTCCACGCCTCGACCGTGGAGCAGATCGCGGAGCGCGCCGGGTTCACGCGCGGCGCCTTCTACTCCAACTTCACGACGAAGGAGGAGCTCTTCGTCGCGCTGATGGACCGCGAGGACGCGGCCCGCCTGGCCGCGCTCGAGGAGAAGTTCGCCACGCTGCGGCCGCGGCTGGAGCGCGCCGAGGGCAACCTGGACGCGGACGCGATGGCCGGGGTGGTGCTGGACTTCCTCGTCGGTCCGTTCGACGACCACGCGTGGAGCCTGATCTACACCGAGTTCCAGCTGCTCGCGCTGCGCGACCCCGAGTTCGCGCCGATGTACCTGGAGCACCGCCGGCAGTACGACCAGGCGCTGGTGCCCGTGCTGGAGCGGACGCTGGAGCAGGCCGGGCGCGAGTTCGCCGGCGACCCGGCGGTCGCGGTGCGGCTGCTCATCGCCGTGTACGACGACGCCGTGCGGCAGGCGATCCTGCAGGGCGTCACGTGCTACGACCCAACGATGGTGCGGGACACGATCGTGCGCGTGGTGCTCGCGCTGACGAGGCCGACCGCCGCCTGACCGGGCGACCCCGCCGCCCCCCCCCCCCCCCCCCCCCCCCCCCCCCGCCCCCCCGCCCCCCCCCCCCCCCCCCCCCCCCCCCCCCCCCCCCCCCCCCCCCCCCCCCCCCCCCCCGCACCCCCCCCACACCCCCCCCCCACCCCCCAAACCCCAG
>CAZBIO010000061.1:0-6657 GCA_964491965.1 uncultured Cellulomonas sp.
TGGGGGTGGGGCTGCTCGCGTTCGCCGCGGCGCTCGTGGTGGGCATCGCGGCGCCGCTGGTGCGCGCCGCGCGGACGGCCGGCCCCTCGGCCTACGCGCCGTGGACCACGGGCGCGGGCCTCGCGTGGGTCGCAGTGTGCCTGGCGGCCGTCGCGGCCCACGCGTTCACCTCGCCGGGCGCCGCCGCGCTGCGCGTCGTCGACCTGCCGTGGCTGGCGATCCTCGGCGCCGGCGGGCTGGGCCAGGTGTTCGTCGGCGCGATGACCTACCTGATGCCGGTGGTGATCGGCGGCGGCCCCGCGCCGCTGCGCACCGGCATGGCCCTCCTCGAGACCGCCTGGCCGCTGCGGCTGGTGCTGCGCAACGCGGCGCTGATGCTGCTCGCCGTCACGGCCGCCGTCGACGGCGGGCTCCAGGCCGCATGGTGGGCGGTGGTGCTGGCGTGCTTCGCCGCGGACGTCGCCCTCTTCGCCGTAGCCGGGGCGCGCCAGGCGCGTGCCCGACGAGCGCTGGGCGGCGACCCGACGCCACCCGTGACCCTCACCCTTGGCCCCACCCGACGGAGCGAGCGATGACCGACGAGACCCGACCCTCCGGACCCCGGCCCCTGCCCGGGCGGGAGGGACCGGCGACGTCGCGGGCGGCGTCCGCGATCGCCGGAGCCGTGGCGGTCGTCGCCGTCGCGCTCGCGGTGGTGCTCGCCCGTCCCACCCTCGCCGGTGCGTCCGACGAGCCCGCGGGGGAGCCCGCCGGAGGATCGCCGGCGGCCGCCGTGCAGCCCACCGGGCACACCACGGAGGTGACGCTGACGGTCGAGGGCATGGCGTTCTCGCCGTCGACCATCGAGGTCCCGGCCGGGGACACGCTGCGCGTCACGCTGCACAACACGGGCGACCAGCGCCACGACCTCGTGTTCGCCAACGGCGCCTCGACCGGGCCCCTCGCCCCGGGCGAGCGGGCGACGATCGACGTCGGCGTGGTCGGTGGCGACCTCGAGGGGTGGTGCTCGCTGCCCGGCCATCGCCAGATGGGGATGGTGGTGCGCGTCGTGGCCGGGGGCGGCGACCACGCGGGCCATCCGGTGAGCACGGCGGACGCCACCGTCTCGTCGTCCGCCCCGACGATGGCGGAGCTCCAGCAGGCGGCGGCCACGGCGACGCCCTATCCCGCACAGCTCCCGCCGCTCGACGACGCGACCGAGCACTCCTACACGTTCACCGTCACGGAGCACACAGAGGACGTCGCGGAGGGCCGAACGCGCACCGTCTGGACGTACAACGGCACGTCGCCGGGGCCGGTGCTGCACGGGCGGATCGGTGACACGTTCCACGTCACGCTGGTCAACGCCGGGACGATGGGCCACTCGATCGACTTCCACGCCGGCGAGCTCGCGCCGGACGGCCCGATGCGCACCATCGAGCCGGGCGAGAGCCTCGAGTACACCTTCACGGCCCGCCGCTCGGGCGTGTGGATGTACCACTGCTCGACGATGCCGATGTCCCACCACATCGCGAACGGCATGTTCGGCGCGGTGGTGATCGAGCCGGACGGCCTCGAGCCGGTGGACCACAGCTACGTGCTGGTCCAGTCCGAGCAGTACCTCGGCGCGGACGGGGACCCGGCGGACCCGGCGAAGGTCGCCGCCGCGATCCCGGACATCGTCGCGTTCAACGGCCGGGCGTTCCAGTACGACGAGCACCCGCTGGCCGCGCGCGTCGGGGAGCGGGTGCGCCTCTGGGTGCTCGACGCCGGGCCCAACGCGCCGCTCGCCTTCCACGTGGTGGGCGCGCAGTTCGACACGGTGTGGCGCGAGGGCGCCTACAGCGTGCGGCGCGGGGTGTCGGCGGACGGACTCACGCGGGGCACCACCGGGTCACAGGTGCTGCCGCTGGTGGCGGCGGAGGGCGGGTTCGTCGAGCTGGTGCCCGTCGAGGCCGGCCGCTACGCCTTCGTCGACCACCAGATGAGCCTGGCCGAGAAGGGCGCCCACGGCGTCCTCGAGGTCAGTCCGTAGCGGGGCGGGTAGCGTCCGCCGGCCGCAGCTCGATGGTGCAGAAGTCCGGCCCGGCGAAGGGCTTCAGGTCGGCGCGGGCCGTGCCGCCGGACAGGGTGCCGAGCACCTCGTCGAGCATCCCGCGGTGCATCTGGCAGACGAGCGGGTGGGGGAGCGTCCCCTCGGTCCGCAGCGGGCACTGGTGCAGGGCCATCCGCACCGGCGTCTCGGCGCGGGCCTGGTAGCCCAGCGAGGACATGAACAGCCGGATCCGGCTGGCGTGGACGTCGACGCCGCTCGCGTCCTCCTCGGCGTGTCCCGGCCCACCCATCAGGTCGAGCATCCGGATGCCCCAGCGGGCGCCGATGTCGTGGGCGGCGGCCGCGGGGTCGTCGACGGTGGCGACCAGGTGCTCGGCCACCGCCTCGCACACGTCGGCGAACTCCCGGGTCAGCGCGGCGGCCTGCGCCGGCGCGACGGCCTCGTAGGCCCACGAGGGGCGCCCCCGCCCGACGGTCGGCTGCCGCGTGCGGGCGACGAGCCCCTGGTCGACCAGCGCCGGCATCGAGTCGCGCACCGAGTTCGGGTGCAGGCCCATCGCGTCCGCGAGGTCGGCGACCGTGACCGGCTCCGTGTGGCGCGAGATCTCGTCCAGCAGGGCGTGCTGGGCGGCCGACAGCCCGGCGAGGGCGCGCATCATCGACTGCGGGCTGGCGGGCCCGGGCCGGTCCGACGTGGGGCGGGTCCTGATCATCTCGTCCACGATCCTGTCACGCCCTCGGGCTCGGGCCGTTGCCGGCCGCGCCGACCCGGCCGTCGCCGGCCGCACGGATCGGGTCCCAGCCGCGCCGGGCCGGGGCGGTCGACACCGCGGCGCGGCGGGCGCGGTACACGATGTAGGGGCGCGTCGGGTAGGCGACGGGAACCGACAGGGCGTGCACCAGCCGCGTGAACGGCCAGAACGCCAGCAGCAGGAACCCCGCGATCACGTGCAGCCGGAACGACAGCGGCACCGTCAGCATCAGCTCCGGCTGCGGCGTGAACGTCAGGACCGAGCGCAGCCAGGGGCTGATCGTCTCCCGGTAGTCGTACCCCTCGGGCTCGCCGAGGATCTGGTTGGCGACCGTCGCCCACGTGCCCAGCCCGATCGGCACCGCCAGCAGCACGTACATCACCAGGTCGCGCCGCGTGGTCGCCAGGCGCACGGAGCGGGTGGCGAAGCGGCGCCACAGGAGCCCGACAAGGCCGACGATCGTCATGGCGGCGGCGAGCGAGCCGGCCGAGGTGGCGAGCAGGTGGTAGGCGCTCTGCCCCACGCCGGCCGCCTGCGTCCACGTCGTGGGGACCAGCAGCCCGAGCACGTGCCCGCCGGCGACCATGAGGAAGCCGACGTGGAACAGCGGCGAGGCGATCCGGAGGATCGCCCTCTCGTGCAGCTGCGAGGAGCGGGTGGTCCAGCCGAACTGGTCGCTGCACCACCGCCAGACGAGCCCGCCGGCCAGCAGCGTCAGGCTGGCGTAGGGGAGGGCGACCCACAGCAGGATGTCGGCGGCGGTCACGGGCGGGCGCTCCTGTCGGTGAGCGGGAACGGCAAGCCCACCATCTCGGCGGGTGGCCCCTGGGTGACCAGGCGCTGGTAGCGCTCGCGGGTCTGCTCGTCCACCGGGGGCAGGGTGTGGCACAGGGCGTCGAGCAGGTGGGCGTAGGGGGAGCCGAAGCCGCGCAGCGCGGATCGCGCCACCTCGATCCCCTCGCGGTGGGAGGCCAGCAGGTCGAGGGCGAGGCGGTCGCCCGTGCGGGCGGACAGCTCGAGGACCAATGGCAGGTAGTCGGCCAGCTCGTCGCGCGCCCGCTCGAAGCCCAGTGCCCGCATCACCGCCTGGAAGCCCAGGAGCGCGACGCCGCGCTGGCGGGTGTCCCCGACGGCGTAGTAGCTGAGGTAGAGCGCGCAGCGGCGGCGCTGGTCGAACGTGTCGACGTAGTGCTCCGCGACCGCGCGCGGCCCGGCCGACCGCGCCGACGCGACGAACTCCAGGACGTCGTCGCGCACGGGGTCCGGCAGCCCGGCCGCCGACTGCTCGGCGGCCGCGAGGGCCTCGTCGTACCGCTCGCCCGGGTAGTCCAGGAGCACGGAGACGACCATGTGGGCCGTGCGCAGCTGGTCCGGTGAGCACTCCGTGCGCACCAGCGTGGTCATCGCTCGTCCTCCGCCCGCTGCGGCGCCGGCGGGAACAGCCCCGCGGCGCCCTCGTCGCCGCCCCAGTCGAGGAGGTTGACGCGCCCCGGCGTGGACGGCTGCTGCGCGGCCGCCGCGGCCTTGGCGCGGCCGCGGGAGGTGACGTGCAGCCGGCCGTTGCCGTGGAAGGCCGACACCGAGCAGGCCTCGGGCGCGCCGGCACCGGTGTCGAGGAGGCCGGAGACGTCTTCGCCGAGCTCGGCGATCCCGCGGGGGGTCTCGGGGTGCGTGGTGGGGATGACGTAGCGGTCGTCGTACTTGGCGATCGCCAGCAGCCGGTACATCGCCTCGACCTGCCCGCCGGTCATGCCGACCGCCGCCGCGGCCTCGTCGTTCCCGCCGACGCCGAGGTTGACGTCGCGCATGTACGACCGCATCGCGGCGAGGCGGCGCAGCGACCGCTCCACAGGGCGGGTGTCGCCGGCGGTGAAGAGCCCGGCGAGGTACTCCAGCGGGATGCGCATCGTGGCCAGCGCGGTGAGCAGGATCGTGTGGTCCTCGCCGTCGTTGCCGGACGCGGTGACCTGGTCCACAACCGGCGACAGCGGCGGGATGTACCAGACCATCGGCAGGGTGCGGTACTCGGGGTGCAGCGGGAGCGCCACCTCATACGTGTCGATCAGCGCCCAGATCGGCGACTCCTGGGCGGCCCGGATCCAGGAGTCCGGCACACCGTCCGCGCGGGCGGCCGCGACGACCGAGGCGTCGTGCGGGTCCAGCAGGATCGAGCGCTGGGCGAGGTAGAGGTCCTGCGGGTCCTCGACCGCCGCCGCCTCGCCCACCCGGTCGGCGTCGTAGAGGAGCACGCCGAGGTAGCGCAGCCGGCCGACGCAGGTCTCGGAGCACACCGTCGGCTGGCCGGCCTCCAGGCGGGGGTAGCACAGCGTGCACTTCTCGGCCTTGCCGGTGCGGTGGTTGAAGTAGACCTTCTTGTAGGGGCACGACGAGACGCACATGCGCCAGCCGCGGCAGCGGTCCTGGTCCACCAGGACGATGCCGTCCTCCGCGCGCTTGTACATCGCGCCCGAGGGGCACGCGGCCACGCACGTCGGGTTGAGGCAGTGCTCGCAGATGCGCGGCAGGTAGAACATGAACGTCTGCTCGATCTGGGTGCGCACCTCGACGTTCATCTGCGCCAGGACGGGGTCGTCCTTCATCGTCTCGGTGGAGCCGCCGAGGTCGTCGTCCCAGTTGGGGCCCCACGCGACCTTGTCGATCGGCCTGCCCGTGATCTGGCTGACGGGCCGCGCGACGGGGAAGTCCTTCGAGTCGCGCGGCGCGGACAGCAGCGCGTCGTACTCGTACGTCCAGGGCTCGTAGTAGTCGGTCAGCTGCGGCAGGTCGGGGTTGGCGAAGATCCTCGTGAGCCGCTGCAGCCGCCCGCCGGACCGCGGCACCAGCCGCCCGGAGCGGGTGCGGGACCAGCCTCCGTGCCAGCGGCCCTGGTCCTCCCACGTGTGGGGGTAGCCGACGCCCGGCCGGGTCTCGACGTTGTTGAACCACATGTACTCGGTGCCGGAGCGGTTGGTCCACGCCTGCTTGCAGGTGACGGAGCAGGTGTGGCACCCGATGCACTTGTCGAGGTTCATCACCATGGCGATCTGGGCCATGACGCGCATCAGAACTGCACCTCCTGGGAGCGGCGGCGGATCAGGGTGACCTCGTCGCGCTGGTTGCCCGTGGGGCCCACGTAGTTGAAGGCGTACGACTGCTGGGCGTAGCCGCCGATGAGGTGCGTCGGCTTGATCAGCACCCGGGTGAGCGAGTTGTGGATGCCGCCGCGCTTGCCGGAGGTCTCGGTCAGGGGCGTACCCATGGTGCGTTCCTGCGCGTGGTACATGAACACGGTGCCCTCGGGCATCCGGTGCGAGACGACGGCCCGGGCGACGACGACGCCGTTGCGGTTCCACGCCTCGATCCAGTCGTTGTCGCGGACGCCCACCTTGGCGGCGTCCGCCGGGCTCATCCACACCGTCTGCCCGCCCCGGCCGAGCGTCAGCATGTGGAGGTTGTCGAAGTACTGCGAGTGGATCGCCCACTTGTTGTGCGGGGTGAGGTAGCGCACCGCGACCTGGGCCTCGCCCGCGGCGGTGCTCCCGGTGGAGCCGACGGGCGCCTCCCCGTACAGGTGGTGCAGGTCGAGCGGCGGGCGGTACACGGGCAGGGACTCGCCCATGTCGCGCATCCAGTCGTGGTCCAGGTAGTAGTGCTGGCGGCCGGTGAGCGTGTGGAACGGGCGGGAGTGCTCGATGTTGACCACGAACGCGCTGTACCGCCGCCCGCCGTGCTCGCTCCCGGACCACTCGGGCGACGTCACCACCGGCTGGGGGCCGTGGGCCTGCAGGTCGGCGAACGCGATCCGGCGGTCCTCCGAGCCCTCGGCGAGGTCGGTGAGCCGGGTGCCCGTCCGGCGCTCCAGGTCGGCGAA
>CAZBIO010000062.1:0-4950 GCA_964491965.1 uncultured Cellulomonas sp.
GAGCACCCGGTCGACGTCGCGGCCGTCGGGCGCGACGACCAGCGCTCCACGCCCGCCGAGCACGCACGACGCGACGGCCTGCGCGATCGCGTCGGCCCAGGTCTCGCCCGCCGGACCGGGCAGCGCGGTCCAGACGGCGCGCGGGCTGCCGCCCGCGACCAGGTGCTGCAGGAACGCGGGTCCGCCGCGATAGGGCGCCCAGGCGGTGCCGGCGGCGGCAGGTGGGGAGGGTGGGCCGGTGCGCTCGCGCGTCTCGGCCTCGACGCGGGCGTGCCGGGGCGGGACGGCCAGCCGCAGGACGTCCGCCAGGGTGCCGGCGTAGCGGTCGGCGACGGCACGTGCCAGGCGCATCACCTCGGGGGTGAGTACCGGCTCGCCCGACACCCGGCGCAACGGCACGAGCCGGCCCTCGTGGTCCGGCTCGTCGAGCCGTTCCAGCAGCCAGCCGTCGACGTCCTGGCCGCCGAAGCGCACCCGCACGCGTGCCCCGGGCAGCGCCGTCGCGTCGAGGTCGGCGGGGACGAGGTAGTCGAAGGGATGGTCCAGGTGGGCGGGCTGCACGTCGACGCAGACACGCGCGACCGGGTGGACGGCGGCCACCGGCCGTTCGCGCGCCGGGCGCGGCGACCGGGCGCGCGGCATCCCGGCGAGCGCCGGCTGGACCACCTCCACGGCGCCTATCCCACCACCCCGCACCGACCGTCGGGCCGCCCGGCGCTGGGTGACGGCTCGCCCGCGGCGTCAGCCGACGGCGGAGAGGAGGTCGGCGACGCGGTCGGTGCGCTCCCACGTGAACTGCGGCAGCTCCCGGCCGAAGTGCCCGTACGCGGCCGTCTTCCGGTAGATGGGCCGCAGCAGGTCGAGGTCGCGGATGATCGCGGCCGGACGCAGGTCGAACACGTCGCGGATCGCCGCGGTGAGCCGGTCCACCGGCACCGTCCCGGTGCCGAACGTCTCGACGTACAGCCCCACGGGGTGCGCGCGGCCGATCGCGTACGCGACCTGCACCTCGCACCGGCTCGCGAGCCCCGCCGCGACGACGTTCTTGGCGACCCACCGCATCGCGTACGCGGCGGACCGGTCCACCTTCGACGGGTCCTTCCCCGAGAACGCGCCGCCGCCGTGCCGGGCGTAGCCGCCGTAGGTGTCGACGATGATCTTCCGCCCGGTCAGGCCGGCGTCGCCCTTGGGACCGCCGACGACGAAGAGGCCGGTCGGGTTGACGAGCAGCGTGTGGTCGGTGGTGTCGATGTCCAGCTCGGCCAGGACGGGTGCGATCACGTGCTCGGCGATCGCCGGCCGCAGGTAGGTCTCGAGCGAGATGTTCGGCTCGTGCTGCGTGGACACCACCACGGTGTCGAGCGCGACGGCGTGGTCGCCCTCGTAGCGGATGGTGACCTGCGTCTTGCCGTCGGGCCGCAGGCCCGGCACCTCGCCGGACTTGCGGACGGCCGCGAGCCGTTCGGCGAGGCGGTGCGCCACCCAGATCGGCAGCGGCATGAGCGTCGGGGTGTCGGCGTCGGCGTAGCCGAACATCAGGCCCTGGTCGCCGGCGCCCTGCTGGTCCAGGGGGTCGTCGTCGGAGGCGTCCTCGCGGATCTCCAGCGCCTTGTCGACGCCCTGCGCGATGTCGGGCGACTGCTGCCCGATCGAGACCGAGACGCCGCACGAGTCGCCGTCGAACCCGATGTCCGACGACGTGTAGCCGATGCCGTTGACCACCTCGCGGACCACCTGCGGGATCTCCACGTACGCCTCGGTGGTCACCTCGCCCGCGACGTGCACCAGGCCCGTGGTCACCATCGTCTCGACGGCCACGCGCGCGCCCGGGTCCTGCTCGATCATCGCGTCGAGGATCGCGTCGGAGATCTGGTCACAGACCTTGTCGGGGTGCCCCTCGGTCACCGACTCGGACGTGAACAGGCGCGCGGAGGAGGAGGAATTCACGGGCGGCAGCCTACTGGCCGCCCGGCGGTCACTCGTCGGAGGCTCAGGCCGCGGGTCCGAGCAACGGCAGCACCGCGTCCCACACCGCGTGGGCCACCTGGTCCTTGGTGCCTGCGGCCCGGGCGACCTCGCCGCCGGACGCGTCGAGCACGACGACGTCGTTGTCCGGTGTGCCGAAGCCCCGCCCGTCCCCGACGGCGTTGACGACGAGCAGGTCGGCGCCCTTGCGCCGCGCCTTGGCGCGCCCGTGGTCGAGCACGTCGCCCGCGGAGTCGCCGGTCTCGGCCGCGAAGCCGACCACCACCTGCCCCGGCCGCAGCCGCTGTGCCGCGAGCTCCGCGAGGATGTCGACGGTCTCCACGAGCTCGAGCGCCGGCGGCTGCCCGCCCGGCTGCTTCTTGATCTTCGCGCCGGCGGCCGCGGCGGGGCGGAAGTCGGCGACGGCCGCCGCCATCACCACCGCGTCCGCGTCCTTCGCCGCGGCGCGGACGGCATCCCGCAGCTGGTCGGCGGTCTCGACGGTCACCACGTCGACGCCGGGGCCGGTGGGCAGCTCCACGTTGGCGGCCACGAGGGTCACGGCCGCGCCGCGGGCTCGGGCCGCCTGTGCCAGGGCGATCCCCTGGCGGCCCGACGAGCGGTTGCCGAGGAACCGGACCGGGTCGAGCGGCTCGCGCGTCCCCCCGGCCGAGATCACCACGCGCCGCCCGGCGAGGTCCTGCGGGCGAGGGTGCAGCAGCGCGAGCGCGGCCGCCGCGATCTCGTCGGGCTCGGGCAGGCGGCCGGGGCCGCTGTCGGGGCCGGTCAGCCGGCCGACGGCGGGGTCGAGCACGTGGACCCCGCGGGCCCGCAGCGTCGCGACGTTGGCGACGGTGGCGGGGTGCTCCCACATCTGCGTGTGCATCGCCGGCGCCATCAGCACCGGGCAGCGGGCGACCAGCAGCGTGGTGGTCAACAGGTCGTCGGCGAGGCCCGCCGCCGCGCGGGCGAGCAGGTCGGCGGTCGCGGGTGCGACGACGACGAGGTCGGCGTCCCGGCCGAGCGCGACATGGGCCACGCCCGTGACGTCGTCGAACACGTCCGGCGTGGCGGGCTGACCGGAGAGCGCCTCCCACGTGGGGCGCCCGACGAACTCGAGGGCCGACCGGGTGGGCACCACGCGGACGGAGTGCCCCGCCTCGGTGAGGAGGCGCAGCAGGCCGGCCACCTTGTAGGCGGCGATCCCCCCGCCGACGCCGAGGACGATCCTCACGGCCGGGTGCTGGTCAGTCCTCGCCCGGGATGATCGTCAGGAGGCCCCGGTCGATCTCACGCATCGCGATCGACAGCGGCTTCTCCTGGGGGCGGGTGTCCACCAGCGGGCCGACGTACTCGAGCAGACCCTCGTTGAGCTGGGCGTAGTAGGCGTTGATCTGGCGGGCACGCTTCGCGCTGTAGAGCACCAGCGCGTACTTGGAGTCCGCGCGCTCCAGCAGGTCGTCGATCGGCGGGTCGGTGATGCCCGTGGGCTGGGCGACGGTTCCGGACACGATGGCCTCTCCCGAGGGGGTCTAGGGAATCTTGCGCCGGGCTGTTGCAGCGAACTGCGCCCGCGCACCGCCGACCAGTCTAGCCTGCGGGGTCGCGCTGGACCGGCGCGGGCTCCAACCCCATCACGCCGATGAGCTCGTCGGTGGCGCGGTGGACCTCGTCGTTGACGATGACGTGGTCGAACTCGGGCTCGGCCGCCATCTCCACCCTGGCGGTGGCCAGGCGCCGTTCCCGTTCCTCCGGACCCTCGGTACCGCGTCCGACGAGCCGCCGCACCAGCTCGTCCCACGAGGGCGGGGCGAGGAAGACGAACCGTGCCTCCGGCATGGCGGCGCGCACGGCGCGGGCGCCCTGCAGGTCGATCTCCAGCAGGACCGGCCGGCCGGCGGCGAGGCGGTCCAGGACGGGCCGGCACGGCGTGCCGTAGCGGTACCGGCCATGGACCAGCGCCCATTCGAGGAGCTCGCCGCCCGCGACCATGCGGTCGAACTCCTCGTCGGACACGAATCGGTAGTGGATGCCCTCCACCTCACCCGGCCGCGGGGGCCGGGTGGTCGCGGAGACGGAGAGCCAGACCTGGGGGTAGCGCTCCCGTACGTCGGCGGACACGGTTCCCTTGCCGACGGCGGTCGGGCCGGCCAGTACGGTCAGCCGGGCGGGCGTCGTCAAGGGAAGCGTGCTCCTGAGGTCGGTGCGGGGTCGTCAGGGCCGGGCGACGCCCGGCGGCTCGGTCAGCCGAAGCGGTCGACCAGGGCCTTGACCTGGTGCGGGCCTAGGCCGCGCACGCGCCGGGTCTCGGAGATGCCGATGTCGGCCATGATCGCGCGCGCCTTGACCTTGCCCACCCCGGGCAGCGACTCCAGCAGCGAGACGACCTTGAGCTTGCCGATGGTCTCGTCCTTCTGCCCCTGCTCGATGACGTCGGACAGCGAACCCTGGGAGTACTTGAGGCGATTCTTCACCTCGGCACGGGCCTGCCGGGCAGCGGCGGCCTTCTCGAGCGCTGCAGCGCGCTGTTCGGGAGTCAGCGGGGGAAGTGCCACTGGGTCACCTTCTCGTCGGTCGGAACCTGTCCCACCTGGCGCGGGATCGGGATCGAACCTAGCGAGCCGGTGGGCACTCGGCAACGCGACGCGACCGGTAGATCCGGTTTCGCCACCAGCCGAAACGATTCGCTACGCCGCCGCCATGCCGCGCGTCAGGCGAGCGCGGCGGCGGCCTCGTCGCGCGCCCGCTCGGCGGCGCCGCGCAGCGCGACCGGGTCCGGCCCCGCCGAGAGCACCCCACGCGAGGAGGCCGCGAGCACGGCCCGCCGCGCATCGCCGAACACGTCACGCAGCTCCGCCGCTCCAGCTCCCTGCGCCCCGACACCCGGCGCGAGGAGCGGGCCGCGCACCGCCGTCAGGTCGAGGCCGAGCCGCGCGGCCGCGTCCCCCACGGTCGCGCCGACGACGAGGCCCACGGAGCCGAGCT